>NZ_JACMYP010000003.1 GCF_020889705.1 Bradyrhizobium altum | reverse complement strand
CGGTGGCGCCGGTTGCACCTGTGGCCCCTGTTGGTCCTGTCGCGCCCGTCGTGCCGGTGGCACCGGTCGCACCTGTGGCGCCGGTTGAGCCTGTTGCGCCGGTCGGCCCCGTGTTGCTCGTCGACGAACCGCTGGTTAACTGGAATACGCCATCGTTCGCTGTATTATCCGCGGTATTGATAGTGACCGTACCATTCGCATTGACCGTAAAAGAGCCAGCCGAAATTTGGGTGTAGGTGGGCACTGAGTTGGGGCTGACGGAGTTTGGGACGAAAGCAGTTATCGAATAGGCACCTGTCGAGGGTAGGTTGATGTCAACCGAAGCTGATGTGAAGCTACCAAACCCTTTTGCGGGCAAGGAAAAGCTAGCGAAAATAGTCGTTCCTTGAGTGATGTAGTACGTCACCGGTGTTTCGGTGATACCTCCGCTGGAGAGATCGAGAGTGCCGACAAGCGTGACTTCAAGGCTAAGCACTCCGGCATAGTTTGCCTGCCCGATGTCGGTCATCGGCGGCACATTCTCCGTGCGGGCTGACACAGCCAAGTCCCATCGGCCACCGAAAGCCGCGGCCCCCACCAACCCGGACGCAGCCGAAACAAGGCTATCGCTCGCGTCCGAAAGTGCGCGCACGAATGCTGCGCCGACAGGTCCCGCCCCCGTCTCGCAGCTCCAAAGCCTCAGATCGCCATCGGCGGACAGCGCACGACCGAGCGATGCAAGTTCGCGTGCGTCGCGCGCAGCAGTTCCAACCGTCCACTCACCACTGCTAAAGCAAATTCGCCCAGGCGCACCATGCGCAACGATGTGAATCGCGTCGAGGCCTTCGATCCCCTCGAGCGCTTCGGCCATCTGCTGTGCCGCGGGCCGCCGATGATCAAGCACGAAAGCCTGAACTTCGGGTCGCAGATTCTGCAGCAGCGTGCCGAGATCCGGAACAAATGAATCAACAAAAAGAAATTCAGACTTGCCGCGCATCGGCCAGGTCCTTTCGCCAAAAACAAATGTTGGGCCGCGCGCTTGAGCGCTGGGCCCGAAAATCAAAAAAAAGCCGCCCGGCAAAAAAGCTCAGGCGGCGCGTCCGCTTGCTCCACTCGACGGTGGAGTGTCTAAATCACTTCGAACTGTAAGAAATTCTGCCGGCTTGAATTCGCCGTTGGATTGAAAAATGCCGATGTCATAAGCGCTGGACAGGCGCGCAACCTTGAGACGGATCTCGACGCCGTTAAATTGGTTCGATGCATCGGGAAGCGTGAGCTGCGATACGATCGCCTTCGTATTGCGGTCGACGATGAAATACGTGACGTTCTGGGTGGTCTGCCCGCGCGGCAAGTTCCCGGTCACCAGAATCTCGTGGAGCCCCATCGCGGCGAGGACGCCGGCGTAGGTCTCGATGCCCGCCGCCGTGATCGGCGGCCTCGCAGGCCCATGCTTCGGGGAGACCTTCGGCTTACGTACGCAATCATTCGACATGCGATACTCAATACGCTGCCTGCGATCTCCCCAGCCCCAAGTGCTGGAGTGAAATCGTCAGTGTGAAAAACACATGCGTCCAAGAAGCACCGGCAACCGCGGTGGTCCCAATTTCAAATAAGAATTCAAAACTATCGAAATAAGAAAACTACCCCGAAATGCGAGCAGCCTCCCAGAAAGCGCTCTTTTAAAGCTGATTAGAACAGAGGCCGCAAGGGATTTTTAATTAACGCGTGCGCAATCGCACTCCGCAAGAATACGGGACCGCCTCGCCGGCCGGCGCGATTCACCGTAAAGGACCTTTGCTCTCCTTATTCAGCGAATTTGGATTAATGTAAAAATATCGAGGACGCGGATGAAGATCGCTGATCCCTCTCGATCGGAGCGGCACATTTCTCCGGTCTGACGCCGGGATTGCCACAAATCATAGAGTTTGCGCAGTGTCAGACGCCAAGCGCCTTTGCCTCAATATGATCGTCAAGAACGAGACCGCAAATCTGGAGCGCTGTCTTAGTTCTGTCGCGGCTCATATCAGTTGCTGGGTGATCGGGGATACGGGTTCGACCGACGGCACGCAGGATTTCATCAAGCGCTTCTTCGCCGAACGAAAGATTCCCGGCGAGTTGCACAGTTTCCCGTTTCACAATTTCGAACAGGCTCGCAACGCGGCGCTCGATCATGCCTACGCATCGCCGCTTGATTACGACTATCTCCTGTTCGACGACGCAGACATGGAGCTGGTCGTCGAGGACGCGGATTTCCGCGGGAAGCTGACCGGCGCCGGCTATCGCCTGCGGCAGATGACATCGGGCGGCCTCAGCTATTCGAACACACGTCTGGTTCGGCGAGACGCCGGCGCACGCTATCACGGTGTCACTCACGAATACCTCGACGTGCCGGGCGGCGTGGAAGAGCTGATCGGTGTGTCGTATATCGACCATGCCAGCGGATCCAATCGCGTCGACAAATTCGAGCGCGACATCCGCCTCCTGAAAGCGGCGCTCGAAGGCGATCCGGAGAACGCCCGTTACTGGTTCTACCTCGCGCAATCCCTTCGCGACGCCGGCCGCCTCGCCGAGGCCGCCGATGCATATGCCAGGCGCGCCGGCATGGGCGGCTGGGACGAAGAAGCCTGGATGGCGCGCCTGCAACAGGCGCGCTGCCTGCGTGGCTTGGGCGACGACGCCGGATTTGTCAGCAAAGCTCTCCAGGCGTTCAACGAACGGTCACAGCGAGCGGAGCCGCTTTACGACCTCTCGAGGTTTCACCGGGAAAGAGGGCAGAACCACACGGCGGCGCTGTTCGCGGAGTTCGGGCTGACAATCGGATATCCCAGGTCGGACATCCTGTTTGTGGAGGACCATGTCTACAAAACCGGACTGCTTGAGGAGTATTCGATCGCAGCGAACTACGCCGGCGACACGGAGCGCAGGAACCGCGGCTTTGCAGCGTGCAACTATCTCGCGCTCAACCGGGACGTTGCCGACGGGCCGCGCGAACTGGCGTGGTCAAACCTGCATTTCTATGTACAGCCGGCGAACGTCGTCCTGCCCTCGTTCGCGCCGAAGCGGATCGACTTTTCCGCGCCCGACGGCTATGTCCCGCTCAATCCGTCGGTGACACGATTGGGGGACCAGATTCTTGTCGCTCAGAGGGCGGTCAATTACGCCATGACGGAAGACGGGCTCGAGTATCGGACCTCCGATGGCGAACCGATCAAGACGCGCAACTTCCTTCTTCATCTTGGCGACGATCTCTCGGTCCGTTCCAGCACCGAAGTTCTGCCTCCCAGCGACATGCCGCCACCTGCCTTTCCGGGGGTTCAAGGCTTCGAGGACATGCGATTGTTCGCCTGGCGCGACGCCCTATGGAGCATCGCCTGCGTGCGAGAGCTCACGCCCGAGGGCTGGTGCGAACAGGTGCTGGCACGGCTGCAGCAGGACGAGAGCAGGCACTATCGTCTGGTTGAATGGCGAAAGCTTGAGCCCGAAGGCCCAAAACGAGATGAAAAGAACTGGATGCCTCAGGTCGCGGATGGCGACCTAAACTTTCTGTATCTTTGCGACCCGACCCGCGTCGTGAACGCCGAAGGCAAAACGCTTCAGGAGCACCCTCCCCGCATTTCAGCGACGCGCTTTCGCGGCGGCACGCAACTGGTTCCGTTCGACGACGGTTGGCTTGCTGTCATCCACGAGGTTCAGTGGCGCCCGGCCGAACGAAGACGCTTCTACTACCACCGGTTCGTCTGGTTCAACAATTCGAACCGGATGGTGGCAGTCAGCCGCCCGTTCTATTTCAATCGAAAGGGCGTGGAATTTGCGGCCGGGCTAGCCTGGCATCCGGATCAGCAGCGGCTGCTGGTATCCTACAGCGTTGCGGACTCTGAATCGTGGATCGCCACGATCGAGGCTTACGACGTCCGTCGCATGCTGGAGCGCACGAACGAGATTTGGGACGGCCGGACCGGGCGCCGCCCATCCCTCCCGCTCGGCTCCGTCGTCGAGTCCGTTGTAAAGGGGCAGCCGGTCCGATTCTTCGTGACCAACCCGTCAGACGCGGTGATGAAGTTTCACCAGCAAGGACAGTTCTACGAGAGCGAGGAGCTCGGACTCATTGCGAGTCACTACCGAGGAACCGGGGCATTCGTCGACATTGGAGCAAACGTCGGCAATCACGCGATATACATGTCGAAGTTCACGAACGCTCCAAAGATCATCGTCTTCGAGCCCAATGATGTCGCCGTATCGATCCTCAAGGCAAACTGCAGCATGAATGGCTGCCGAAACATAGACATGAGCAATCTCGGCACCGCGCTCGGTGCGAGATGCGGCAGATTCCGCAAGGAAACGCCCGACCCTGACAATCTCGGCCACACCCGCTTCTTCGCCGATCCGCTCGGCGAGGCCGATGCAATTCCCGGCGACTCCGTACTGCTTGATGAACCGATAGAACTCATCAAGCTCGACGCTGAGGGAATGGAGTTCGAGATACTCGATGGACTGCGCGAAACGATCAAACGTTGGCGTCCGACCATCTTCATCGAGATATGGGATTCCGCGGGCGCTGCCTTCGAACACTGGTGTGCTCAATACGGATACCATACCGTCGGACAATACCAACGCTATGACGGGATCCAGAATTACCTGATTGCCCCGCTCCCGGTCGCGACGAATGACGCCGCAGAGCCACAATCAACCGAAACTTTCTTCGAGAGCCTCGCCCCATTCCTCCGCCTCGCTGATTCCACCGAAGGACGTCTCAGCTCGACTAAAGCCTTCGATGACCGGATTGCACCCCAGCTCGGAGACGAATCTGGGCCGTTGCCGCAAATCAATCTGTTCTACGAGCCAATGTCGGATCAGCACCGAACGCTGATGGCCGCGACATCGTCAATGCGCGCCGCCGGGCATGCGGTTCGCATCTGGACTTATTCGCCTGATAAGTTCGCGTTCCTTGCGGCGCGAGGGATCGACATTCGGAACGCGTCGGATGTTGTGCCCAAGGCGCTGTTCGATCGAGCGGCCACTCGGTCGGAAGTGCGATTCTTCAGCGACATATTCCGGTACGCCCTGCTTTACGAGCATGGCGGTCTTTGGATGGACTCCGACGTTATCCTGCTAAAGCCATTCCCGTTCGTCGGCGACTACTTCTTCAACCTGCAATGGCGCGGCGGACATCGCCGGCACTTCGTTTGCGGCAATGTGATCTATGCCAAGCCATTCAGCCGCCACTTGCGTACCCTGTACGAGCGTTCGGTCGACTGCTTGTACAGTAAAGAACCGATCATGTTTGGCGACATCGGGCCCAAACTGCTGTCCGACTATATCGCATCACCCGAAGGCCAGGAATTGCGTGCGAGCGTCTTCAGTCCAGTCCTCTTCAACTCGATCGATTGGACCGAGGTTAATGCCTTTCAGCGGCCGGCCAGCGAGCTCGCCAACTACCTCAACGATAACCGTGTGTTCGGGCTGCATCTCTGGACAGCCCGCAATCAGACCCGCTCAGAGGATCCCAACTCTCTGATCGCGATGCTCACGAAATCCGAGGATGGCCCACCCACATTCGCGGATCTGGCAGACCAGTTCAATACCGACAAGAACCGCCACACCGGCAACCGGCACAGCTATGCGCGGATCTACCAGCGCTTGCTGTCAAGCAGACGATTTTCGTTGCGACGGCTCATGGAGATCGGCCTTTGCAGAGGGCTTGCGGAAGGAAATCAAAGCGACGTACCGTCGGTCGCGCTTTGGCAAAGCTATTTTCCGTTCTGCCATGTTACCGGCGTCGATCTCACCGACTTCTCAGCACTCAACAACAGTAGGTTCACGTCGCATGTTTGCGATCAGTCGGACCGGGGGAAGCTGCGTGATCTGGCTGCGCGGATCGAACAAGGCTCGTTTGACGTCATCATCGATGACGGCAGCCATGCCTCGCTCGACGAACAGCAAACGTTGGTCGAACTCTTTCCCCTGTTGGCCGATGGTGGATGGTACTTCATCGAGGATCTGGACTGGCAGCCGCCCGGTGAGGACCCGGCCAAGATTACGCTCACGAAGACACTGCTGCGCGAGATAAAGCAGCACAACGAAGCCCGCTCGCCGGATCCTTTCGGCGTGGCCCGCATCGCTCACCAGTTCGCGGATATTCTCTTTTTCGAAAGTCATTATGAGTTGGCCAGGGCCAAGCTGATGGGAGGGTTGGTTGCCATCCGCAAGCGGGGGGATCCGGCTTGATAAGTGCACGTTGAACCGACGACCAGAAAAGCCCGCTTCACTTTGGCGTTCGCTGAGGAGCCCGATTGAAAGTCGCAGTCTACACGATTGCATTGAACGAGGCCGCACATGCCGAGCGCTGGGCGCACTCTGCCTTGGATGCCGACCATCGGATTGTGGCGGACACGGGTAGCAGTGATGACACGGTAGAGCGTTTGCAGCGTGCAGGCGTCATCGTTCACACGATTTCGGTCCGTCCCTGGCGTTTTGATGTCGCGCGGAACGCTGCAATGGCGCTCATTCCATCCGATGTCGATGTCTGCTGTTCCATGGATATGGATCGCTATCTCGAGCCGGGATGGCGGGAGAGGCTCGAGGCTGCGTGGTTAGCCGATACGACGGCCCTGTTCTGCCGCACGGTCTACCGGGCACATCCTGGCGATCCAGCGATCTTGCGCGGCTGGCCGACGAAGAATTTTCATCATCGTTGGGGATATCGGTTCAAGCGTCCGGTCCATGAAGCTCTCTCATACTCCGGAGCAGAAGTCACCACGGAGTGCCTCGATATCGTGATGTGCGAGGTGCAGGATCATTCGAAAGATACCCGGCAGCAATATCTGCCGCTGATGGAAGTCGCTCATCGAGAGGATCCCGACGATTCGCAGATCTGCTTTTGGCTCGGCCGGGACTATATGTGGGCGAACAGAAGCGACGAGGCGACTGCACTGCTTTCACGGTATTTGGAGCTGCCAACAAGTACGTGGGGCGAGGAACGTGCGGAGGCGATGCGCTACCTCGCACGGACTGACCCGGCCAGAAAGATCAACTGGCTCGAAAGAGCGCGACTGGAAGCCCCACACCGGCGCGAGATCTGGTTGGATTTGGCCGAACACCTTCATAGCCAGGCAGATTGGTATAATCTCTTCTGGGCCTGTGCAAACGGCATCGGAAAGACCAGCCGGACCGGGAGCTATCTCGATGATGAGCATAGCTGGGGGTTTCGACTGCACGATCTTGGCGCGATCGCCGCCTGGCATCTTAACGCGATGGACCAGGCCGTCGCATGGGGACGTGCCGCCCTCGAACTGGACCCTCACAATCAGCGGCTGATCAATAATCTGGAGTTCTTTGTAAAGAGACGAAGCGAGATGATGGCGGGGTCGCCATCGTGAGTCCCGATTGCTTGCAGGCCGGATTATTGACGTCGTTTGGCACAATCGTCTATCTCGACCCGGCGACGAGAACGCTTCGGCACGGTCCAATCGATCATGTGCCTGACAATCTGGTCCTATTGGTGCCCCAGCAGTCGACAAGCCATCAATGTCGCGCGCGCTATACGCCAGGCGCCGAGAAGGCGGAAGACTTTGGGTTTGGTCGAGACGGGCTCAAGCCGATCCTGGACAAGAGCAGCACAGCTGCGCCGCTGGAACTGATCGCTCTGGAGCGCGGGCTATTCTGCCTGAAGCTGGGCAGCACCTTTCTCTCTGCCTATCCCGACGGCGGCTTCGGCTTGGCGGAGATCTGCAGCACCTGGGAATTGTTTCTTATCTCCTCAAACCTCGCACCCGACAAATATCCCGAGACGGACTACAGGTCTGAAGGCTACGCGGTTAGAGATATTCAGGAATACATCGTTCACCCCACGATCCGGGCTCGAACCGGTGCGAAACCACCTAAGGCGAAGCTATTGGCCTTTGGCTACCCGGCCTGGTCACATGGACGGGTCTACTACGACCTGAGCAAGAATTTGTACAAGGAAGGCTACATCGTAGACATCCTGAATTGGCAGCAGAACCACGCGCAACATTTCGACGCCCTTCAATCGTACTATGACTGCTTCATTACTGCCCTGGATGGGGTCAGTGTCCTGGTTGATACGTACAAGGTGCCGTACGAGCGGATCATTGCGGTGTCTCACCACGAATTCGACATCCGCATGCTCATCGAACGGAAGGGCATCGAGGCTTTTGAAAAACTCTCCAACTATGCCGTTGTCAGCGACTATGTCTATTGCGCTTCCATGATGAGTGGCATTTCCAGGCCACCCATGGTGGCCTCTCTAGGCATCGACTACGAAACATTCCACTCCCCAATAGCTCAGCATTTGGACGCGGTCGGCTATGCATCTTCCATGGCGACAAAGACTTACGGTGTCGAATGGAAGAGAGGAGCGCTCGCTCAATCGGCCGCGGCTGCCGCCGGGCTACCGTTCAAAGTCGCCGGCTCGACAGCGAAGCAAACATCATTTCATGACATGCCGGAGTTCTACCGGTCTGTCGGCGCCATTATAACAAGCTCGATCAGCGAAGCTGCACAGTTACCGGTCATGGAGGGAGCAGCCGCAGGCCGCCTGGTCATCGGAACGCCAGTCGGTCATTTCCCGCAGAAAGCCTGTCAGGGCGGGGGCATCCTTGCACCCGTTCAAGCCGACAGGTTTGTGTCTTTCACCGCTGCGACCTTGAAGTTCTACAAAGAGAACCCCTCAGCCTACGTCGAGAAGTGCCACTCGATCCAAGAGGCCGCAAGAAAGTTCGATTGGCAATTCTCGATACAAGATTGGGTTGACCTGATTGAGGGTCGAAGAATGTGAACGCCCAGCCCTGCCGTTTGGGGCGCTCCTCAATCGCACAATGTTGATGGCGATCGACCGCTCGGTCTACGAAGCGAGGGCCATCGGGACTTCGCGCCGTGTCAAAAGCAGATCGCAGAATCCCCTCCGAGCCGCCCGCAACTCTCCGGGTTCGATTGTCGCCACTGCGCGACCGCCAGCGACGGCCTGCTCGCGTCGGCCGGCGCTGCCGATTGCCTGCTGCGCTCTTCATCGAGGGGCTGCGAATGAAGCTTCTGGATCTGCACGTTTCGCTCGAGCGGGGACATTGTCCTGGCCTAGACCTGCCCGGCCAGTACCTTGCGCAGGGCATTCTCCCGATCGAGCAATTCGGGAAACGGCAACTGCGGCCGTACGAGCTCCGTCGCCTTGATCACGCAGGACGCCCTCGCCTACGCCTGTGCGATCTGATCCGGAAAGGCACTGCGGCAATCCGCGAGCGCGCCGTTCGGGCTAACTGGCGCCAGGTTGACCGGGCTCGGCTGCGCCTCCTTGTCGATGGTCGGGCGGGCTACCCCCGCAACAGCAGGAAGCAGAGCGGGAGAACGACGAGGCATCGCGCTCGCTTCGACCGAGTCGCGCCACCCGGCGGCCGAGCAAGCATCCCGAAAGTCCGGCCAACACCCTGCCCGTGGAGCTGCCGGCCGGCGCCAATGTCGGGATGTCAACGCTGGCTTCCGCCCACCGCGTGGCCAAACTGAGCGATCGGTCAAAGTCGATCATCGGCGTTTTGCGGGGGCAGCGTCACAGCGCCTAACCAAACCAGGGTCTCAGCTGATAAGAGATCAGCGTCGTCGAAGACGTCGTATCCACAGGTAGCAAGAAATCCCACTGATCCTCAACATTGGGCGATTGGTCGACCACGACCCGCTCGCTATCGGCGAGCGCTGGAGAGGGTCCGCGAGCGCTCGCTGGTACGAGCAAGCTATGCACAGTTAAGGGCAGCAAATTCATTCGCTTTCATCTGGCCAGTAGGTATCGACAAAGCCCGCATTGCAAAAAAGTAGTATCTCGAAATATCGCGCCAGCAGCAAAACGCGGCGGTACTCTGGATTGAATTTTCGATGTAATTTCGTTGGTCACGTAACCCTGTGCGCGACGACCCGTTACGACCGCTGCGCCGCATTGTTGCCTACGGACGCTTTCGCCGACGAAGCGAGGGTTGTTGTTCCGAGGGCCGACGGACATCCGAATTGGAGATAAGTACACCCGGTCATTGCAACCGATGCCATCAAAGCGCCATAGCGGGCAATTCTCTTGTTAGCTGAACGTGTGTGTACGTCGGGGGCCGGCCAGCATCACCGTTCAACGTGCACTGGTCCGTCTGCACTCGGACTCGGCGTGGCTTAGGCACCTTTATCAATAAGCGCACGATCAGCGT
Organism: Bradyrhizobium altum; assembly: GCF_020889705.1. GTDB lineage: Bacteria > Pseudomonadota > Alphaproteobacteria > Rhizobiales > Xanthobacteraceae > Bradyrhizobium > Bradyrhizobium altum. Next base: position 117,910 of record NZ_JACMYP010000003.1, on the reverse strand, counting down.
GGTGATCGCGCCGCTCAATTTGTGCTTTTTCCCGACCGAGTCCTTGCCTTAGGATGAGTGATTTAAGCGAAGACATTAGGTGGCGCCGCGATGCGCTCAAGAAATTCTTAGAACGAAAAGCAAGAAGGCGACTGATCCGGCGTCATGGGGCTTCAGATGACCGATCGTATTGCACTTTTCATCGATGGTGCGAATTTGCACACGACGGTCAAGAACCTCGGCTTTGAAGTCGACTTCCGGCGATTGCTCTCGGAGTTCGGCAAGCATGGGCAAATCGTCCGTGCCTATTTCTACACGGTCGTGAGGGACGACGACGAATTCAGCAGCCTTCGGCCGCTGGTGGACTGGCTCGATTACAACGGATATGCGGTGAGGAGAAAGGCCGCCAAGCAGCACGACGACGGCGAGGGACGGCGACGAATGAAGCGCAGCATCGGCATCGACCTCGCGGTCGACGCAATGGAGATCGCGCACCGCATCGACCATGCGTTCGTGTTCTCCGGCGATGGTGACCTGCGAGCCGTTGTCGACGCCGTCAGGCGGATGGGCGTGCGTGTCACCGTCGTTTCCAGCATCCGAACGAAGCCTCCGATGATCGCCGATGAGCTTCGCAGACACGCCGATGCCTTCGTTGAACTCGAGAGCCTCAGGTCATCGATCGAGCGTCCAGCGCATCCGATCGCGCCGGAGTGACGTTGCGGCCGCCTGCCCACGTCGCCGGCGGAGATCGGCTGGAGACGCGAGCGCGGCACGATCCAGGGCGTTTGAACAAGTCAGTCGTCATTGCCGCGGCCGCTTCTCGTGCCACGTTCCGATTGCTTCGAAACGAGGCCCTACACGGCGCGATTTTGCGTCGGCGAGCGGCCGCCGCCATCGGCGACCAGCACTGCTCCGGTCACGAAGGACGCCTCGTCGGAAGCGAGGAACAGGCAGCATGCCGCGATCTCGGCGGGCTCGGCCATCCGTCCCAAAGCGATCCGCCGCTCGACACCGCGAAACTCGGTCTCGGCGGTGGTGCCATTCTGGTCCGCGAGCAGCTGCATTTCATAGGCGCTCATCGGCGTCCGCACCCAGCCGGGCGCCACGGCATTGGCGCGAACGCCGTCGGCGCCGTGGGCATAGGCCAGCGAACGCGTATAGGCGACGACGGCCGCCTTGCTGGCGGCGTAGCTTGCGCTGTCCGGGCTGGCATTGAACGCGGCAACCGAGGCGATGTTGACGATCGCGCCGCCACGCTGCTGGAGCAGCGGCAGGGATGCCCGGCAGACCCGCATGGTCCCCGTGAGGTTGACATCGAGCGTCCTGGCCCAGACCTCGTCGGAGATGCTCGCTGGCTGATCCGGCACGATCAGGCCGGCGGCGTTGACGACGATATCGAGCCACGCGCCGCAGGCGGCGACGGCGTTGGCAATGTCGTCCGGACGCGTGACGTCGCCATGGACCGCCTGCCCGCCGCACTCCGCCGCGGCTGCTTGCAACTCAGCCTCACCGAGGCCGAACAGCACGACGCGCGCGCCGCTCAATGCCAGCAGTGAAGCCGTGGCCCGGCCGATCCCCGTGGCTGCGCCTGTCACCAGCGCGGTCTTTCCGTCCAGCCGCGGCATCAGGGCATGATCCGGAAAAATGGAAACCGGTCTTCCGAAAGGATCATGCTCATCTAGAGCCCCCACTGCCGTTCGACGGCAAATCCGGTCTCCGGCAGCGTCGAGCCGCCGTCGACGACGATGGTCTGCCCGGTGACATATTTGGCCTCAGTGGAGGTGAGATAGAGCATCGCGCAGGCGATGTCGTCCGCGCTCCCCATATGCCCCATCGGAATGAAGCGTTCGAGTTTCGCCTTGTTCTCCGGCGCGCTCATGGTGCCGCGGCCCGGCTTCTCGATGAAGCCGGCTTCGACGCCGTTGACCGTGATGCCGTCGCGCGCGAGCTCGAAGGCGGCGCCGCGGATGAACGCGTTGACGCCGGCCTTCGCCGCCGAGTAATGCGCGCCGCCACCCATCGCGACGCGCGCCGAGACCGAGGACGTCACGAGAATGCGTCCGAACCGGTTGGCGCGCATATGCGGAATCGCAGCCTGTGCGAGCCAGATGCTGGCGTTGAGGTTCAGCGCCAGCGTATCGTCAAGCTTGACTTCGTCGAGCTCGTCAAGCGAGGCCCACGGACAACCGCCGGCATTGTGCACGACGATATCGAGCCGGCCGAACTTGGCGGCGACATCGTCAATCATCGCACGCAAGCTGCTGCGATCGAGCCTGTCAAACGGCACGCAATGCGCGGTTCGTCCGTCGTCGGCGAGTTCGCGCGCCAGCGCCTCGGCCACATCGAGCGTCCGGTTGGCGATCACCACGGTCGCACCCGCCTGCGCAAGGCGCCGGACAATGGCCGCACCGATCCCGCGGCCGCCGCCGGTGATGATGGCGACCCGGCCGTCGAGATTGAACGGAAGCGCCTGCATCAGATTGCTCCCGCGCCGCGCAGCAGATCGATGAACTGCGCGAACACCACCGTGTGCTTGTCGACGTCCCGCCCCGACGTCGCCGGACACATCAGCAGCATGGTGTGGAACGGCGTCACCAGAATGCCCTCGTTCATGTAGAACGCATGCAGCAAGGTCTCGAGATCGGGCTGCCGGCCGGCAATGACGTCGGCGCCGCTGCGTGGCGGCCGTGGCATGAACATGATCTCGGCACGCGCGCCGATCTGGGTGACGTGCCAGGGCAGCCCGGCCGCCTCGATCAGCCGGCGCGCCTCCTGCGCGAGCCAGGTCGCGGTTCCGATCATCCGTTCGTAATTCGCTGAGGTCAGGACCTTCTCCAGCACCGCGCGCATGGTCGCGACCGTCAGCGCGTTGCCGGCGAGCGTGCCGCCGAATCCAAGATGCGCCGACTGCCGCTCGCGCGGATTGACATGGGGGACGAGTTTCCAGAGCCGCTCGGCAACCTCCTCGCTCAGACCGAACACGCCGGCGGGGATGCCGCCCGCGATCGCCTTGCCGGCGACGAAGATGTCGGCTCGAGCCCGTGGCTCTCCGTGTAGCCGCCCGGCCCGCACGACAGCGTATGGGTCTCGTCGATGATGAGCACGGTACCGGCGCGGCGGGTCAGGTCGCGCAGGGCCTGGTGGAAACCAGGGTCGACCGGGATCATGCCGAAATTCGTCATCAGCGGCTCGGTCAGCACGCAGGCGACGTCGCCCTGCGCCAGCGCCGCCTCGAGCGCGGTGACATCGTTGAACTCGACCACCCGGCTCACGGCGTCATGATCGATGCCGTTGGGATGGATCATGTTGCGCAAGCCGACGCGGCCGTCGCGGATCTCGACATGGGCCTCCTCGACGCCGCCATGATAGCAGCCGGAGAACACCAGCACCTTGCGCCGGCCGGTGATCATGCGCGAGATGCGGATCGCGGCGCGGTTGGCATCGGTCGCCGACGTCGTCAAGGTCCAGTATTTCGCACCGAACCGGCGCGACAGCTCGGCGCCGACCCAAAGGCTGTCCTCCGTCGGCAGCATCATGGTCGCGCCACGCTTGAGCTGAGCCAGCGCGGCTTCCGTCACCGCCTCGGGCGCGTGGCCGCACATGCCGCCGGTGTCGCCGAGGCAGAAATCGATATAGTCGCGGCCGTCGATATCCCGGATATGCGCGCCGTGCGCCTCATCGGCATAGATCGGAAAACCGCCGGCCCAGCGCCGCATCCAGTGCGACGGACCGCCATAGAGGTAGTGCTGCCGGCCTTGCTGCCAGGCCGCCGCCGATCGCGGATGCAGCGCCCGGAAGCGCTCCTGCTCGGCATCGAGCAAGCGGTTCAGAACGCCTGCGCGCTCAGTAGTTGCTGATGTCATAGCGCGATCCAGGCGGTCTTGAGGTCGGTATAGGCGTCGAGGGCGTGGAGCGACTTGTCGCGTCCGAAGCCGGATTGCTTGAAGCCGCCGAGCGGCACCGTGATGTCGGCGCCACCATAGGCGTTGACGTGCACGACGCCGGCCTTGATGGCGCGCACCATGCGATGCGCCGTTGACAGACTTCCGGTCCACACCGCCGATGCGAGTCCATAGGGCGTCGCGTTGGCAAGTGTCGTGGCATCTTGCTCGCCATCGAACCGCGTGACCGACAGTACCGGACCGAACACCTCCTCGCGCCAAACCTCCATCGATGGCGTCACCTCCGTGAGGATCGCGGGCGCCATGAAGTTGCCGCCGCTCTCGACGCGGATTTGCTCGCCGCCGATCAACCGCTTTGCGCCCTGCGCTTCCGCGCGGGCAACCGCGTCAAGATTTTTGCGCAACTGCACCTGGCTCGAGATGGCGCCGATATCCGACGTCAAATCGAGGGGATCACCGACCCTGAGCTTTGCCGTGGCGTCAAGCAGCTCATCCATGAAGCGATCATAGATCGCGGACTGCACCAGCAGCCGCGAGCCCGCCACGCAGACCTGGCCCGAATTCCTGAAGATGCCATTCGCGGACACCTTGGCCGCATGCTTGATGTCGGGCACATCGGCGCAAACGATGTTGGGCGACTTGCCGCCAAGCTCGAGATGGACACGCTTCAGGTTCGATCGCGCCGAACATTCCAGCAGGCGGCGGCCAACCGCGCCCGAGCCGGTGAAGGCAAGCACATCGACATCCATATGCAGCGCGAGCGCCTCGCCGGCCGATGCGCCGCGGCCGGTGACGACGTTGAGCACGCCGTCCGGCAGGCCTGCCTCGGTCGCAAGCTCGGCCAGCCGCAGCAGCGTGAGCGACGCCAGCTCCGGCGGCTTGACCACGACCGAGTTTCCGGCGGCGAGCGCGGGACCGATCTTCCACGCTCCGATCATCAGCGGGAAATTCCACGGCACGATGACGCCGACGACACCGAGCGGCTCGCGATGCACGAGCCCGAGCACGTCACCCGAGGTCGGCGCGATCTCGCCATACACCTTGTCGATCGCCTCGGCGTAGTACCTGACGGCGCCGGCCGCCGACAGCGGTTCGGCCTTGTAGGCCATGCCGATCTCGGTGCCGTTGTCGCGCACACCGAGCACCGCGATCTCGAGCGCGTGCTGCTCGATCAGATCGGCGAACCGCAGCAGCACCTTCTTGCGCTGCGCCGGCGCCGCACGCGACCAGCTTCCCTGCTCGAAAACCTGCCGCGCCCGCTTCACCGCAAGGTCGATATCGGCCGCATCGCCGTCTGCAATCGTCGTCAGCACCTGGCCGTCGATCGGCGACACCACATCGAGCCGCGCCTCGCCAAACGGCCGCGCCGGCCGGCCGCCGATGAAGAGCTGCTGGGCCGGAATGGCGGCCGAGCGTAACAGATCGATCTGGGCTTGCTGCATGCGGGATCATCATGACGGTGACAAAAGCAGCGGCTCCGGACCGGGACCGCTGGCATGGCGCAATCCTCGCCAAATCAAGGCTTTGGCAGCAATCAACCGATAGGTGGATGTCGCCGCGGCCAGCGCCCTCATAGCGTGCTCGCACGATGGCCGAACGCCCTGCCCGCTGGGTGCAAACCAACTCGTCCACATCCCTCACGCCGCCGGCGAGCAGAAGGTCATGCCCGAGATCACGCAGCCCCGTATTCTTCTGATCGGCACTGGAGACACCAAGGCCGACGAACTGCTGTTCATGAGCGCGTGCATCGCGCGCGCCGGCGGCAGCACGATCATGATGGACATCAGCGTGCTCGGCGATCCGCCGTATCAACCCGCACATGACAAGCACGCGGTGGCATCCGCTGCGGAGACCACGATCGCGGCGATCGCATCCAGCGGCGACGAAAACTCGGCGATGTCCCTGATGGCGATTGGCGCCGCAAATCTAGCGCGCGAACTCGCGGCGCGCGATGCCATCGACGGCGTAATTGCGATCGGCGGCACGATGGGAACCGACCTCGCGCTCGACGTCGCGCAGGCGCTGCCGCTCGGCCTGCCGAAGCTGATCGTCTCGACCGTCGCCTTCTCGCATCTGATCCCGCCCGAGCGCGTCGCCGCCGATCTGATGATGATCCTGTGGGCCGGCGGCCTCTATGGCCTCAACGGCACCTGCACCGCCGTGCTGTCGCAAGCCTGCGGCGCGATCGTCGGCGCGGCGAAGAGCGCCATCAAGCCGAGCCGGGACCGGCCGGTCGTTGCGATCACCTCGCTCGGCAAGAGCTGCCTGCGCTACATGGTGGAGCTCAAGCCGCAGCTCGAGCAGCGCGGCTACGAGGTGGTTGTCTTCCACACCACAGGCATGGGTGGCCGTGCCATGGAGTCGATCGCCGCCCAAGGCGGCTTTGCCGCGGTGCTGGACCTCAGCCTGCAGGAGGTCGCCAATCAGCTCACCGGCTCGGTGGTCAATTCAGGCGCCGACCGGCTGGAGAATGCGGGCAGAGCCGGCATTCCGCAGATCGTCGCCCCCGGGGCGGTCGACATGGTCGACTTCCCGGCATGGCTTGGGATTCCGAACGAGCTGTCGGATCGGCCGTTCCACGCACACAACCGGCTGCTCGCGTCGGCGACATCGGGAGCCGCCGATCGCCGCCGGATCGCATACGCGATTGCGGAGAAGCTGGCCGGCGCCAGCGCACCCGTCGCCTTTGTGCTGCCGGCCGGCGGCATCCAGCAATGGGACCGCGAAGGCGAAGCCCTGCACGATCCCGACGCCCTCGCCGCCTTTGTCGACGCGATGCGGTCGGCGGTCCGGCCGCCGGTCGAGTTGCACGAGATCAGGGATCACATCAACAGCGCGACATTCAATGAAACGGTGCTCGGTATCTTCGACCGATGGGTCGCAGCCGGCATTGTCCGCCCCGGCCGCGCGACGGTTGCCGCATGACGAGGCCGCTCGCCCAGGCGCTGGTGCTCGATTTCGGCGGTGTCATCTCGAAGACCCTGTTCGAGACCCATGACCTGACCGAGCGCGCCCTCGGGCTCGCACCGTGCACGCTGAAATGGCTCGGACCATTTGCCCCTGACAGCGATCCGCTTTGGGCTGCGATGCAGCGCGGCGAGATTTCGGAACGCGACTACTGGCTGACCCGCAGCAGCGAGGTCGGGCGCATGGTCGGCGAAGACTGGCGCGACATGGAGACCTTCGTGAAACGCGCGCGCGGCGCCGATCCCGACACCGTGATCCGCCCCGAGGCGGTGCGCGCGATCACCCTCGCCGCCGACGCCGGCTTCCGGCTTGCGATCCTCTCGAACGAACTCGACCTATTCTACGGTGCGGATTTCCGCACCCGCCTCTCCATCCTGAAGCGCTTCGACACCATCGTCGACGCGACCCATACCGGGATCCTGAAACCCGATCGGCGCGCCTATCAAAGCGTGCTGGACGAATTGGCGCTGGAAGCAGAAGATTGCGTCTTCGTCGACGACCAGCGCCGCAACATCACCGGCGCTGCCGCGTGCAACATGCGCACGGTGCTGTTTGACGTGCGCAGCCCGGCCGCGTCCTACATCGAGGCGCTGCGGCACCTCGGGCTGCAATTCGACTAAAGCGTTTTCGAGCGAAGTGGGTACCGGTTCGCGTGAAGAAAACGCGTCAAAACTAGAATCTGGAGCCCCGTTCCGATTCCATCGGAACGGAAAAGGCTCCAGCCGGACAGAGAGCGATCATGCGCGACAGAAACTTCCTGGTTGAGAACAACGCCAAGCCGATCTGGCACCCGATGGCTCATCCCGCCGAGATGCGGGCGCAGCCGCCGCGGATCGTGATGAAGGGCGAAGGCGTCCACGTCACCGACATCGACGGCAACACCGTGATCGATGCGGTCGGCGGCCTGTGGAACGTCAACCTCGGCTACAGCTGCGATCCGATCAAGCAAGCGATCGCGGACCAGCTCAGCGCGCTGCCGTATTATTCAGGCTTCCGCGGCACCTCGAGCGGCCCCTCGATCGAGCTCGCCTACGAGCTCACCGAATGGTTCAAGCCGGAAGGCATGGTTCGCGCCTTCTTCACGTCGGGCGGATCGGACTCGGTCGAGACCGCGCTGCGGCTTGCGCGGCAATACTGGAAGATCAAGGGCCAGGCTGACCGCACCAAGTTCCTGGCGCTGAAAAAGGGCTATCACGGCACCCATTTCGGCGGCGCGTCCGTCAACGGCAACGCCAATTTCCGCCGCAACTATGAGCCGATGCTGCCCGGCGTATTCCATATCCCGGCGCCGTCGACCTATCGCAATCCCTTCAACGAGACCGATCCTGCCAGGCTCGCGCAGCTGTGCGCGGCGGCGATGGAGGAGGAGATCGCGTTCCAGGGCGCCGATACCATCGCGGCCTTCATCATGGAGCCGGTGTTAGGGGCCGGCGGCGTGATCGTGCCGCCGGACAGCTTCATGAAGCTGGCGCGCGAGATCTGCGACCGGCACGGCATCCTGATGATCGCCGACGAGGTCGTCACCGGGTTCGGACGCACCGGCGCGTGGTCGGGTTCGCGTCTGTGGGGCGCCAAGCCCGACATGATGACGATGGCCAAGGCGATCACCTCGGGCTATTTCCCGCTCGGCGCGACGCTGATCGGAGAGCAGGTCGCGGAAACCTTCGAGACTGACACGACCACGTTCGGCTCGATCGGCCATGGCTACACCTATTCGGGCCATCCGGTCGGCTGCGCCGCGGGCCTTGCGGCGCTGGCCGAGACCCGCCGCCTCAAGCTCGACGAGAATGCGGCCGCACGCGGAAAGGACCTCGCGCAGGCGCTGGCCGCGCTCAAGGCCAAGCATCCGCTGGTCGGCGACGTCAGGGGCAAGGGCCTGATGGCCGCGCTCGAGCTGGTCGCCGATCGCGACAGCAAGAAGCCCGCCGACAAGAAGATCATGGCGAAGGTTGCCGATGCCGCCTACGAGGCCGGCGTGATGCTGCGCGTCTCGGGCAACAACCTGATCCTGTCCCCGCCCCTGATCCTCACCGCATTGGATGTGAAGGCGATCGCCGAGGGGATCGACGCCGGCCTCTCAGCGGCCGGCTGACAGCGCACTGACACACGCCATGGCGCGCTCGAACGGCGCGCCATCCGCCTTGTCGCGGTCGAGGCAATCGGCCAGCGATGCTGCAGACATTCTCTGATCGGTGCAGAATATCCGCATGAAGTCGGCCGCGAGCGCGACCTTCCGCGGCGCGGATTGGCGCTCCCAGTCGCCGCTGCTCAAATAGAGTAAGGACGCATCGTCAGCACCGCTTTCGGCCGCCGCGCCCCACGCGACCGGCTGCGCCGCCAACAACGCCAGCAGCGCGCCGGCCACCGCTCCCGTGCGATGCACGCGGCCCCTCATTTGGTGTCCCTGGCATTCACCATCGGCGGCACGTCGAGCGCGGGATTGCGATCGAAGAAGTTGAACGGACGGAGCCGGAAGCCGTGCCAAAGGCCCGGCATGACCGGCCAATCCTCTGCGCGCGGCACGTGGCGGAAGCCGACGGTGTACCACAGCACGAGGTCGCGATCCTCGATCGGCCGTTTCGCGGCGGTCCATTTCGGCAAGCCATCGACCTCAGGATTCTCGTTCGGGTACATGCCTGCGGCATATCTCTCATCCTTGGCATAGGCCGAGGTCCACAGCGTGTAGGCGCTGAAGCCGGCGCGGAGCTGGATCGGATCGTCCTTGGCGAGCAATGAGACGTCGGAGTGGCCGGGCATCAGCTGATAACTGGTGCGATAGCCGCGGCTGTTGGTCTTGCCCGTACTTTCGATCCTGAACTGCGCCGCGCTCAGCGGCGTCGTGATCGGTCCTTCGGTCGTGACCGGTTTCGTTTCGACCTGCCACAGGCTCTTGCGCTGGCCCTCATCCAGCCGGCGGACGCTGAAGCGGTCCTCGACCAGTCGGTTCGAAGCGCCGTCGACGTCCATGTCGATCCGGAACGTCATGTAGTGATCGTGATTGACGGCAAGCAGCCGCTCGTCGACCAGCGTCCCGTAGGCCGTGTCCTGCGCGGCCGTCGGATCGCTCAGTGCCCGGCTCGCGACGCCCTTGGTCGCATCGATGCCGTAGGCGCCGAGCCGCACGTCGATATTGCCGGCGCGGTCGAACACGTAGTCCACCAGATAGTCGTAATTACCGACCACCGGCGCCATCCGCACCACCAGCTCGTTGTTCGGCCGCACCTCGGCGGTGTTGTTGATGAGTTCGCTGTGGCGCCAGATCGGATCGCCGGTCGGGCGCTCGAAGATGCAGACCGCGCCCTTGGAGACGACCGGATTGCCTTTGGTGTCCGAGATCGTCAGATCGAGGAAATGCGCGCCTTCGGGGCAATCGATGCCGCGCTGCAATTCACTGGAGAGCACGCCAAAGCCATATTCGCCGATATCCATATAGGCGCGGAACGACCAGGTCGGCGAAGGATCCATATAGGGCACGAACATCTCGCTCGCCGAGATCTGGTAGGCGATGTCGCGCAACGTGCCGTGGTCGTCGTAGCGGATCAGCGACAGCACCGCGCCGACGCGCGGCTCGAGCCGGACATGGAACGACCAATTGTCCCAGTGGACCTGGCCGCCCTCCACCTTCACATTGCTGCCTTCTGGCGCCGTGATCTCGATCGGCTTCGGCGGCTTGCGGTATTTTCCGGAATCGGCATAGGCGTGCGATGGCGTCTGCGGCGGTGGCGGCACCACACCGAGATCGGTCACCGACAGCACCGTTCTGCTTTTGAGATCGACCTGGGCGACCAGGTTCTCGATCGGCTTGCCCCAGAGGTTGTTGGCGGCGCCCGTGGTGTCGACACAGGGCACGTTGAGCAGGCGGCGGCCCTTCAGGGCCGGGTCGCTCACCGGACCGACCGTCAGCGGCAGGCACAGCACATTATGGAAATCGGTGATGCCGCGCTTGGCCATCGCGGCGATCCAGCGCGGGTCCTGCTTCGGCAGATCACCGGCGGACATCAGCTCGTCGATGGTCAGCGCGGCCTCATGATCCCTGACCTCGTCCCAGCCAAGCAGGCTGCGCGCGGCGAGATCGATATGCGCTTCGTAGAGATGCCCGCCGCTCAGCAGCGTCGCGTTCGCCCGCCGCGCGAAGGGTTGTCCGGGCTTCCACGCCCGCACCTCGTCCTTGGGGTCCTCGTCGACCGTCATGGAGACGACCCGCGCCGCATCGTCGAGCTTGCCGGCGCCGCGGAGAATCTCGGAGACCGAACGGATTTCGTCCGTTGTTAGCCCATCCATCGGGTGCGTTGCGGCCGCCTGCGGCCACATCCTGCGCTCGGCCTGCGCCGGCAGCGGCACCGCCAAGGTCGCCGCAACCAGGCCGGCTAATGCCCATCCGCCATGCCGGAATACCAGAGCCATCACGACCTCCACTCAAAACCAGAACTGTCAGAATACAAGCAATGATGACGGCGTGAAGGCCCGCCTCATCCGGTAACCCGTTCCGATGCGCCCGGCAGGATGGTGGCCGCGGCCGGCCGTGGCGCGGCGCGGTGGACATCGAGCAGCCGTACGCCGAGGCGATCGCGCAACGCCGGCCAGATGCCGCGCGGCGCCACGATCATCACAACGACGGCAATGATGCCGAGCCCAACCAGATACCAGCCGCCGGACAGGCCGAGCGGCCCGGTCATCAATTCGCGCAGGCCGAAGAAGATGATGACGCCCAGGATCGGGCCTTCCAGCGTTCCGATGCCGCCGATGATCACGATGAACATCATGTAGACGGACCAGTTGACATCGAATGCCGCCAGCGGCGCGATGAACAGATTGCCCATGAAGCTCAGCGCACCCGCAAGCCCGCATCCAGCCGCGGACAGCACGAAGGCGATGAAGCGATTATGCCGGACGTCGACCCCGACGCTCATCGCGGCGAGATCATTGTCGCGCACGCTCATCAGCCCGAGCCCGAAGCTCGAGGTCATCATCTTGTACAGCGCCGCGATGGTGACGAGCGTCAGGCCGCCCGCGAGCCAGAACATGGTCGGCTCGAACCAGTCGAAATCGATCAGCTTGCTGGTGGCGAGCGGCACGCCCGACGTGCCGCCGACCGCCTGCGATTTCATCGTGAAGGCGCCGATGATCTCGGCGAACACCCACATCGCGATCGAGAAATAGGCGTCGCGCAAACGAAACAGCGGAAAGGCGATGATCGCCGCGACGGCGGCGGCCACCAGCGGCGCCACCGGCAGCACCCAGATCGGGGTCACCTCGAGCCAGCCGGAGGTGAGGAACAGCGCATAGGCGCCGAAGGCGATGAAGACCTGATGGCCGAGCGAGACCAGCCCGGCATAGCCCGCCAGCAGGTTCCACATCTGCGCCATCGTCAGCAGCAGCAGGCATTCGGTCGCGAGCCGCAGGATGCCTTCATTCAGCACGAAGGGTGCGCCGGCGATGATCGCGACCAGCACGATGGCACAGGCGAGGAGAATTGTCCGTGTCGGCATCAGCGTCATACCCTGCTCGACACGAGACCCGACGGGCGGATCAACAGCATGATGAAGAACAACAGATGCGCATAGAGCAGCCCCGCATTCGGATCGATCTTCAACCCGATCAATTGCGCCATGCCGAGCGCGATGCCGCCGAGCAGCGCGCCCCAGAACGAGCCGAGCCCGCCGAGCACCACGACCTCGAAGGCGATCAAGAGCCGCTCGGCGCCCGAGAACGGCGTGAAGCCCGATCGCACCGCAAGCAGCACGCCGCCGATCGCGCCGAGCGCGAGCGACAGGCCCATGACATAATTGTAGACCCGGTCCGGCTTGACCCCGGACAGCCGGACGATGTCGCGGCGGTCGGCGGTGGCGCGCACGATCCGGCCGAACTCGGTGTGGCGCAGCACGAGCTGCAGCGCCATGAACAGCAGCGCGGCGAGCACCAGCGTGAGCAGCGGCATGATGCCGATGTTGAGGCCGGCGATCTCGAGGCTGGCGCGCGACAGTTCGCCGACCTGGAGGCTGCGCACGTCGGCGCCGAATATTTCGACCATGACGTTACGCAGGATCACCGAGACGCCGAAGGTCAGCAGCAACGGCGACAGCGGATCGGGCGACGTCACGACACGATTGACGATAGCCGCCTGATAGAGCCAGCCGACCGCAAACGACAGCGCGATCACCGGGATCAGCATCAGCAGCGGCGACACCTGCGGAAACAGGTTGGAAAGCAGCACGGCGCAGAACGCGCTCAGCACCATGAATTCGCCATGCGCAATGTTGACGACGCGCATCACGCCGAACACCAGGGCGAGCCCGATGCCGAGCAGGCCGTAGAGCCCGCCCAGCAGGGCTCCGTTGATCAATGTCTCAACCCAGATCATATCGTGCCAATCCTGGCTAGTTACCGAAATAAGCGTGCGTCAGCTGCTCCGGCTGCAACCCTTGCGCCGGGCCGGTCAGCGACACCCGCCCCTTCAACAGGCAGTAGATTCGTTCGGAGGTCGCGAGCGCGCGCTTGACGTCCTGCTCGACCAGCACGACGGCGGTGCCCTCGCGGCGAATATCGGCAAAGGAGCGATAGATCTGCTCGACCACGACGGGCGCGAGCCCGAGCGAGATCTCGTCGCACAGCAACAGCCGCGGGTTCGACATCAACGCGCGGCCGATCGCCGCCATCTGCTGCTGGCCACCGGAGAGCTGGCCCGGAAACATCCGCCGCCGCTCTTCCAGGATCGGGAACAGGTCGAACACCCGCCGCAGCGTCCAGCTGCCCTTGCGACGGTTGACGCTGCCCATCAGCAGGTTCTCCTCGATGGTCAGCGAATCGAACAGCAGGCGCCCCTCGGGCACCATGATGAGCCCGAGCCGCGACACCTGCTCGGCCGGCATCTGCGAGATGTCGATGCCGTCGAAATGCACCGCCCCTCGCCGCTCCTCGTTGAGCCCGACCAGCGCCTTCAGGAAGGTCGACTTGCCGGCGCCGTTGGCGCCGACCAGCGCCACCGCCTCGCCGTCCGCGACGGTGAAATTCATGTCGAACACGGCCTGGAGATCGCCGTAGAAGATCTGCAGGCCGTTCACATCAAGCAACGCCATCGGCCTTCAATCCCATGTAGATCTCGCGCACCACGGCGCTGTCCATCACCTCGGCCGGCGGCCCTTCCAGCACCTTGCGGCCGAAATCGAGCACCAGGATGCGATCCGATACTGCGCGCAGGGCGTGCGGAATATGCTCGATCCAGATCATGGCGTGATCTGCCTTCACCGACTTGATGATGGCGACGAGGCGCTCGACCTCGGGCTCGGTCAGCCCGGCCGCGATCTCGTCGAGCAGGATCAGCTTGGGCTTCGAGGCCAGCGCCTTGGCGAATTCCAGCCGCTTGCGATCGATTAGCGGCAAGGCGCCCGCGAGCTTGTCCGCCTTGGCGTCGAGCCCGGTGCGCTGCAACACCTCCATCGTCCAGCTGGTTGCCGCCTCGCCATACAGGCCCGCGCCGTAGGACGCGGCGACCAGCGCGTTCTCGTAGACCGACAGATGCGGAAACGGCTGCGGGATCTGGAACGCGCGCCCAAGACCCATCCGCGCCCGGCGATGCGGCGGCAGGCCAGATATCTCCCTGTCGTCGAGCATGATCGAACCGCCGTCGGCCGTGAGCAGGCCGACGATCAGGTTCAGCAGCGAGCTCTTGCCGGCGCCGTTCGGGCCGATCACGCCGAGACACTCGCCGCGCGCCAGCTCGAAGCTGACATTGTCGGCCACCACGATCTCGCCGAAGCGCTTGCAGAGCCCGCTGACGCGCAGAAGCGGTGCCATCTCAGGCCAGCTTGGAGAGCAGCTGGAGATCGGCCTGCTTCGGGATGAAAGGCGCGGTGCCGTTGTGCACGATCAGGAGCTCGTATTTCGACTTGCCGCCCTTGCTCTTGCGCCATTGCCCGCCCGAAAGCGACGTCACCGCGACGTTCTTGATCGGCGTCCCCTTGAACTTCACGGGTCCGACCACCGTCTCCATGTCGAGCCCCGCGATGGCATCGCGCAACGAGTTCTTGTCCTTCGGATCGCTGTCCTGCAACGCGGCGAGTGCAACCTCCCATAGAGCATGCGCGTAGCCGATCGGCTGGGTCCATTGCTTGCCGGTGGTCTTCTCCCATTCCGCGGCGAGCTCGGCGGCGCTCTGCCCGGTCAGCGAGGACTTGAACGGATAGGCCGGCGTCCACCACACCTCGGTCGACATGCCGTCGCCGCGATCGCCGAGCGCGTTCACCGCACTGGGGAACAGGAAAGCCGCCGCCACCGTGCAGATCTGCGGCTTGAAGCCGGCCTGCGCCGCCTGGTTCCACAGTGTCACCCAGTGATTGCCGTAGGTGAAGCCGGACACGATATCGACGCCGTTGCTCTTGAACGACGACACCTGGTTGGTGAAGTCGTCGGTCGCGATCTGGAATTTTCCGGCGGAGAATTCCTGATAGCCGGCCCCCGCAATGCCGCCGGGCAGACCGACCTTCGGATCGGAGAACGCCTGACCTGCGGGATTGTCGATGTAGAGCGTACCGACCTTCTTGTTGGTCTCGACCGACTGCCACATGCCGAGGAAATTCTTCACGACATCATCGGCGCCCCAGAAGAAGTGATAGCTGTAGGGGAAGCCCTTGTCGGGCGTCGACTTGCGCGGGAACATCCAGCCCTGCCACGGCACCATGGTCGAAATCGACGGAATGCCGCGGGCATCGGCGAGCTCCTGCACCGGAGCCTGCGCGTCGCCATCCTCGATCAGGATCAGGTCGCATTTCTCTCGCAGCACCAGTTCACTCGCGACCACCGACGAGCGGTTCGGGTCGGATTGGTTGTCCTTGAAGACAAACTCGACCTGCCAGGTCTTGCCGCCGATCTTCAGGCCGTCCTTCAGCCGGGCCTTGATGCGCTCATGGATCCAGGTGTCGGGCTCGGCAAACGGCGCGCGGACGCCGGAGAGGCATCCGACCCAGCCGATCTTGATGGTATTGCCGGCGGCCCGCGCGATATTGACCAGCGGTACGTTCATCGCGGATGCGAGACCGGTCGCACCGGCCGCCTTCAGCAGCGTACGCCGGTCGAGCCGGCCGGACGCCGAATTGTTCTTTGTCTCAGTCATGTCCTCTCCCTCCACAACCAATGATGAAATTGCTTGACCGCGGGCTCACGCCGCCGATCGCCGGATCGCGGCACGGCTCACCGCCGCAAATTTGCACAATGTGTTCTCGATAATCTGGCGCGGGATGCCGCGCACGATGAAGACGAGCCGCGAGCGCCGGTCCGCCGACGGCCAGCCCTGTAGCGTGATCGGCGGATGGAAGACGTGCTGCACGCCATGCACCACGACGGGGGCATCGGGCTGCTCGGCGACATGCACGATCGCCTTGAAGCGCAGCAGGTCCTCGCCCTTGAGCGCTGCGGCATAGTCGATCCAGCGCGCAAACGCCTCGCGCTGGATCGGCTCGTCGATGATCAGGCTGTAGGAGGACACATTAGTGTCATGCACATGGTGGCTGTGATGGCCGCATTCTGCGCCATCGCAATCGTGCTCGGCGTGATGATGCGGCGCATTCGCCGCCTGCGACGCCAGATCGAACCAGCGTACCACGTCGGCCGAGCGGGCCGACGGATCGAACAGCCCGGCATCGAGAACCTTTGCCGGATCGACCATCCCGTTCCGCACATGCGCGCGCGTCGCGACCGGATTGATCGCAGCGAGCCGCGCGTCGAGTTGCGCCAGCGCGTCTTCGGCGGCCAGGTCGGTCTTGGTCACGAGCAGCCGGTCGGCGACCGCGATCTGCCTGACGGCTTCGCTATGGGCCGCGAGGGTGCGCGCGCCGTTGACGGCATCGACGGTCGCGACCACGCCGTCGATCCGGTAGCGGCCAACGATATCGGACGCCGTCATCAGCGTGTGCAGCACCGGTACGGGATCGGCGAGCCCGGTGGTCTCGACCAGCACGCGGTGGAACGGCGGGACGGTGCCGGCAGCGCGGCGGGCGGCAAGATCGGCCAGCGTCTCGATCAGATCCTCGCGCACCGAGCAACAGATGCAGCCATTGTCGAGCAGCGCGAGACGATCCTCGCTGCTCTCGACCAGGAGGTGATCCAAGGCCACCTCGCCGAACTCGTTGATGATGGCGACGACGCCATTGAGCTCCGGCTGGCGCAGCAGATGGTTCAGCACCGTGGTCTTGCCGCTGCCGAGGAAACCGGTGAGCACCGTGACCGGGATCTGATCCGCCGTGCCCATCACGCGCCCCGCTCGTAAACCTTGCGGCCTTCGAAGAAGGTCATCTCGACCCGCGTGTCGGCAAGCTGGTCCGGCGGGATGTCGAAGATCATCTGGTCGAGCACGATCAAATCGGCCGACTTGCCGACCTCGATCGAGCCGATCGATTGGCCGAGGCCGGCCGCCCGCGCGGCATCGATGGTGTAGATGTCGATCACGGTGGCAAGATCGAGCGCCTGCTCGGCCCACAACGACTTGCCGGGAAAATCCCCGGTGGGATTTTGCCGGGTCACCATGCCCTCGATGCCCTGCCAGGGATCGGGAATCGGGATCACCGGCCAGTCCGAGCCACCGGCCATCAGTGCGCCGGCCGCCTTCAGGTCCTTGTTCGGCCAGAACCGTTGCGCGCGCTCCTCGCCCATCGCAGCCTTGTGCGCCTCGAGGAAGACGGTTGGATACCAGATGATCGGTGATAGATCGGCCGCAACCCCGAGCTCGGCGAAGCGCTTGATGTCGTCGGGCGCGATGTAGCTCGCATGTGCGATCTGGTGGACCAGATCGGTCGCCCCGTTGAAGCTGCGCACGACATCGATCGCGTCGAGCGCCTGCGTCACCGCGGCATCACCAGCGCAATGAATCTTCGCCGCAAGGCCGAGCTTCTCGCAGCGCCCGAGCCAGCGGATCAGGTCCGGCACGGTCAGCATGGTCGATCCGCGGAAGCAGCAGCCGCGCACGGGGTCGGCCATATAAGGCTCGTGGAAAGCCGCGGTCTTGGCGCCGGGCACGCCGTCGAGGAACACTTTCACATAGTCCGGCTTCACATGCGCGCCGCGATACTGCTCGCGCAGCGCAAACAGCTCCTCGCCGGCCTTGCCGAACATGAAGCCCGGCTCGACCACCGGCATCGCGCAGACCGCCCAGGCGGTCAGCTCGCCGCGATCGTCGAGCCCCTTCAGCGCCGCCATGATCGGCTGCATGCTGGCGGCGTCGATGAAGGCGGTGACGCCATAGGCGTTCAGCACCGAGATCGAACGCGCCACCGCCGCGCGGTCCATCTCGGCCGTGTAGTGACCGGAGGCCGCGAGCGCCCGCTCGACCAGGCCGGATGCGGCCTCGATCATGATCCCGGTCAGCGTCCCGGTCTTGAGGTCGCGGCCGATCTCGCCGTCGGTCGGATCGGGGGTCTCTGCCTGCACGCCGGCCAGCCGCAGCGCCGCCGAACTCGCCCAGCGATTGTGATAGGTGTCGTCGCGCAGCACGACGGGATGTCCGAGGCACGCCGCATCCAGCAGCGCGCAGGACTCCGCGGTGTTCATCTCGTTCAGGAGATTGTTGCCGAACTGGCCGCCGACGATCCAGGCGCCGGGCGCAGCCACCGAGGCAGCCTTGTGCAAGGTCTCGGCGATCCTTGGCACGCTGTCGGCGTTGGAGAAGCGCAGCTCGTAGAGATCGGCCTGCCCGCCCATCATGATGTGATTGTGGATGTCGATGATGCCCGGCATCGCCATTCGTCCACCGAGATCGACGGTCTTGGTCCCCTCGCCGACCAGCGCCGCGACGTCGCGTTCCTCGCCCACGGCGATGAAGCGGCCGGCCTTCACGGCTGCGCACGCCGCCCAAGGCTGCGCCCGGTTCGACGTGTAGATCCGGCCGTTGCGGAAGACCGTGTCGGCGAATGTCCTGTTCATACGGATCAACTTCTCGATTGGGAAAGCCTGGAGCGCTCGCTGTGCGGTGCACAGCGGCCGAACCGCGCACGACACCAGCGTGACGACAAACGTTCGGCATGTCGGCATTTGGAACAATCCACCGTCCGGTGGATGCTCCGCCGCCTGCTGCAGTGCGGGCAAGCGGCAGCGGCTCAAAAGCCCAGCGCCAGCCCGTCCTTGCGGTGGTCGGAGGCGCCGAGCAGAACGCCGCGCGCATGGTCGATGCGGATCGCCTGGCAGCCGCCGATCGGCTCCTCGGAGAAGCGGGCATCGTGGTCGCGGGTGCGCAGCTCGTCGCGGATCGCTGGTGATATCGTCGTCTCCAGCGACAGCGCGCCGTCGAAAGCAAAGGAGCGCGGTGCCTCGGCGGCCGCCTGGATGTCCATCTTCATATCGAAGATGTTCGACAGCAGATTGGCGTGACCGGCGGCCTGGTAGTGCCCGCCCATCACGCCGAACGACATCACGGTCTTGCCGTCCTTGCGCAGCAGGCCCGGGATGATGGTGTGCATCGGGCGCTTGCGCGGCCCGAGCGAATTGAGATGTCCGGGCCGGGCGCGAAAACTCCAGCCGCGGTTGTGCAGCAGGACGCCGGACTTCGGCGCATAGATGCCGCTGCCGAACGGATAGAACAGCGAGTTGATCAGCGAGACGGCGTTGAGGTCGCGGTCGACCACCGTGACATAGACGGTGTCGCGATGCTCGATATCATCCCAGACCGCGGGTGCGGAGGCGCGGCGCATGTCGATCTTGCTGCGGATCCTCCCGATATAGTCTTCGGCAAGGAATGCGACGGGATCGATGTTGCTGGTGGTTGGATCGCAGAAGAAGGCGTCGCGCGCGCGGTAGGCGGCCTTGGTCGCTTCGGCCAGCAGATGGATCCGATCGGCCTGCGCCAGCGCGCCGACATCGAAGCCGGCAAGTGTCCGCAGGATCATCAGCGCCGCCAGGCCCTGCCCGTTCGGCGGACACTCGATCACGTCGTGGTCATGGTAGCGTGCCGAGATCGGCTGCACGTAGTCCGAGGTCTGCGCCGCGAAATCATCAGTGCTGTGGGCGCCGCCGAGCCCGCGCAAGATGCCGGCCATCTCGTCGGCGGCCTCGCCTGCGTAGAACGCCTCGCGCCCGTGCTGCGCGATCCGGCGCAGGGTCCGGCCAAGCGCAGGCTGCGTGCGGATGTCGCCGACCTCAGGCGCCTTGCCGCCGGGAAGGAACTGCGCAGCGGCATTGGCGTCGATCTCGATCCGCGCCCGGAAGCGGCGCCAGTCTTCCGCGACGCGCGGTGTCACGCAAAAGCCCTGCTCGGCCGCCGCAATCGCCGGCCGGAAGATGTCCTCCAGCGACCTACCGCCGTGATCGGCGACCAGCCTGCACCACGCGTCGATGGCGCCCGGCACGGTCACAGCCTCAGGCGCGGTCGGCGGAATGTCGCGCGCGCCGCTGCCGGCATATTTTTCAGTATCGGTGCCGGCGGGCGTGCGGCCCGAGCCGTTCAGCGCGATCGGCCCGCCGGCCTTCGGCGAATACAGCGCAAAGCAGTCGCCGCCGATCCCGGTCATCTGCGGCTCGACGACGCCCTGCACCGCCACCGCGGCCACGGCTGCATCGACCGCGTTGCCACCGGTCTTCAACATCTCGACCGCGGCAAGCGTCGCCTGCGGGTGCGAGGTTGCGGCCATGCCACGCTCCGCAACCGCCACCGAGCGGCCGATGGCCATGAAATCACGCATGTCGGATCCTCAAATGTTGTGAGCGGCAGCCGCTCGCCAACATTGTCGAAAACGACACCGGTCCTTGGCGGAGTCTCGGCCGGCCGCACGGCGAGCGGCAATCCACCTAACGGTGGATCGGTGAATACAGGCGAGGTTTGTCTCGCTGGACGCTTTCCCGAAGCGGCGAATTGATTCAACGGCAACTCAGCAAAACCCGTCAAACCTGTGCGTGAGGAGTGCTTTGGCCTATCTGAATAGTTGCGTGTTCGCCGGCTAATTCTGCGGTGGTTAACTGGTTGCCAAGCTCCGAGCGCGATGGCACGCTGTCATGATCAATTTGGCTCATGTTTGATTTCCAATGCGGATGTCATCTCGCAAAGAGGTTCATGGCACCAGGCGAAATCAGTTCGGTTGCGGGGCTGGTTGGTTACGCATTGCCGCGCCTCTGATCACACTGTCATGCGGTGTCGTCGTTCGCGATGTGCACGCGGCGTCGCCCGCGGAAGAGTCGGGCCCACAGGTGACAGCATCCGAACCGTCGGCTCAAGCCGATGCTCGGAGCGCGCCGCCAGGTGCGGACCGAGCGAACCCCGAGGCTCTGCCTACGACGGAAACCGAGAAGCAATCCGAGCAAGCATCTCAGACGGCCAACGTTGTCGACTCGCTCAAGACCGCTCCTGACAATGTCGATACAGTCTTGGTCCTGGACGAGTGCTTTGTTGCCGAGGCATGCATCGACCGGTTCCTTGGAGTACTTTACGCGCGAGCGCCGAAGACCGACTGGATCGTCGTCTACGAGAAAACGGACGTAACGATCAAGCGGAAGGGAAAACAGATCACCGTCACTCGCAGCATCCCCAAGCGGGTCGAAAATGACTTCGGATGGAAGGACCCCAAAGCAGCAGACAAAGCCGGCATGCCTCTGATGGATTATGTGATCGGAGGGATGGATCGAGCCTTCAAGGGAAAGCTGTTCTATTTGCTCCATGCAGCAGAACAGGCCGGACTGGCACCTGGGATTACAAGCGGATTCCGAGATGACTATCGCCAATCAATCGCAAGCGGGCTGAAGGCCGCGAATGACAAGTCCTATCACGGTGGCAGTTCGCGAGGAGGCTATGGTCACGGGCTCGCCGCAGACGTCATCAGCATGAACGGCGGGAGCAAGGACGAGCGCGTAATCGAGACCAAGCGATTATGGAAATGGATCGACGAACACGAAAAGCAGTTCGGAGTCGGCCGTCCATATTTGAATGGAGACCCAGCGCATCTCGGACCAGTCGACGGTCCGGAATACGTAGCTCATCGTTCAGCATCGAGCCACGCCAGGCTGATCGGCAAGCGACACACCCGAATTGCAGCATCTTCCAGGCATGGCGTGAAAACGCGAGCAAAGTCAAAGGCAGCGACGAAGCCTGCGACAACGAAAATCAGCTCGCGCCTGTGATCGGCGCAGTTGTCGCTGCGCTTCGAATGTGCGCTCCGGCGAGCCCCAGCTCAGGGGGTGAGCTGGGGCTCACGGCGGCTTCGGAGACTGTAGCGGCCAGCCTCCAGCCATGACGTTACGCCTCTCCCCTGAATTTCATCCACTAGGAACTGTAATTGCTGCGCCGCGCTACTACCTTTGCGCTCCTGAGTCTGCTCACCGCGAGATCTGTTGCTCAGAGCTAGTTCAGAATGGCAATTGTCGCGCGCAACTGTCGATTTTACTATGTCCTCAGTCGTGCGGATTGGCCGACGTCAGCCCCACACCCCGACCATGCACATCGCGCGATCAGGGATCGCCGCTTCGGCCCACGGAGCGACGGTCCCGCCCCATTCGGGATGCGACAAACTAACCCGACGGGCAACTCAGCAAAACGTGTCAACCCCTCGCCATCAAAATAATTCGGTTTATCGGAACGGCAACTCAGTGTATGGTTGACGCATCTCACCCGATCGAGGGGCGCTGCGCATCGTCACGGGTGTTGCGGTGAGATGCGGTGGACGTTGATTGCGCAACTGACGAGTGCGCACGAGACGGACGGTGAAGTCGTGTGGTCCTGACGCCCTAGCGGCAGGTGTCTTTTCACAAAACGCTCACACGTCTTGTGAAGACGGTGACAAACAAGCCCAGTCTCGCCGGGGAGAGCACGAAGTAAGCCGTAACCCATCGCGCAGGGAAAGCCGGAGTCTCCGGTTACACCTGTGGTCCTACCCCCGAGCTTTCTACCTTTTGCTCGGGGCCCATGGGTGCGATCGGCACCCGGCTTTCCCTGCGCCCTCTGTTCGAGGAGGGCGGAACGAAGAGCAAAGCTCGGACAAATCATGTCGCGAGAATGTGGAGCCATGACTCACAGACCGCGCCACTCACTCAGTGTCGTCCTGGCGAAAGCCAGGACCCATTACCACAAATGGCAATTGCTGTGCGACGCTGGAGCCACAACCCCGTTCACAATCAACGGCGGTGGTTATGGGTCCTGGCTTTCGCCAGGACGACGCCTGGAAGGCAGCTGGATCGCGACACCCCCGCCTCAATGCGGCCGCGACATCAGCGCGACGACGGCGGAGCGAGTCTCGACGCCGAGTTTCTCGAAGATATGGATCAGATGCGTCTTCACCGTCGCGAGACCGATGCTCAGGCACTCGCCGATCTCACGGTTGGTGCGGCCGCAGCACAACAGCTCGACCACTTCCATCTCGCGCGAGGTCAGTCCGTAGCGCGCCGGCTCGTCGGGATTCGGGGACAGGCGGCTGGTCAGGTTGAACTCGAGGTAGTCATGGATCTTCTCGGCAATATGCATGCTGCCGTCGGGAATCGTGCAGCCCGGCGCCCAGAGCACGCTCATTCCGGCCACGATCCGGTCGTTGCGGCGGAAGAAGAACTCGATCATGTCGGCGACGCCGCATTGGCCGGCAAACGCACGATAGGTCGCCGCCTCCTGGGACGCGCATTGGTCGAGGGCGACGCTGAGCCGGGCGATCGGCCGGTTGCTCGCGGAGCGCGGGTGCAACGGATCGAGCCGGTTCATGCCGGCAAGATACTGGTCGTGGAAGCTCGGCGGAACGTTGCTGCTGAGCACGAAGCGGTTGAGGGTCAGATTGCCGTCGACCTCGTAGAACGCGGTCGCCGAGCCCTCGAGAATCCCCCGCGCGAACTGGATGGCCTGTGTGGTTGCCGGATCCGGTCGGCCCAGAAGCGCGATCATGACCTACCTCCCGATGTTTCCCGATGGCGAACGTCTGCGCGTCGCATGGCGGCCACGCTGAGACAGACGCGGGGCATAGTCAAGCAAATTGCGGGCCAAACGCACCTCCCGGAAACGGTTACGCCGGAGTAACCCGGACATGACCTCCACCATCCGGTTGATTGCGAACGGCGCGACCTATACGGAACTTTTGTACGTCCCCGATATCATTATTGGATCAACAATGAACTCGCGTCGCATCATGGCCGCCTTCCCGTCGGCGGCCGACGAACAAGTCACGCTCGCCAACTGGCGCCAGCATCCCTTCAGCGAGTGGGCATTCCGCAATGTCCGCGAGTTGCTGCCCACCGCCAACATCGCGCGCGCCTCGACGCCGGCCCCGCTGTCCTTTGCGCCGCGCTATCTCGACGACGTCAGCTTCGCTGACCCGCGCGGCGAGACGGTCGGCGTCGGCCAGGCCCTGCGCGCAAGCCACCGACGGCATCGTCGTGTCGCATCGCGGACAGGTCGCCTTCGAATGGTATGCCCACGGCCTGACGCCGGACACCCCGCATCTGATTTTCTCGGTCAGCAAGTCGGTCGCCGGAACGCTTGGCGGCATCCTGGCCGATCACGGCAAGCTCGATCCCGACGCGCCGGTGACGCGCTACATCCCGGAGATGGAGGGATCGGTCTATGGCGGCAGCTGCACGGTGCGCCACCTGCTCGACATGAGCGTCGGCATCCGCTTCGACGAGGACTACATGGCGCGCGACGGCGACGTCATGAACTACCGGCGCTCGACCGGCTGGGAGCCACCCGACCCGACCGTGCCGCCGACCAACCTACGCGACTATCTGCGCACCCTGCGGCCGAACGGTACGCCGCACGGGCGGACCTTCCACTACGTCTCGACCAACACCGACGCGCTCGGCTGGGTCTATGAGCGCGCCTGCGGCATGTCCTACGCGAAGATCCTCGCGCAGTATCTGTGGCAGCCGATGGGCGCCGAGCACGATGCCTACATCGCCGTCGACTCGCGCGGCGCGGCGCGCGTCGCCGGCGGCATCTGCGCGACACTGCGCGATCTCGCCCGCTTCGGCGAGATGATGCGCAACCACGGCATCGGCAACGGACGGCAGGTGGTGCCTGGCTGGTGGGTCGATGACATCAGGCAGAACGGCAATGCCGAGGCTTGGGCGCGCGGCGACCTGACCAAGGTGTTTCCGAACGGCAACTACCGCAACAAGTGGTACACGATCGATCGCAACGAAACCCCGTTCGCCGCCGTCGGCATCCACGGCCAATGGATCTACATCGATCCGGCCAACGAGACCGTGATCGCGCGGGTCTCCTCGCAGCCGCTGCCGATGGACCTCGATCTCGATCACATGTGGATGCGCGGCTATCGCGCGATCGCGGCCCAGCTTGCCAGCAAGGCCTGACGGGGCGCGACGGGGCGAGTCAACGACGACGCGCTATTCGATCGGCGGCCGCCGCGTATGCCAGTCCGTCACCGACTGGAATGCCGCGCCGGTGCGGACCAGCAGGTCTTCGGACAGATGCGGGCCGACCAGCTGCATGCTGAGCGGCGTCTGGTCCGACGCCATGCCCATCGGCAGCGTGATGGTCGGGCTGCCCGAGAAGTCGAACACCGCCGTGAAGCGCAGGATGTTCAGGAGGACGTTGGGGTCGGCGCCGTACTCGCTCATCTTCGTCAGAGTCGGGATCGGCACCGGCATCGTCGGGATCAACAGGAGATCGATATCCTCGAACATCGCGGAGAGGCTGCCTGAACTTCAGCCGCTCGTGATGGATCGCGGCGATATCGACGCCGCTCGTCGCCCTGCCCTGCTCGATCAGCTGCGCGAGGTCCGGTCCATATTCCGACTTGCGCGACGGGTAGGTGTCCAGATGCGCCTCCGCCGTTTCCACCGAGCACATCGCAATCCACTGGCTCACGAGCTTCTGATAAGGCGGGAAATGCACCTCGCGGATCTCTGCACCGAGATCGGCCAGCGTGCGCTCGGCTTGCACCAGCGCGGCGACGACCTGCCGATCGATCCCCTCCTGGGTGTACCTGCGATCGACGCCGATCCTCAAGCCCCGGATGCTCTCGCCGACGCCGGCCAGATAGTTCGGCACCGGCGCCCGCAGGGCGGTCGGATCGTTGGCATCCGCGCCGGCGATGACGCCGAGCATTGCTCCGGCGTCGGCCGCGCTGCGGCACATCGGTCCGACGTGATCGAGCGAGTCCGCCAGCGGGAAGATGCCGTGCCGGCTGACGCGGCCCCAGGTCGGCTTGATGCCGGTCAAGCCGCAGGTCGCCGACGGAAACCTGATCGAACCGCCGGTGTCGCTGCCGATCGAGCCGTAGCAGAGGCCGGCCGACGTCGCGACGCCCGACCCGCTCGACGACGAGCCGACCCAGTAGTTCACATTCCACGGATTGAGCGGGGTCTGCACGGCCGGATGGTGGCTGGTATAGGCGCCCTCCGTCATCTTGAGCTTGCCGAGCGTGACTGCACCGGCGAGCTCGAGCCGATCCACGATCGTGGCATTGAAGGACGGCACGAACTTGGCGTGGATCGTCGTGCCGCCGGCGGTCGGCGCAAACGACGTGTAGCAGAGGTCCTTCAGCCCGATCGGAACGCCATGCAGCGGGCCGCGCCAGATGCCTTCGGCGATCTCCGCATCGCGCTGCTTCGCCTGCGCCATGGCCCGCTCCGCAAGGACGTGCGCATAGCCATGAAACTGCCCATCGAGTTTCGCGATCCGGCCGAGGGTCGCCTCCGTGATCTCCGAGGGCTTCGCCTCGCCACGGCGAATAAGCCCGGAGATCTCGGTGATGGACTTATAGTGCAATGAATCCGCTGACATGTCGTTGTGGCCCCGGCTAGAACTGAACACCGCGCGTCAACGCGCCGTCCACGACGAGATTGGTCCCCGTGATGAAGCTCGCCGCCTTGCTCGCAAGGAACACCGCGGCGTTCGCCATCTCCTGCGGCGTGCCCATGCGACCGGTCGGATTGAGCGCCAGCGCAGTCTTGTACAGCTCGGGATTGCCGTCCTTGATCATGTTCCAGACGCCGCCCTCGAAATAGGTGTTTCCCGGCGACACCGAATTGGCCCGGATGCCCTTGGCCGCGAGCTGGTAGGCGAGGCCCTGCGTGTAGTGGATGATGGCGGCCTTGAAGGTGCCGTAAGGACCGCTGGCAAAATCGACCTCGCGTCCCGACACGCTGGAGATGGTGACGATCGCGGCCGCCGCGCTTTTCTCGAGATACGGCATCGCCGCATTGACGAGGCGTACCGTCCCCATCATGTCGGTGGAGAATTCCTTCTCCCAGCTTTCCTCGTCCTGCCCGATCGACAGCGCGCTGACATTGGCGACCACGACATCGATGCCGCCGAGCTTTCCAGCCATGTCGGCGACCCAGGCCTTCAGCGCCGGTCCGTTCGAGACGTCGACCGCACCGCCGAATGCCGCGACGCCCTTGGCCTTGATCGCGGTAATCGCAGTGTCGACATCCGCCTGATTGCGCGCGCAGATGCCGACATTGGCACCCTCGGCCGCGAACGTATCGGCGATCGCGCGCCCGATCCCCTTGGTGCTGCCGGTCACGAGAACCCTTGCTCCCTTGAGTCCCAGATCCATATCCATTCCCTCCGTTGTTATCGATTATGGAACGCGCACTTCCTCATCACATGGCGCGGCCGATCAAAGCAGCAGCTGCGCGCGAACATTGTCCGCGTTGACCTCCTCGCCGGCCAGCGATCGCGTGATCTTGCCCTTTTCCATGATGTAGCAGCGTTGGGCGATCGCCAGGATGGTGTCGAGGTTCTGCTCGACGAAGATGATCGTGGTCCCGAGCTCGGCGCGGAACGATTGCAGCGCTTCGCAAATGTGCTGCACGATCGAGGGCTGGATGCCCTCGGACGGCTCGTCGAGGATCATCAGCGACGGATTGCCGATCAGCGCGCGGCCGATCGCAAGCTGCTGCTGCTCGCCACCCGACATGGTGCCCGCGATCTGGCGCCGGCGCTCCTTCAGGCGCGGAAAATACGTATAGACCAGCTCCGGCAGTTTTTTTCCGCCGGGTCCGCCGATCAGCTCGCCGACCTGCAGGTTCTCCTCGACGCTCATTTGCGGAAACACGTCGCGGCCCTGCGGGATGTAGCCGAAGCCGGCGCGCGCCCGCGCATCGGCCTCGAGCTGCGTGACATCCTGATCCATGAAGGTGATGGTGCCGCGCCAGGTCTGCAGCAGCCCGATCAGGCACCGCATCAAGGTCGACTTGCCGACGCCGTTGCGGCCGATCACGCCGACGATCTCGCCGCGCGAGACCGACATGCTGACACCCTGCAGTATCGGCGTCGCGCCGAAGCCCGCCCAAAGTCCCGATACGTCCAGGATGCGATCAGTGGGCATGGGTCTTACCCAAGTAGATTTCCGCGACCTTCTCGTCTTCCAGAATGGCTTCGAGGCTGCCGCGCGCGAAGATCTTGCCAAGATGCAGAACGGTGACGCGTTGGGCGACCTGACGCACGAACGCCATGTCGTGCTCGACGACCAGGACCGTCATGCCCTCGGCATTGAACGACTTGATCAATTCGCCGGTCTTGTAGGTCTCTTCCGGCGACATGCCGGCGGTCGGCTCGTCCAGCAGCAGAAGCTGCGGCTGCAGCGCCAGCGCCATCCCGATCTCCAGCCATTGCTGCTGGCCATGCGACAGCGCACCGGCGAGCTTGCCGCTATCATCAGCCAGATTGAGCAGCGCCAGCAGCCGTTCCTCCTCAGCCCGGCATTCCGCGCCCGAAAGCCGCTCCTGCAGCGCGATCTGGATGTTCTGCCGCACCGGCAACTCCTTGAACACGCTCGGCGCCTGCATCTTGATGCTCATGCCACGTTGCACCCGCGCGTAGGGTCGCTCCGCGGTGATATCGACGGTGTCGAAGAAGATGCTGCCGGTGGTCGGTGGATAGAGGCCGACGATCAGCTTGAACAGCGTGCTCTTCCCGGCCCCGTTGGGCCCGATCAGGCAATGGACTTCACCGGCATTGACCGTCAGGTCGACGTCGGAGACGGCGGTCAATCCACCGAAGCGCTTTGAGACGCCTTTTACATCGACCAGTGCCATGGTTCAGGTCTCATCCGATTGCAGACGGCCGGCATCCGCCAGCGCGGGGGCCTCGTCGCGCCGCCGGCGCCTGGACCACCAGTCGACGACGAGCCTGCCGATGCCAAGGACAAAGCCCTGGGGCGCTAGCATCACGGTGGCGAGCAGGAGGACACCCATCAGCACCAGCGCTGCCTGCTGGCTGTAGACCGTGATGGTCTGGAAGCCGAACAGCAGCAGGAACGATCCGACCAGGGTCGCGGTCAGATCATTGCGTCCGGAGAATGCGACCCAGACGATCGGCATCGCCGCCGCCGGCAGGCCGATGCTGGACGGCGTGATGAACTGCCCCCAGGACGTATAAAGCGCGCCGCTGAGGCCGGCGAGGCCGCTGCCGATCACGAATGTCAGGAGCTGATACTTGCGAACGTCGTAGCCGAGCATCTCGGCGCGCTGCGGGTTTTCGCGCGTCGCCACGATCACGTTGCCGACGCTCGAGTTCACCAGAATGCGCAGCGCAACGTAGACGATCACGATCAGCGCGATCATGAGGTAATAGAGCGCCGATCCCTCGATGTCGAAGCTGCCGACGGTGAGCGGATCCATTCCCTTCATGCCGTTGAAGCCGTTCAGCCGCGCCGGACCGATATGCCATTCCGGCCCGGCCGTCTGCCCGAGGAAGAAGGCCAGCACCAGCGTCGCCGACAGCGTCACGATGCCGAAGAAAATCCCGCTGATGCCGCCCCAGATCATGAAGTAGCCGAGGATTCCCGCCGCGATCATCGCGATGACAACCGAAAGAATGAGTGCGGCGATCGTGGCCGTTCCCCCGCCCATGTTGATGGCGAGCACGCCATAGCCGTAGCCAGCGATGCCGAAGAAGAAGGTCTGGCCGAACGACAGCATGCCGCCGTAGCCCCACATCAGGCAGAGCCCGAGCGCCATGAAGATCCAGATCAGGAAGTAGGCAAAGTTGCCGACATCATAGGAGTCGGCGAACAGCGGATAGATCAGCGCCCCCGCCAGCACGGCAAGGAAGCAGGACCAGAAGATCTTTCCGCGTCCGAGCGTCTGCGGACCGTCGAGCAGCTTGAACATCAGAAATTCCCGTCTAGCGCCCACGGCGAACCAGCACGCTGGATAGCCCTTCAGGCAGCACCCGTATGATCAGGATCACAGCAAACAGCATGCCGATCTGCCCGATGATCTGGCCATAGCCCGCATTCAACGCCATCCTGATCATCGCCAGGAACACCGCCGCCGGTGCGGTTCCGAGCAGGACATTGGCGCCGCCGATCACGACGGTGACAAAGCTCTCGACCACGAAAGTCGCGCCCATGGTCGGGATCAGCGTCATGGTCGGCGCGTAGAGCGCACCGCAGAGTCCCGCGAGCGCCGTGCCGATCCCGAAGCTGATGGAATAGATGCGGCCGGTGCGCGCGCCGAGCGCCTTCGCCATTGCCGCATTCTGCATCGTGGCGCGCGCGATCACGCCAAAGCGCGTCTTCATGAAGATGATGTAGAGCCCGGCCAGCACCGCCACCGCACAGCCGAACAGCACGAGGCGATAGGTCGAGAACGTGTAGCCGCCGATCGCAAAGCTTCCTTCCGGCGTGCCGATGCCGCGCACCGCGGAGCCTACGATCAGCAGCATCGACTGCGTCACGATCAGGCTGAGGCCCCAGGTGGCGAGCAGCGAGTCGAGCGGACGCTTGTAGAAGCGCCGCACGATCAGGTACTCGACGATCATGCCGATGATCCCCGCCGTCAGCGTGGCCAGGATCTGGGCGATCGGGAGCGGCACGCCGAGATTCACGAGCCCGACCGTCACATAGGCCCCGCACATGATGAACTCGCCATGCGCCATGTTGATGACGCCCATCATGCCGAACACGATGGCAAGGCCCGCCGCCGACAGGATCAGGAACGCGAAGACGTCGGCGAACTGATAGAATAGCGAGAAGAGTTCAGCCGACATTCCACTCTCCCTGATCACGGCGCCGCATCATTGCGGCGCCGGTTCGCTTCAAAGCAGCAATGAAAAACACGAGCAAGATTCGTGCCCGCTTGCATCACGATTTGCTGGGAAGATGACTCGGCGTGTACTGATCCTTGTCGTTCTTCTTGGTGAGGTCGCAGCCGATCTCGCCGAGCCAATATGGCTGGATCGTCCCGTAGTCCTTCTCGACGGTCACCTCATGCTTGGGCCCGACCGAGATCAGGCGCATGCGGTGCGACGTATGCTGGCTCTTCGGATCGATGCAGACCTTGCCCTCGGGGGCGTCGATGCAGGCATCACCGGTCGCGATCACCTTGCGCATGTCCTCGAGCTTGGTCGACTTCGCCTTCTCGACCAGCGCCTTGTACATGTAGAGCGCGTTGTAGGCGTTGTAGCCCATGTCGTTGATGTAGAGCTCGTCGGGGAACTTGGCGTGCCAGCGCTTCTTGAAGTCGTTGGCTTCGGGCGTGTCGATCTCCTCGAACCAGTTGGCGGTCGCATGCATGTTGTTGAGCGCCGGCGGCTTGAACCGCTTGTGCTCGAAGCCAAGCATGACCTTGATCGAGGACCCCATCGGCAAATTGAGGTTGGCGGCGGCCGCCTGCTCGAAGAACGAGTCCTGCGCGGCACCGACATTGATCGTCAGCAGCCAGTCTGGCTTCGCCTTCTGGATATTTTGGATCGTCTGCGCGAACTGCGATACGCCGAGCGGGATGAACTCCTCGCCCACGACCTCGCCGCCGAGGTCCTTCATGATCTTGCGGTTCCACTCCGCCGAGATCTGGCCGAAATTATAGTCTGCCGCGATGACATAGACCTTCTTGCCGAACTTCTGGACCATCCAGGGGATCAGGGTCGAGAACTGCTGCTCCGGCACCGCGCCCATGCTGACCATGGAGGCATCGCAGACGCCGCCTTCATACTGGTTCGTGTAGAAATACGGCGTGGTGGTGCGATCGACGATCGGACGCAATGCCTCGCGCGAGGCAGAGGTAATGCCGCCGATCAGCACGTCGACCTTGTCGCGGTTGAGCAGGCGGCGGCCGAACTCCTGGTAGCGGGCGTTGTCGCCCTGTGGAT
Source organism: Bradyrhizobium altum (assembly GCF_020889705.1). Lineage (GTDB taxonomy): Bacteria > Pseudomonadota > Alphaproteobacteria > Rhizobiales > Xanthobacteraceae > Bradyrhizobium > Bradyrhizobium altum. Next base: position 86,053 of record NZ_JACMYP010000003.1, on the reverse strand, counting down.
CGAGATGGATCAGCTCGATCTGGCGGCCGAGAATGCCGCCGCTCTTGTTGATCTCCTCGACCGCGAGCTGCGATCCATGCAGCTTCGGCATGCCCATGAATGCCAGATCGCCGGAGACGTCCTCCAGCAAGCCGACCTTCAATGGCGGGTCGGCCGCCTGAGCAGCACCAATGACCGCCGTCCCGAGCACGGCACCAAGCAAAGCCATTCCGACTATACGCCCCGAATTCATCGCGATGTTCCTTGTCGTTGAAAGATGTGGAAGTCACGCCTTGAGGTAATTCTTCAGGATCGACGCCCCCATCGTGTATTTGGGGTCGACCATGTTGCCGAGCCGCATGCGGCCGGCCTGGCTGAGCAGCATGTAGGCGTCGATCTCGTCGAAGCCGTAGTCCGCGCTCATCCAGCGCACGAGCTCGCGATAGGCGATCCGCGCTGCATCTTCGAGCGGCCGCGCGCTGCCGATCGTCATGATGAAGTCGCGCGTCTCGAGCCGCGGCCAGGCGAAACTCCAGTTCTTGATCAGATCGATCTGCAGCGTGACGGTGGCGCGCTGTTCGAGCGCGACGCCCGAGAGCTCGCCGTCGCCCTGCGTGGCGTGGCAGTCGCCGACATAGAGCAGCCCGCCTTCGGTATGCACCGGAAAATAGATAATCGAGCCAGGTGCGACGTCAGGCAGGTCCATGTTGCCGCCGTGGTAGTCGGGCTGCAGCGAGGAGATCGCCTCGATCTCGGGCGACACGCCGATCGTGCCGATGAACGGCTCATAGGGCAGCGTGATCTTGTCGTTCCAGCGCACGCCGTTGCGGTCGACGTGCAGCTTCTTGACGCGCTCCGGCAGCGGCGGATTGAGCAGCGCCGTGGATGCGGTTCCGACCAGGCCGCCGAACTCCGGAATGATGCAGGTGGTTCCGGCCGGCTGCGCGCCGCGGGTCTCGACGTCGCGGATATAGACGGCGAGGCAATCGCCCTTCCTGGCGCCCTTCACCGCGATCGGCCCGCATTGCGGGTTCAGATAGGGGAAATTCAGCTTCGCCGTGGGGCTGTCGCTTTCGCTGGTGAGCACGCCGCCGAAGGCATCCTCAGTCTCGACGACGACCACCCCGCCCGGATCGATCGACAGGGTCGGATTGGCATAAGGTCCATAGACGTAATGGAAGCTGCCCTGTTGCTCGATCGTCAAACTATGGGTCGTGCCCGTCGCGCCCTTGGCAACGGCCCGCTTGGCCATGATGGAACTCTTCAACCAGTCTTCGGTCATGCGAACGGCTCCTCAACTCAGATCGCGGGATGGCGCTTGTGCCAGTCGGTGACGCGCTGGAACGCATCGCCGGCACGGACGAGACTTGCCTCGTCGAAATGACGGCCGACAAACTGGAAGGCGACCGGACCGCCGTTCGGCGCGAAGCCGCCGGGAAGCGTCACGGTCGGGCTGCCGGTCATGTCGAACGGACAGGTGAAGCGCAGCAGCCCGGTAATCAGCGACGGCTCCTCGCCGAGCGCCGCCATCTTGGCCAATGTCGGCGCAGCGAACGCCTGGGCCGGAACCGCGATGAGATCGACCGTGTCGAACAGCAGCCGCACGGCACCGCGAAACACCTCGCGCCGCAGCACGATCTTCTGATAGTCCATGCCGGATTGCGCTCGACCGAGATCGAGCAGGCCGGCAAGCGCCGGACCATATTCGTCCTTGCGCGCCGGATAGGTTTCTTCGTGCGCAACGGCCACTTCGATACCGCACAGCGGGAACCAGTCCTCGATGACCGCCTTCGGATCGGGGAACGTAATCTCCTTGATCTTCGCACCCAGATCAGCGGCAACACGCAGACCTTCGCTGAGCACCTTGCCGGCAGCCTCGTCGGTGCCCTCGCTGGTCCAGCGCCGATCGACCCCGATCGTCACGCCGCGCAAGTCTCCGGACAAACCAGTGAGATAGTCTGGCACGGATAGCGGCACGGACGTGGTGTCCTTCGGATCCCGGCCCGCGATCACGGCCAATATCGCGCCGCAATCGGCCGCGCTGCGCGCCATCGGGCCGATGTGATCCAGCGTGGCCGCGAGTTCGAAAGCGCCGTAACGGCTGACGCGTCCCCAGGTGGGCTTCAGCCCGGTGATGCCGTTGGCCGCTGACGGAAAGCGGATCGATCCCCCAGTATCAGTTCCAAGCGAACCGAAGCAAAGCCCCGCCGCGGTGGCGACGCCGGAACCGCTCGACGATGCGCCGGACCACAGATCCGCATTCCACGGGTTCTTCGGCGGATCGATCTTCGGGTGATGATCGGCATAGGCGCCCTCGGTCTGCTGCAGCTTGCCGAGGATCACAGCGCCGGCATCCTTCAGCCGCGCGACCACGGTGGCATCCTCACTCGGACGGAAGTCGCGATGAATGGTCATGCCATGCGCGGCCGGCGCGCCCTTGACCCAGCACAAATCCTTGACTGCGATCGGCACGCCGTGCAGCGGCCCCTTGATCTTGCCGGACGCGATCTCCTTTTCGGCTGCCGCGGCTTGGGCGAGCGCTGCGTCGCCCATCACATGGGTGTAGCTCTTGAGCTGGCCGTCGAGTTGCTCGATCCGCCCGAGCATCGCCTTGGTCACCTCGACCGGCGAGAGTTTCCTGGCCTGGATTTGCTGCCCGACCTCAATGAGCCCGAGATAGTGAAGATCCGTCGTCGGCATCGTTTCTCATCCCCGCACTTGGCACGACGCAAGCGCAGGCACTGCCCATCACCGCGCATGCGCCTCCGGCTTGGCGACACGGACGTATCGCCAATTTGTTTCGCGGCAAAAGCAAAAAGCCACCCGCCCCTCCAAACGAAGGTGACGAATGGCCCAAATGCCGCGGCTATGAACTATCGCGTGGGTCCGGGATCGAACGGAGCACTCTGCGCGGCGATCGGGACGTCATCGGCCAAATCGACGCACGCAAGGTTCGACAGGAAGCCCTGTAGGAGAAAATTCTAAGGAGGTGTGCAGCGCGTTGTCAACGAGGCTGGCTGCACAAATTTCGCGAGGTGCTGCGCAGCAAAATGGCATGACCTCTTGCACCGGCCTCTGCGAAGATGGTTTCCTGCATGAGTTGCACTGAAAGTTGTCGATGACAAAGCCGTCCATTCCCGTTGGCATTATCTGCTCGCAGCACGGGCCCTATCAGGCCATGGGGCGCGAGATCCTGAAGAGCGCCATGATGGCGGTCGACGAGATCAACGAGCAGGACGAGTTCGACTTCGCGATATCGGCGCATGTCCGCGACCCCCGCGGCGTCATTTCGGAATATCATACGGTCTGCGACGATCTCATTCGCAATGTCGGGGTCGAGCACATCATCGGCTGCTACACCTCGGCCTCCCGCAAACAGGTGCTCCCGATCGTCGAGCGCACCGACCGCCTGCTCTGGTATCCGGCACGCTACGAGGGGTTCGAATGCTCCGACAACGTCATCTATGTCGGCGCCTCGCCCAATCACAACGTGCTGCCGCTGGTGCGCTACGTGCTCGACAATCTGTCGCGCGAGATCTTCTGCGTCGGCTCCAACTATGTCTGGACCTGGGAAACCAACCGCGTCACCCGTGAGTTGGTGACGGCGGCGCGGGGACGGATTCTCGCCGAACGCCTGCTCGAGCTCGGTGAAAGCGCGGTCACGCATATCGTCGACGAGATCGTGCGGCGCCGGCCGCCGGTTGTGTTCAACACGCTGGTCGGCAGTTCGAGCTATGATTTCATCCGCGCGTTTCATGCCGCGACCTCCGCGGCAGGTCTCGATATCCCGATGCTGAGCTGCAGCCTGTGCGAGCCCGAGCTCAAGATCGCAGGTCCCGCATCGGCCGGCTGCATCACGTCGTCGGCCTATTTCGAAAGCATCCGGCTGCCCGAGAACCAGGCCTTCGTCGCGCGCTGGAAGGCGCGTCACGGCGAGCACAGCAGCCCGTCGGTGGACGGGCAATCCGCCTATGTCGCGGTCTATCTGCTGGCCCGCGCGCTACAACGCGCCGGCACATCCGATATCGGCGAGGTGCGGCGCGCCGCGGCCGGCCACCGCTACAATTCGCCGCAAGGTCCGGTCTGGATCGACGGCAGCAACAACCACTGCGTCCTGACGCCGCGGCTCGCCGTCTCCAACGCCGACGGACAGTTTGACATCTTCTGGGAAGCTGAAGCTCCGGTTAAACCGGATCCCTATCTGACGCAGCTCGACATCGCCGCCGGCCCCGCAAGGGATGGAACGTTGCCGAATGCGCCCCATTTGCGGGTTGTGAAATGAGCAAGCCGTCGTCATTTTCGCTGCGCGGGCGCAAGGCGCTCGTCGCCATCAAGGACGAGCGCGACGCCACCATCGTCAGGCGCCAGTTCGAACGTCTCGGGATCGACATCGTCACATGGGATGGCGGCGCCAAAATCGACTGCCGGCCGGACGTGACGCTGATCGACGACGAGTTCCTGCCGCTCACCTCACCGGCGCAGCGCGCGGCGCTTGGGCGAAGCCCGGTCATCGCCCTGCTCGGCACGGAGACGCCAAGCCGCCTCAAGCTGGTGCTCGACCTCGATCCGGCCTCGTTCCTGGTCAAGCCGCTGCGCTCGGCCGGCATCTATGCCGCGCTGGTCCTCGCCTTCGAGCGAAGCGAGCGCACCAATGAGCTGAAGCAGCAGGTGCTTAAGCTCGAGCAACGTCTTCGATCCCGCCGCGTCGTGCTCGCCGCCGTCCTTCAGGTCATGCACACCCATGCACTCGCCGAGCCGGCCGCCTTTGCGCTGATCCGGCGCGCCGCCATGGAGCAGCGCAAGACCATCGAGGAGCTCTCGGCCGAGATCACGGCAAACGGTTCCCTGCCCCGCGCGGCGGGCTAACTAGACCAGCATCGCTCAAGCCAAGTCGCAGCGGCCGCCGCGCAGGCTGGATTCTTGTCTTGACGCGTTTTCTTCACGCGAACCGGTACCCACTTCGCTCGAAAACGCTCTAGCTAGTTCGCGACCTGACGGCGCTCATCCGGCGTCAGCTTCTTCAACTGCTCCGCGGTCAACTGGCCATCGCCGATCAATTGGAAAGCGCTATTCGGGTCGTATTGGCTTTGCTTGTCGTTGCTGCGCCGCTTTTGATCATCGCTGCCGTCGCCTCCGCCATAGCCGAGCACTTCGACGATGATGACGGAAGGCTGCTCGTTCGTCTGCGGCGGCGGCACGGCCACTTGCTTGGCAGCGGCGCCCGCCGTGTTCGAGGCTTCGCTCAAGGAGCCCATGTTGGGCGCCTGCACCTGCGGCACGCCGATCACGCCACCCTGCGCCTGAATGTTGGCTGCGTTGACGATATGCAATGCAGCGATGTTGACGAAGCTCGACGCGCGGATACCGGCCTCGCCGGCATCGACGGTGCCAAGCGGCGCGATCAGATCGACCGTCCCGCGCGGCACCTCCGGGATCGGTTGCAGCGTTGCGATGCCGGCGCCGCTGGACGGCACTACCGGCGATATCGTGATATCGCCGTAATTGTCGTAGGCGCGCTTCGGCGGCGTATAGATCACCGTGGTCTTGGCGCCGCGGCCGGCATTGATGTCGCCTTCGGCCGACCAGATCACGATATTGCCGCCGAACGTCGTCATGATGCGCGACAGGCCCATCAGCACGCTGTTCTGCGAATAGATCTGGATGTTGCCCGCGCCTTGCGTGACGAGGCCGGCATCGGCGCCCGGCAGCAGCCCCTCGGTCCCGATCGTGACGCCGCCGCCCGGCGTGAGGAACTGGATGTCGCCGCCGAAATCGGTGTGAACGAAGCCACTTTGAATGGCGTAATTCGGCTGGCCCGGCGTACCGGTTGCCGCGGTGAATATCGTGATGTCGCCACGATAGGCGGCATCATTCGGGAACAGCGCGGCGATCGCCTCGCGCCCGCGCAGATAGGAGCCTGCGCGCGCGCCGCCGACTTCGTTATACTCGCGCCCGCCCGCGGTCAGCTCGGCATAGTAGACCTGGCGCAGGAAAACGCGCTGCTGCGCATCTGGCAGCGCGAGGAAGAAATTGAGCGCATCGGCCTTGGCCCCACTGTACCCGACGCGTTGCTTCAGCCAATCGTAGAGCTCGTCTCCATAGGTCTTGGCCACCTTGCCTGGCTGGTCCGCGATCGGCCCCGCGGCTGCGAGATTGCTCGGATCGAGATAGAGCTTCGCAAAATTGGTCCAGTCGACCTGTCCAACACCGACCTCGCCCGTACCGACGCCAGCCTGCATCACAACGCCAGCGCCAGGCCGCTTGTCGCCGGCGACCAGAGCTCCGAGGCTTTCGACCGTCGCGGTTGACCCCTGATAGATGTTCTTGCCGGCCGTGATTTCGAGCGTACCCGGGCCTGCAATCGTCAGGCCACCCTTCTCCCCGGGAGAGAGCCCTGGCCTGCCTGCATAGATGATGCTGCCCCCGGCCGCTATCGTGGACACATCATTGGCGTCGCTCTGCAGGATCAAGCCCTTGATATCGACAATGTCACCGCCGGCCAGCATCCGCAGTGGCCTTGCCGCCTGATAATAGACGCTGTTGACGGTGCCATCGGCCCCGGTCCGGCTCTTGTTGAGGATCCAACCATAAGTGATGTCCGTGATATCGCCGTTCACCGCATAGATGTGCGACAGATCGCGTTGGACCGGCACGGCCCTGTTCTGCACCGTGTTTGCATCGAACACAAAGGGCTGTCCGCCGGTATCGTACGAGTAAACGGGCAGCCCGCCGCCTGGTTGATCGTCCACAGCGGTATAGTCGCCCCAATAATTGGAGGCAGTGATCGTCGTTCCATCCCTCAGGGTCGCCCAGCCAGGCCTGAACGGGGTTGCCAGGGCCGACATCGGTGTTGTCAAGAGACCCGTCTCGAGTGCGTCGCCAAAGATCGACCCTTGCGCCAGCAGCTCGAGCGTTCCGTTCGCTGATGGCAGCAGCATTCCTCCGCCCGGATTATAGATGTTGCCGTTCGCGGCGACCGCTCGCACGATCGAGGGCAGGAAGCGCGAGTTTGACGGGCTACTGCCCGGTGCGAGCGAACCGCCCGCGGCGACCATATTGACCGCGGTTGTCGCCGTCCAGAGCGTGAACCAGCTTGCACCCTCGCCGCCGTTATCCGCAGCGGTCAGACCAGTGACGCCGACACGGCCCGGATCGAGTATGGTTCCCACGGCCATGTCGCCGCGCGCGCGGATATCGATCACGCTGTCACCCGGAGCGAAATCTCCACCGGCGAGCGTGGTCATGGAATAGGGCGTCAGCGGGTTGATCGGTCGCAGATCCGCCGTGTTGCGAATGTTTGTCGCGGTCAGGCTGCCGAAGTCTCCGGTCGCGACATCCATCCGTCCACGCAGATTGACGAACTGATTGCCGCCGGTGCCGAGATCGCCGGCCTGCACCGACAGCGTGCCGCCGCCGGTCTGCACCAGGCTGCCATCGGCCATGATACGTCCGCTGCCGCCGACGGCGATGACGACGCCCCGGCCTGTGTCACCCATCGTGCCTCCGGCTTGCACCGTGACATTGCCGCCGCCGAGCGTGCCGAGGCCGGAGAAGGCGGAGAGATTCAAGGCCAGCGTGCCATTGTTGAGCGCCGGATCAAACGTATAGCCGCCGAAATTGATGCCCCAGGCCGTCCGCTGGACGATCTCCGAACCACCCTGGCGCCACAGCCAGGACCCGATCTCGGTCGTCCGGCTCGCTAGGGTGCCTCTGACATCGCCCTGCGCGACAAGCAGGAAGTCGCCGCCATGCTCGGCGTAATACATCCGCTCCGAACCAAGGGTCGCTTGATACGCGGTGTTTGCCGAGCCAAGCACCGTGCCGTCGGATAACGTGCCGCGGCTGAGATTGTAAGGCTCGTTCGCCGTGGTACCGGTCTCCATGATGGCGGTGCCAGCGGTGTAGACGCCAAATGGCGATTGCTGGTCATAGCTGCCGCCCGCGAGAATTTCGAGATCACCCGTCCCGGTGCGCACCACGCTGACGCCTGATGTCGTCGGCTTGTTGATGGTGACGCTGAACGGATCATTGAACACCACGTTGCCCGAACCGGCGAGTGCATCGACCGTCCGCAGCGCACGGCTGTCGGCGCTGGCAAGATCGGCGCCGCCCACGAGCCGCATCGACCAGGACTGCGTTCCGGGAGCGAGCATCGGCGAGATCGCCCAGATTTGGCGGTCGCCCGGTCCGAGCAGATTGACGTTCGTCATGCCCGCCGGAAGCACCGTGCCCTTGGCAAGCGGCGTATCGGCCGTGAATGTGTACCCCCCGAACAGCACAAGGCTGGTCCCCGCCGGCAGTTTCACAGGCTCAACCGCCAGACTGAGCGCAGCATTGATGAAGATCTGCCCGGTAAAATAGACGCCCTTTTCAAATACGGTGCCGTCCGGAAATACTGTCCCAACTGGCAGCACATCACCCGGATTGTAAGTCTTTCCCGGAGCTATGATGCGCCCGCCATTCAGCGTCCTGATCCGATTGGCGGGTCCTTTCACAGTGAAGGCCTCCGACAAGGTTAGCGCGACGGGGAGCGGATGCACGGCGGTCGGGCTCTGCACGACGCTTCCGTCGGCGAGATCGAGCTCGAGGTTGATTGTGCCATCGCTCGGAATGGTCGAACCATTGCCGAGGACGACCCCATCCGTCCGAACCGTATAGGCGTCCGGCAACGTGCCGGTGGCAATCACCGTCACCGCATCGGGTGACGCCGGCGGTGGTGCGAATCCATCATTGATGCTGCCGTTGATCTTGAGGTCGCCGGCGGCACGCACGACCAGCACGCCCGGCTCACCGGAGCCGCGCACGGCCGGATCGGCGTTTGGTCCATAGCGATAGCCGGAGAAATCGAGATCGCCCTTCGTCGACAGACCACCGCTTGAGGTGATGGCAACGCCGGGCCGCAGATGGAAGGCGGAGCCATAGGCCGCAAGCCCGGCCAGGCGGTTCTGCAAGTCGCCATTCTGGAGCGCAGCGTTGATGAATGCCGCGCTGTCGTTATTCAGACCGTCGAGGTAGGCCTGATCGATGACGCTGCCGCCCGGCAGGCAGTAGGTGCGGAAGCCGTTCATCGCGATGCTGCTGGCACCGCGAATATTGAACGGGCCGCGCGCTTCGATGGCGATGTCGTTGGCGCCAGCACCGTCGCCGCCAGCGCCGCCGCGGCGCGGCGCATTGAGCTCGAGCTTGCCGCGCGCCACGCCATCCGGCGAGGTCATGTCGATCGTCGCGCCCGCGGCCACCGTCATGGTGCCCTGCGTGGTGGTGAGTTCGATATGCGCAGTGTTATTGGCTTCGATCGCCACGCCGTAGCTGTCGGTCTGGAGCACATTGCCATGGGCATCGAGCACGGCATTCGAAGTGAGCCTGAGATCGTCGCGCGCGGACAGGCGGATGGTGCCGGGCTTCGCCCCGCTCGCGTCGATCCGGCCGTCGACCGTGAGGCTTCCTTGATCGACCGAGACCGCGAGGTAGCGCGCCTTGACGCCATCGCCAATGACAAGGCTGCCTTGACGGAGATCAAAGCTGCGGGCGCTGAAGAAACCGGCATCGTTGAGCTTGGCATTCAACGCGGCGAAATCGCCGAAACTCTGTGCCGCTACCGTGAGCTGGCCGCTGTCGTAATCGCCGGTCGACGATCCCTTGAGCGTACCGGCGAACGAGACCTGCCCATGCGCAGCATCGATCGCCTTGGCCGTGATCGAGCCCGCTGCGTTGTACGCGGCCGAGACATCGATCACCGAACCGGCGCCCTGGATGATGTCGCCGTTGGTGGAGCTCAGGATGAGATCGCCACCCCAGCTGAATTTGGTGACATCGAAGAAGGCGATGCCGCGGCCCGACAGGTCGACGGTCGCGTTTGCGCCAAGCACGACGTCGTGCGTCGCATTCAGCGTCAGCTTGCCGGACGGCAAGGCAAAGGCGGTGTCGACAAAGACGCTGTCGCCGCCGAACGAGAGCGTGCCGCCGAGATCAGTCGCACCACGCGTGTCGGCAGGCGTGGCTCCAGCCGGCGCGACCAGACGCAAGGCTGCGCCCGCGCTGACATCGAGCGTAGCCCCACCGCTCGCCGTGATCAGCGGGGTCGCAATGGTGAGCGCACCGCCCTGCAATGCGCCGGTGCTGTCCTGGCTGAGCCCCACCTTCAGGGTGCCGTTGCTGTTCGCGGTGATGCGTTTCGTAGCCGTCAGCGTGACATCGGAGAAGCCAAGCGCCAGGCGGTTCAGCGTTGCGCCATCGGTCGGCTTGCTCAGCGCGGCGTCGTAGCCGAACAGAATCTCGCTGGCCGTGATGGCGAGATGCCCCGATCCCGTGCCCGGGCCGCCGGGCAGCACCGCGGCTGGCGTCTGGCTGCCGTAAGGGCTCGTGGTGCTGCCGTTGCCCGTGCGAATGCCGTTCCAGACCAGCGTGTCGGCGGTGATGCCGGCGGTGTCGCCCGCGGAGCCGAGGCCATAAATCGCCGGTGTATTGAGAACGAATTTGAGGGAATCGGAGGAGGCGCCGCCCCGGCGCGTGGCGTCGAGGTCGACACTGCCGATCAGATTGAAGGCGCCGCTTGCCGTGATGATGAGTTGCTCGAGCGTCGGGCTGCCGGCAGTCGTCGACGGCCGCAGCAGCTTGTCGAGCACACTCTGGGTGAGATTCCAGCCCGACGGCAGTTGACCTGCGGCCTGCGCCGCGGCAACCGCGGCCGCGGTGCCGACATTGATCTGCTCCTGCGTGACGTTGAGGTAGCGCGCGCCGAAATTGACGTCACCCATCGAGAGCCCGCCCGGCGCGGCCAGCACCACGCTGCCGTCCGTGAGCAACGAGGCACCGCTCGCGATGCTGATGTTGCCGGGCCCAACGGCATCCAGGAACTGGAACCGGCCATTGGCGACCGCGAGCACAGCCGGACTGTAGGCAGGGTTTGCAGACGAGTCAGGCGATATGTTGGCGTAGAAGTAACCCAGCGTGGAATCGACCGCGTTGCTGCTCAAGCCGCGCGTGTCGATGGTCGCGCCGCCCGCCATGTTGACGGTCTTGCCGATCAGGAACACCTGGCCCGCGCGAATCGTAGCGCCGTCGAGCAGGTTGACGGCCGTGGTCGAGCTCCCATCAAAGTAAATATTGGCACCGGCCCCGGAATTATCGACCTCGGAGTACACGCTGGCGCCGCCCAGCAGCACCGTCGATGCCTTGAAGGCATTGATGTCGTCGCTCGAAATCGACGTATGACCCGCGATGGGTGCGGTTCCCGGCGCCGTGACGTCGAGCACGCCGTCACCCGATGAGGCGAGCCGCGGCCTGATGACCAGCGTGCCGTCAACGCCGCCTTTGGCACCGTCGAACAGCGCGGTGCCGGCGAAGGACAGCGATTTCGTATTATCCGGCGACGGGAAGAGATTCAGTACAAGGACCTTGCCGTCTTCCGGCAGATGAGGCCGGAAGCCACTGAACTGGGCCGCCTGTGCGCGCTCGAAATCGGCATAGCCGGTCTCGTTATACTGCGAATAAAGCCGCGTGGTCTGGCCGGCGGTCAGGATCACCCGTGTTGGCAGCGTGTCCCTCATTCCGGCGTTGGCGACGCCAAGATAGCCAGATGTGACCACCGAGCCATTGCCCGCGGTCACGGGCGCTATCATGCTCGTTCCGGTGGCGCCAAGCTCGACGCGGTAACCGCCAGGCAACAGCGCGTAGCTCGAGGGGAGTAGCGTATAGGTGCCCGCGGGCAATCCTGGCGCACCCGAACGAAGCGTGATCTGCTGGCCGATCACGGGATCACCGGCGCCATTGGATGCGATCACCGGCGCGTAGTCGGCGGCGTAACCGGGCAGGATGGCATAGACCTTGTTGCCCGCGGCGCTGTAGCTGTTGACCGGATTGGCGTTGACGAGCGCGGTCTTCAACACGTCGACCGAACCGCCACGGCCGGAGACGAAGCCCGCGCCGGTGAGCGTGCCGCCGCCGGAGAGATCGAGCACCGAGCCCGGCTCACCCACAACGGATGCAGCATTGATCGAAATGCCGCTGGCGATCTTTAGATTGCTCGTATGATCGTCAAAGAAGGCGCTCGCCAGGTTGTGCAGCGTGCCGTCCGCGCCCTGATAGGTGATGCCATCCGAGGTGCCGCCAAACGGCATGATCAAGCCGGCTGCGCTTGCGGAGGTGATGCTTCCGCTGCGGAAGGTGATCCGTGCCCCGGCATCGCTGTTGAACGAGATGCGCCCCAGTGGCGCGCGGAGAACACCCCCCTGGTCGACATTGGCGGCAACAAGAGTTAGATCGCCGAACACCGCAGCCGGTACCGCCGGTGTCTGGTCGTCGTTGCGGCGGATCACGAGACGGGCGTCGGGATCATAGGCGGCACTTATTCCATTCGGACGGAGCCCAACCACGATCGTGGCGACCGCGCCGCTCAAGGGATAGATCTGGTCGGCGGTCAGCGCGAGATTTTCAACATCGAGGCCGCCATTGCCGAACCGGATATCACCGCTGCTCTGCAACGCGACTTGACGAAAGCCGCGGGCATCGAATGGAATGCTGACCGGACGTCCGGGACCGAAATCGACCGCCCCACTGCCCTGCACGCCGGTGGCTCCGAACAGGACGGAGCCGTAGACATCGATCAAGTTGCCTGCGACGGAGAAACTTCCGCCCGCCGCCGGATTGCGGACGTGGAGATTGTTGATCCCGGGCGAATATCCCATCGACGTCTGCGCATCTGCGGCGTTGTAGACGCCATCGAGCCGGACATAGGGCGCGGACAAGCGAACTGTGCTGTTCGGGGTGTCAGGCGCCGCGGCGATGACGCCGCTCGAAAGCCGGAGGCTGCGCGACAGGCTGAGATCCACATTGCCGCCGAAGATGAGAAGATCGCGGGTAAAGAGTGCGAGCGAGCCGAAGCCGCCCTTCTCGACCTGGTTGACGCCAATCACCGTCCGTCCGAATTGCAGCGCCGGATCGGCCTGACCGGGCGACAGATCGGCGCTCAGGCCGCTGCCTGTGGCGTTCTGCACGAGCGTGATATCGCGCGACCTCTGGAACGCCTCAGGCAGATCGCCGCTGGCATAGGGCGCGTTTGCATTCGGCTGCCCAACGATATAGCCACGCCAAGACATCGTCAGGTTCAGCGCGCCGCCGGACGCGCCGCTGCCGCCCGACGCCGCGCGCAAGGTGCCGTCGAGCGCCATACCGAAGCTGGAATAGAGCGAGATCGTCCCGCCATCACTCGCGGCAGGCGTCTGGACATAGCCGTTGCCGCTTTGGACATCGACCAGTGCAGAGGTACCCGACGCATCGATCAGCGCGCCCGGGCGAACGATCACGAAGGCGTCGCTGATAACGGGATTTTTCGGATCCAGCGCTCCGATGCGGATCGTGCCGCCGTCGGGCACGGCCGCATACGAAACCCCGCGCTCATCGCGTCCCACCGCATCACGCGCGGAAACATCCAGCACCGCGTCGTCGCCGATCCAGAACGAACGCGTCAGGCCGAACTCGCCGTAACCCATATTGTAGCGGGCGTCGCTGGTGGCGTCCTGCAGGCTCGTGATCAGGATATTGCCGGCGGGCGCCTTGATCGCACCGTCGATGACAGTCTGGCGATTGGCGAAGATCGAGACCGAACGCCCCGGATCGACGTTGATCGACGCGCCCTTCGCCAGCGTGAAATCATGCAGGCTCCAGAACGTCAGATCGGCGCCGACGCGCTGCGTGGCGCTGCGCGTGAAGGAATTGATCGTGAAGTTGGGAGGCGTCCAGAGGTCCGCGGCCTCGGTGACGAGGCTCCCGCTGGGCGTGATGAAGCTGCGCGGGGTGAAGCGATAGACCGGCACCTCGGCGTCCACACGGGCGCCTTCGCCGATCCGGATGCCCGTATTGCTGCTGATGTTGTAGGCCGTGAAGCCGGACTGGAAGATCGCCGGATCGAGCACCAGCGCATCGGCCACGGCTTGGCCGATCGATATCTCCTGGCCGGCGTTCAGCATCAGCGTGCCGCCGCCACCGAAGCCGTAAGCGCGAATGGTGCCGTCGAGGATGAGCGGATTGGTGAAGAACTGCGTCGAAGGCAGATGCGAATAGTCATTGGCGACGAGGCTGACATTGCCGCCCTTGCCGCCCTGCGTCTTGCCATTCGCCAGGATGGCGCCACCCGACGACACATCGATGAGCGACCCGCTCGCAAGCGTAATGCCGCCCGTGGTCGAAACAGTGAAATTGCCGCCATCCAGATGCGCCCGGCCGGATCCATCGGTTCCAGTCAGTTCGTTGCTCCACAACCCACTGAGATCGACGGCGACGTTCTGGCCGATCGTGACCTGCGACTTGCCGTTCGGAGCGTTGAGCGCCCACCATAGCTCGTTCTGCCCCTGGCCGAACACGGCATGCATGAGATTGGTCAGCGTCACGCTGCCACCATGCGCCGTGACGCTCGCGCCGATCTCGACATGCGGCGCCATGAAGATCACCTGCGCGCCAGGAGCAAGCTCGAGCGGCGCCTCGACGAGGATTTCCTTGCTGCTCGCAACACTGAGACCGCCCAGCCTGGCGGCATTGAGTGCGTCCGAATTGAACAATGCAGTCCCGATCCGATCGTCGGGCAAGACCGACGTGGCGTTCAGCGCATCGGTGATCTCAGGCGTGCGGCCGAAGATGACCCGCGCGGCGGACGCACTGGTGAGGCCAAGCCCCGAATAGCCACCGAGCGCGAGCTTGCCCTGGAGCGGCGCGACATTCTGCGACAGCTTGTAGCCGTCGGTGGTGCCGTCCGGCCGCGCCGTCGTCTGGCGTGAGCCGGTGACGACATCAGCGACGATATCAGCTTCGAACACTGCCGTCGGCGTGGACAGGACGAGAGAGCCGGCGTCACGGCCGATGGTGTAGCCGTCCTCCCAGCGGGTGGTCACGCGGCCCTTGCCGAACGGGCTGGTCCAGACCTCGGTCAGATTCGGCGCAACCTTGCCGCCGAGCTTGTGCTCGCGAATGAAGCCCGCGCCGAAGCCGTAGAACTGCATATCGGCGCGTGCCTGGTTGACGCTGTAGAGACGGCCGTCCGCGCCAAGGAAATTGGTGGCGCGGATGTAGCCGCCCTGATAGCTGATCGAGCCGCCGGAGACGTCGAACACCGCCCCCTTCTGCGCGACGACTTCCTGCGCCGACAGCGTGACGGTGCCGCCGACCGCGGCCCATTCGCCGATCCGGTGGGCGGTGTTGGCGAGATATCCCGAGACCTCGAGCAGGCCACCCGGCGTATAGTAGCGGTCGGTCGCATAGCCGCCGGTGCCCGCCGGCACCAGCACCAGATCGCGCGCGTCGATCCAGACGTCCGCGTTCTTCAGATTGTCCCGATCACGATTGGCGGGCGAGTCGCGCAGCTCGTTGCCTTGAACGTTGATCAGGAGGTTGTTGGTCGACACCGGCAGCAGCACGCCGCGCACGCCCGAGACGTCGATGATCGATCCGCTCTCGGCGAAGACGCGGCGGCTGGCGCTGACCGCCACCTGGCCGCCTTGAGCCTGCGTGGTCGAGCCGTCCTTGAAATTTACAGTACCGCCGCTGACGATCTCGATACGTCCCTGGTCGAGCCGGTCGGCGAGCTGGGAAAGATTGTCGAACTGGGCGTTGGCGGCCGGGGCGTGGGTGAAGGCCTTGGAATCGGCGACAAGCTGGCTGCGTTGGCTGTCCAGCGCGGTGTCGCTGCTGTCGAGCTCGGGCAGGATCGCGGTCAGGCTGCCACTGGCGAGCGTGATGCTGCCCGCGGCATCGGACGCTGCGTTCAGGAGATGGATCGTGCCGCGGGTGTTGAC
The DNA here is from genome assembly GCF_020889705.1 of Bradyrhizobium altum. Classification (GTDB taxonomy): domain Bacteria; phylum Pseudomonadota; class Alphaproteobacteria; order Rhizobiales; family Xanthobacteraceae; genus Bradyrhizobium; species Bradyrhizobium altum. The sequence goes on along the minus strand of NZ_JACMYP010000003.1, from coordinate 70,289 downwards.
CGAGGTCGTGGCGACCAGCACCCCGCCCTGGGTGATGCTGCGGCCCGCAAGCGTGATGTCGCCTTGCTGGGCGAAGATCAGGCCGGAATTGCCGACAGCCGCGATCGCGTCGCGCACGATCGGCGAGATTTCGTTGCCGCGTGTGGTCGAGGCCTGGTTGGCATCCGTGCTGTAACCCGGCCGCAGCAGAAAGTCGTTGCCGGCTGCGAGCTGCACCTGGCCTCGCGGTGCGCTGATCGAGCCGGCATTGCTGACTTCGGTTCCCATCAGCAGCACGAAGCCGCCCCCCTGCGTCACCGAGGACGGTGCGTTGGTCGAGATCAGCGCGCCGGCCTCGACCCACACCGCGCCGCGGGCATCGGTGAAGCTCGGCACGTATTGGCCACTCGCCTGCTGCGAGTAGATGCCATTGCGCAGGAACTGGGTGTCGGTGATGTTGGCGGTCGAGGCGATCAGCGAGCCGACATTCACCTGGCTCGCACCACCGAAGATGATGCCGTTCTGATTGATCACATAGACCGAGCCGTCGGCCTTGATATTGCCGAGAATCTGGCTCGGCGCCGCGCTGCCGACGACGCGGTTGAGAGCCACCCAGTTTGCATGGCCTTGCTGCTCGAAGGTCAGCGTGGTGCGCGCGCCGACGTTGAATGAATTCCAGTTGAGGATCGCCTGCGCCCTGGTCTGCGCGATGCCGACCTGGGTCTGGCCGGCGGCATCGATCGCCTGCGTCGGCGCATTCGCGCCCTGCCATCCCGGCGCTACCTGCAGGCCACCGGTCGCAAGGCCGTTGGGCACTGCGACCTGCGGCAGCGTCGCCGAACGCTGCGAGGTCTGCGCCGCGGCGCGCGCTGCGTTCTGCAGGCCCTGGATCGCCTGGATGGCGCGCGTGGCCCGCGCCATCGCATCCTGACCGTGCTTGGCGGCTGCTGCCGCGTCCTGCGCTGCCGACTGCGACGCTGCCATCGCCGCGGCTGACGGTGACACCGTCCAGCTCGATCCAAACGGGCGCGCGACCACCGGCGTATTGGCGAGAAGTGCCACGACGCTGACGCTGCCAAACAATGCAGTGCGAACCGTCGCGCGGGTGAGAGACCTGGAGAGGCGAACCATGGAATCGCTTTCTTGCGCCGGGCGACGACAGCCGAAGATTTCGCGTCTCAGCGCCAGCACCGAGACCCTCGCGGCTGTGACGATCCCGAATGGGCCGACCCGCACGCCGGATGCGAAATTTTTTGCAAACCGCTAGAGGCCTCCTCAGCTGAGCAGCACAATGCCGCCGGGAAGCGTTTTGGCTTTCACGCCAAAGGCTTGTTCGAGCTGCAGGAGAACCTCGTCGATCCGATCGATATGGAAGCGGCCGTTGATCAGATGGGCGTTGAGCTCGGCATTGACGATGAAGATCCGGCCCGATCGGTACCGGTTCACCTCCTCCACCACTTTGGGCAGGGGCGTGTAACGGAAGATCAGCAATCCCTCTTGCCAGGCCGCCTCGACGGCCGGATCGATCGCGACGATGTCGCTCATGCGCCTCTCGTCATAGGCGATCTGCTGCCTTTCACGAACGGTACGGGCGTTTCCCTGGTGCTCGACGCGAACCTCGCCGCCGAGACAGGTGACACGCACCTCGGCTCCGAGGTAGCGCACGTCGAACGAGGCTCGCGTTGCAACCGTTTGACCACTGGACGCGATCACCGTCACCGGTCGGGACTGCTGCGGGGCCGTCGCGATCGATGCCTGTCCCGTGATCAACTCGATACGGCTGGTGTCGCCATGGTCCGGGCGCAGCGCGATGCTGGTTCGCGTGTCGAGGTTGATCGACACATTGTCGTTCAATGCGAGCTTGCGCTGCTCTCCCGTACCTGTCCGGTAGTCGGCCGCAAGCTCGGACCATGACGGCCAGAGCTCGAGCGGGGGCCGCAGCGTCACCGCTCCGACGGCGGCCGCGGCGGTTGCAAGCCCGCCGCCAAGCACCAGCCTGCGGGTCATCACGCGCTTCGCTTCGCCATCAAGCAACACGCCCAGCGACGCGGGGTCATACCGGAGGTTATGGCCGGCTTTGCCAACCGTCTCCCAAAGCTTGCTAGCCTTGGCAAAGGCAATAGCATGGGCAGCGCTCTGCTGGCGCCACAGCTGGAATGCCTCGGCGTCCTCGACTGTCGCGTCTCCGGACGTCAAGCGCCTCACCCAGGCATGTGCCTCCCGCTCCATCGCGCCGAGCCCTATCGTCGATTTGCCGCCTTCGTACGTCATGCGGACTTACCCCGCCGCGCACGCAAACGGCAGCCTCCGCGGCCGAACCGTCCGCCTATCCGCTTGACGTTCGCGATAGCCATCAACCGCACAACTATTTTCCCAGCTTCAGCGCGCAGTGTTCCTGGGCGAGGCGGAGTTCCTTCTCAACCAGGCGCAACGAGACCCCCAGCCGGCTGGCAATCTCCCGCTGCGGCATCCCTTGCAGCCGCGCGGCCAGCAGGATGACCCGGCGGCGCGGCGTCAGTTCCGCGATCGCCTTCTCCAAGGCTTCAATCTCGAAGCGAGCCTCCGTGATCTGACCCGGCCCGGGCGCATCGTCCACAATATGAAGCAGATCCTGAACCTCATTGCGGGCCAGACGCCGTTTCTCGGCCCGCTGCCGGTCGATTGCGACGTTAAAGGCCATGCGGAACAGATAGGCCGCCGGGCTTTGCACCGACCCCGCCACCTCGGCCCGCCCGAGACGCACATAGGTGTCCTGCAACGCATCGCTGGCAAGCTCCGCCGATCCGAGACGGCGGCTCAGCCGCAGCTTGAGATCGTCGTAGCGGGCAGCCAGGAAGCTACGCAGCATGGTCCGGGTTGCGTCGCTCATTGCGGCACGCTCAATTCACCCCACCGATGGTCCGGATTGCGTCGATCCCGGCGCAGTCCTGGGTCCGTTCCGACGGACGCGCCGCAACGACCATCGTGAGGGGTTGCGAGATGCCGGGCGGCGGCACCTCGTTCATTCTCAATCCGCGCAGCGTCGTCTCGATCGCGCTGTCGACGCGGTCATCGCCTGTCTTACTCAGAAGCCTAGTCTGTTGCACGGATCCCGTTGGAGCGATCCAGAACTGCACGGCGATCCGATAGCGGCCGGGCCGCAGCAAAGTGTCCCTGCAGAAGGCGTCGCGAACGCGCTCCTGCACCATGGCATAGTAACGGGCGCGAATGACCGGATCGCCTTTTCGCGCATCGACGTCGGGCGTCGTCAGCTGCCCGCCGGCCGGAGACGAGGGCACGATCACCACGGCATTCTCCGACGTCAGGCGGCCGACAAGGCCGGTGCCATCGAGCAGGAGCTGCAAAGCCTCGGACGGCGCGAAGACGCCCCTCACCTCGCCTGAGAGTCGGCCAGTCGCAAGCCGCGCATCGTAGAGCACCTCACGCCGCGACGTGGCGCCATAACTTTCCAGTGCGGATGTCAGGGGTTGCGACGGAATATCAAAGGTGAGGCGCGGCGCAGCAGCGATCGGACTGTCCTGCCCCATCGCGACATCGCTGCCAGCGCCCAGCATGCAGACGCAGATCAAAACGCACAATCGACGAGCGTCTGAGGGGCGCCCTGCCGAGCCCCTCGAAAGATATCCAATGCTCATCGTATCCGCGTCGATTGTTTCCCAGGCGGGCGGCTGTGTCCAATCTGCAACGTTAGCGTCGAAGTGTGACAGCGGTGCGTAGGCCCGTGGACGAGGATCCGAGCCCGCTCGGGATGGCGGCGCTATTTCTTCAGTTCCGCATAAAGCTGCATCACCCGTTGCGGCAAAACCTCGATACGGGGCACCCGGAGCGCATGGCGCTCGCCGAAAATGCGATCGAGCTGGGGAAATCTGTCCTCACCGATGCCGAAGGCAAAAATATCGATGCCGTGCCGCCGCAGCTGCTGAGCGGCACGGCGCGCGTCCTCCACCAGATATTGCGGATCGGGCACATCGACGTCGGACGGCTCGCCGTCGGTCAGAACCAGCAGCACCTTGCGGAATGCGCGTCGCCCCGCGAGGTAGCCCCCGGCGTGGCGCAACGCGGCACCGAGCCGGGTCGAATGGCTGCTGCCAAGGCCCGCGAGACGCGAGCGCACGACGGCGTCCATCGGCTCCTCGAAGCCCTTGATGCGGAGATAGCGCACGCGTTCGCGGCCGTCGGAGCTGAAGCCGTGCACCGCGATCGCATCATTGGCGGCCTCGACCGCTGTCGCCATGATCGCGGCGGCCTTGCGCTCGACATCGAGAACTGTCCGGCCGCGACGATCACGGTCCGCGGTCGATTGCGACAGGTCCAGCAGCAGCAGAACGGCAAGGTCACGCGGTCCCGGCGCATCGCGCTGGTAGACCCTGGGCTCGCTGATGCTGCCGGCGCGGCGCTCGATCGTCAGCGCGATCGCAGCATCGATGTCGAGCGCGTCGCCGTCGCGCTGGCCCTTGTGTCTGATGCGGCGGCCGATTGAGGCGTCGCGGGTCAATTCGGTGATCCAGCGCATCGCCTCGGCATCCGTCGAAGGGTCGAACGGCTGTGCGGAAACCGCAGCATCAGCCTCCAGGATCGTGGTCCAGTCCGCCCGCTCGGTGCGCGTGGCATAGTCCCATTCCGGGTAGGTCGCGACCGGAAATCCGTCCAGCAGGGTCACCGCTGCGGCCTTCGCGCGCAGCGTCTCGTCGGGCTTTGCGTTGTCGTCGGTGGACTGCCCATCGGCGTCGTCGCGGCGCTCGATCCGCACCGAATCGACTGCAAGTTCGATCGTCTCGGCCGGGCTGTCCGGCTGATCGCCAAAATCCCACAGCGCCAGATTGTCATCGCGATAGGCTGGCTCGACGACGTAGCTCCTGGCGTTGAACTGCAGCCGCATCTGCCCGATGTCGTTGCCGAGCAGCCCGCCGATCTCGCGGCTGATGGCAGGATCAATCCAGCGGTCGGCGGCTTCGGCAAACAGCGCCCGCCCCTTGGTCACCCACGCATCCGGGTCCTGATAGTCCGGATCGATCAGCGCCCGCGCGAGCCGCATCATCAGTCCGGCGGCAGTTGCCTGGCCGGTCGGCGTCGCACTGTGAAATGGCAACCACAGCCGGCGTAGCCCCGGCATCTCGCGAAGCGCCAGCGTCTCGACCCTGGCATCCTCGATCAGCGAGACCAGCGCGATCTGCAGCGCCTTCAGCCGGCCCACCGGAAAGCGGACAGCGGAATGCACCAGATGCGCGCCGGCATGCACGACCGCGGCGAGATAGACGGTGTCCGCCGCCTCGCCCGCGAAGCCGGGAAAGGTCTCCGGGAGCCCGATCAGGTCGGCGGCGAGCGAGGCACGCCGCGGCACCGGCGTCGGCGCAACGGCCAGCTTGCGGAGACGCGGCTTCCTGTTCCACAGCGCGATCGTGGTTGCGGCGAGGCGCTTCTCCAGCCGTGCAAAATCATCGCCGGTCCTGCCGACAGCGAACAGCCGCACCGAGAGCGGATCGTCGAGCGCGAAATAGGCGCGCCGGCGCGATGCGCGGCCGCCGCTTGCGCGCAAGCCAGCCGAAACCCAGGCGGAAAAATCGTCGGCCCCGGCATGCGCGAGCAGCGGCTCCAGCCGGCCGAGCGCAAGGCCCACCGATTCCGGGCCTGCATCTGCGAGTTGGCCGAGCGCGGCAAGCACGGCGGTGAGTTCTCCAGCGCCCGCAAGCCGCGGCAGCACTTTGGACAATTCGATCAGCAAAGCATGGGCAGCGCGGCTTCCGGCGCTGCGGCCGATGTCGCCTGCCGCGCGTCCGATCGCGATCAGGTCATTGGTCGATCGCAGCGCCTGCCATTGCTCCGATAGCTTTAGAAAGCCCAGAACCACGGCCTGGCCGAGGTTGGCCTCGAACAGGTCGTGCACCGCCTCGTCCCAGGCCGCCAGACGATCGAACGACCACATCCGGTGCAAGGCGGCCCGCGCCGCCTGCACTGCCACGGAAATCTCATCGTGGCCGCGCAGGAGCGCCGCAAGCCGGCGCCCGGACCGGAAGCCATCGAGCGAACTGATTTGCGCGACCGCCACCGCCGAGTTTCCGTTTACGCAGAGGCCGAAATCACGTCACGCAACGTGTTCCTGGTGTCCGCATCATCGGTCAAGGGAACGACGATCGTGGTCTCGCAGGCCTTTTCGAGGCTGATGCCGCATCCGATCAAGCGGCCGGCATTGACCAGCATCCGGGTCGAAGCGCCTTCGTCGAGACCCTGGCCTTTCAAATTGCGACTGTGCTGGGCGATCTTCACCAGGAGATCGGCGAGATTGGGCTCGATGCCGGCCTCGCGCGACACCACCTCGGTTTCGACCGGCCGGTCGGGATACCCGAAATCCAGCGCCGCAAAACGCTGCTTGGTGGATTCCTTGAGGTCCTTGATCGCGCTCTGGTAGCCCGGGTTGTAGGAGATCACGAGCTGGAAATCGGAATGCGCGTGGATCAGCTCGCCACGCTTTTCCAGCGGCAGTACACGCCGATCGTCGGTCAAGGGATGGATCACGACCGTCGTGTCCTGGCGCGCCTCGACGATCTCGTCGAGGTAGCAGATCGCGCCAAGACGCACGGCCGTCGTGAGCGGCCCGTCGCTCCACACCGTACCCTCCGCATCGAGCAGCCAGCGTCCCACCAGATCCGCCGCCGTCATGTCCTCGTGACAGGCGACCGTGATGAGCGGACGGCCGAGCCGCCAGGCCATGTATTCGATGAAGCGGGTCTTGCCGCAGCCGGTGGGGCCTTTCAGCATCACCGGCATACGGTTCGCATAGGCTGCACCGAACAGTTCGACCTCATCCTTGAGCGGCCGGTAATACGGCTCCTGGCGGATGCGGTACTGGTCGAGCAGCAAAGCGGGATTGGACAAGCTCACGCCTCCCATGATCGCGCAGGCAGCCGTTCGCAACCGATTGAACTCACGATGCGAGCAGTTCCTTGAGCTTGGTATCGATGAAGGCGACATCGACCGGATTGGTCCCCGGCCCGCCCGCGAAGTGTCCCCAGATCGACGGCACCGGCACGAACTTGGCGTTCGACATGTTAGCGACCTCGTTCTCGCTGTCTTCAGGCGGGAAGTAGAGATCGGTCTGCCCCGGCATGACATAGGCCTTGGCCTTGATTGCCTTCAGCGCAGCCTTGAAGTCGCCGTTGTAGATCTCGTTGGCGCTGATGTCGCCATTCTGCCAGGTCCACAGCATGGTGAGCAGGTTGTTCGGATCCTTCGGCAGGAAGAAACCCTCCCAGAACGCCACCAGGAAATCCTCCAGCGACGAAAAGCCCATCGTCTTGATGTCGAGTTGCTCGCGATAGAAGGCCTGCGAAAAGCCCCAACCCGCATAGACCCGCGCGGCGGCGCGCAGGCCGCGGGCCGGCTTATCGGTGTACCAGCCCTCCTTCCATGCCGCATCCGCGGTCAGCGCGGCCTTGACGCCCTCGAGGAACACGTAGTTGTGTCGCGAGCATTTGGCCGAGCCGCAGAACGGCGCCAGCAGGTCCATCATATCGGGATAGAGCGCGCCCCAATGGAACGTCTGCAACGCGCCCATCGACCAGCCGACGACCAGACGGATGTGCTTGATGCCGAATTTCTCGGTCACCAACCGGTGCTGGGCGCGGACATTGTCATAGGCCGTCACCTGCGGAAAACGCGGCCCGTTATAAGGCTCCGGCGTGTTGCTCGGCGACGACGACAGGCCGTTGCCCAACATGTTGGGAATGATGATGAAGTATTTCGCCGGATCGAGCGCCATGCCCGGCCCGATCAGCCATTCATTGTCGTAGTGCTGGCCGGAGTACCAGGTCGGATAGACGATCACGTTGTCCTTGGCCGCGTTGAGCTGGCCAAACGTTTTGTAGGCGAGCTTGCAGTCGCGGAGGGTCGCGCCGCGCTGCAAGGCCAGATTGCCGAGATCATAGATCTGATAGTCGACGCTCATTGATGTATCCTTCTTGCTTGATCGAGCTTGTCGCTTACGCGGGACGCGCCACCTTTTCGGTGGAAGATTCCACTCGCGCGATCGCCCCGTACACGATGCCGGCGACCAGCGCGGCGGAGATCGCAGTGGACAGCCCCGGCATCAGATTTTCAACCGCAAATGCGCACAGCGACCCGATGCCCCAGGCGATGAAGGGCTTCGCGCGCCAGTCGACGTCCGCACGCGCCCCGGTGCGCAACAAATACTGATCGACCAGGATGATCGCGCCGATCGGCGGCACGAGAATGCCGAGCAGCGACAGCCACTGGATGAAGAACGCCCAGACGTTGCCCGCGGCAACGATGATGCCGATGGCGCCGAGTATCACGGCCATCAGCCGCATGTTGGTCCCGAGGATACGGGACCAGCCGGTGGCCGCATTGTAAAGGCAGTGCGAGCAGACCGAGCCGAGATTGGCGTAGAGGAAGATAAAGGCGAGAATGCTGAGCCAGGTGAGCTGCTTGCCGTTCATGTAGCCGAACATGTTGTCGACACCGAACGGGTTGGCGTTCGGTACCGCAAGCGCAGCCGTCATCACGCCGCCAACCAGCATCGCCACCAGATTGGCGAACGGAAACGCGCTGAACGTGGAAAACAGGGACGCCCGCGGACTCGGCGCCCAGCGGTTGAAGTCCGCCGTTACCGTGCCGGCGTCGATGAATAGCGCAAGCACCACCGTGAGGCCGACGCCCATCGACATGCTGGCGACGCCATTATTGCCCGCATAGCCGAAGATCGCCGCTGCCGTCGTGGTCGAGGCAGCATCGGCCGCGACCCAGAGGCCGAGGATGACAAACAACGGTACCGACGCCAGCCCGATATAGTGCAATCCCTTCACGCCGACGAAGGTGATGCCGATATAGAGCACGCCTGCGACGATGGTCATCGCCACATAATTGAGGCCGTAGGTCGAGGAGATCAATGCGCCGGTGATACCGGTCTGCACCGCGTACCAGCCGAGCAGCAGGGTCGACAGCAGGCCCGACGCCAGCACATAACCCTTCTTTCCGAACACGATGCTCGCGATCAGTGCGAAGTTCATGCCGCGCCTGGTGCCGATCAGGCCGAGCGCGCCCACATAGGCGAACATGATCAGATTGCCGATGATCATGGCAACCAGTGCATTCTTGAAGCCCATGCCCAGCACCAGCAGCGATCCCGTCATTGCGCCGGTGATGATCATCGGAAAGCCCAGCCACACCATGGTGACCGAGAAGGCGCTGCGCCGGGCACTGATCGGCACCGGCTCATGCTCGAACTCGTGACCGAGAAGGTCGTCGATCTGCCCCTCGGTCTGATGCACCAGTCCGCTATTTGCTTCGCTGCTCATGGTAACCCCCGTTTCCCGCTGCAACAGTTTCAGAACCGCGCCGGCGCGAATGATCGCGCCGGCACAGCTCGGCTTTTCCAATCAACGATGTGCGACTTTCTGGTTCGGAATGCCCTCGATCGGACACTCGTCGGTCCCGACGGTCGGACGGGTCATGGCTTCAACCATTTCCCGCGTACCTTCGGGATCCGTGATCCAGTTCTTGTAGAAGGTGTACGGACAGACCGCGTGGCCGCGATCGCCCTCTCCGGAGTTGATCAGGCCGGTATAGCCGCGGTGCATCAGCTTGAAGAGATGGTTCTGCGACTGCATGTTGCGGCGGGCATCGCGGATCAGCGACACCGAGAGCTGGGCGTACTGGATGCCGTTCTCCTCGGTGCCGCATTCGCCGAGCGTCCGGCCGTCGAAGCCGATGATCGCGGAATGGCCGAAGTAAGAATACACGCCGTCGAAGCCGGATGCGTTGGCGACCGCGACGTAGCAGTTGTTGGCCCAGGCCATCGATTTCGAGATCTGGATCTGCTGCTCCTTGGCCGGATACATGTAGCCCTGGCAGCGGACGATCAGCTCGGCGCCGCGCATTGCGCAGTCACGCCAGATCTCCGGGTAGTTGCCGTCGTCGCAGATGATCAGGCTGATCTTCAGGCCCTTCGGCCCTTCCGAGACATAGGTGCAATCGCCGGGATACCACCCTTCGATCGGCACCCACGGCATGATCTTGCGATACTTCTGGACGATCTCGCCCTTGTCGTTCATCAGGATCAACGTGTTGTACGGCGCCTTGTTGGGATGCTCCTCATGGCGTTCGCCGGTGAGCGAGAACACGCCCCAGACCTTCGCCTTGCGGCAGGCGTCGGCGAAGATGCGGGTTTCCTCGCCCGGCACCGACGAAGCGGTCTCGTACATCTCCTTGGAGTCGTACATGATGCCGTGGGTCGAGTATTCCGGGAAGATCACGAGATCCATGCCCGGCAGACCGAGCTTCATGCCCTCGACCATCTTGGCGATGTTGCGCGCGTTATCCAGCACCTCGGCCTTGGTGTGCAGACGCGGCATCTTGTAATTGACCACGGCGACGCCGACCGTGTCCTTGCTGCTCGATATATCTCCATGCAACATGTCTCGACTCCCTTTCTGAACGATAATTCCCGCTACACGGCCATGTGCAGCTGGATGAGATCATCGGTGAGTTCACCGATCGCGCCCTTGGCGACGACGCGTCCCTTTTCGAGCAACGCGAAGCGGTGGGACGCGCGCCGCGCGAACGCGACATTCTGTTCGACCAGCACCACCGTGATTCCGCGCTCGCGATTGAGTTTGACGATCACGTCCTCGATCTGCTCGACGATGTTCGGCTGGATGCCCTCGGTGGGCTCGTCCAGCAGGATGACCTTGGGCTGAGCAAGCAGCGCGCGCGCGATTGCAAGCTGCTGCTGCTGACCGCCGGAGAGATTGCCGCCGTAGCGATTGAGAAAATCCTTGAGCACCGGAAACAGCTCCAGCACCCATTCCTCGATGCCGTTGGCCGATTTCGCCGCGAAGGTGCCGAGCGTCAAATTCTCCCGCACAGTGAAGCGCGGCAGGATCCCGCGGCCCTGCGGCACATAGGCAATGCCGGCCTTGGCGCGCTGATGGGTGCGCAACGGCGAGATGTCGGCGCCGTCGAGCGACAGGCGTCCGGTGCACCGGTCCATCAGGCCAAGGATGCTGCGCATCAGGGTGGTCTTGCCGACGCCGTTGCGGCCGAGCACCGACAGGAATTCGCCGTTGCCGACCATCAGGTTGATGCCTTGCAGCGCGCGGCTGTTGCCATAGAAAGCGTCGACGTCGGTCAGCTCAAGCATGGCTAATGCCTCCCGATCCGAGATAGGCGCGGCGCACTTCCGGATGCGCTTCCACCTCCGCTGCGGTGCCCTCGGCCAGCATCTGGCCCATATGCATCACCGAGATGATGTCGCCGATCGCCTTGACGAAGCCCATGTCGTGCTCGACCACGATCAGCGTGTGCTTGCCCTTCAGCCGCGCGAACAGTTCGGCGGTCTTGCGGGTTTCCTGCGCCGTCATGCCCGCGGTCGGCTCGTCCATCAGGATCAGCTCGGCGTCCTGGGCGACCAGCATGCCGATCTCCAGCCACTGGGTCTGGCCGTGCGACAGATAGGCGGCCGGCCGGTCGAGCTGTTCGGTAAGCCCGACCAGTTCGGCAAGACGCTCGATGTCGTCGCGGCCGGCATTGCCGATACTCCAGCGCAGATTGCCGAACACGGAGGTGCGGCGCGCCCGCGCCACTTCGAGATTGTCGCTGACCGAGAGCTCGCGGAAGACGCTCGGCACCTGGAACTTGCGGCCGACACCGGCGCGGGCGATCTCGTATTCCTCGAGATCCTGCAGCGCGGTGCCGTCAAAGCTAACAATGCCGGCGCTGGGTTTGACCTTGCCGCAGATGATGTCGAGCGCCGTGGTCTTGCCGGCGCCGTTCGGCCCGATCAGGCAGCGTAGCTCGCCCTTGCAGACACTCATGTTGAGCGAATTGAGCGCCTTGAAACCGTTGAAGCTGACCGAGACGTCGCGGAGATCGAGATGGGAGCTCATGTGCTGCCCTCCGTCTGGCTGACACCCCGTCCAACCGCGCCGCTGGCGGCCTGTCTGCGCTGGGCAACCCAGCGACAAGTGGCCTGCGCGAGGCCGGCGAGCCCCTTGGGCAGGAACAGCACCACGAGCACGAACAGCGCGCCCATCACCAGCGTCCAGGTTTCCAGGAACGCCGCGGATTCCGATAGCGCGCCCTGCATGCCCGCGACCAGCACTGCGCCGAGGAATGCCCCCACCAGGCTTTGCCTGCCGCCGACGGCGCACCACACCACCACCGAGAGCGAGAGCTGCACGCCAAGGAAGGTCGGCGAGGCAAACTCCATCACGACCGTGTAGAGCATGCCGGCGAGGCCAGCGATCGCAGCCGACAGCGCGAACACGAAGATCTGGTAGAGCGCGACGTCGTAGCCGAAGTAGCGCACCCGGCTTTCGTGGTCGCGGATCGCCTGCACGATCAGGCCGGCCCTTGACTTGGTAAAGGCAAAGGCAATCAGCAGGCTGAGTAGCACACATCCGGCAACGAGATAGTAGGTCGCGCGGCCGTAGGCATCGAACGCGACGCCGAACAGCTCGAGCTGGGCGAGATCGGTGATGCCGTTGAAGCCGCCGGTGTAGCTCTGCTGGTCGATGATCACGAGATTGATCACCACCATGGTGGCGAGCGTGATGATCGAGACGTAGACGCCGGTGACGCGCCCCCGGAACATGAACCAGCCGAGTCCCGCCGCAACCAGCGCCGGCACGAGCAGGCCCGCAGCGATGGCGAAGCTCAGCGACCGGAACGGCTCCCAGAACCATGGCAAATGCTGGACATTGTTCCAGACCATGAAGTCCGGCAGTCCGCTGGCCCCCGTATGCACCGGCACGGTCTTGAGCTTCAGCGCCATCGCCATGGCGTAGGAGCCGAGCCCGAAGCTCATCGCCTGGCCCAGATTCAGGATGCCGCCGAAGCCCCAGGACAGCCCGAGCGATATCGTGAGGATGCCCAGCACGAGATAGCGCGCGACCTTGTTGAGCAGGAAGTCATTGTTGAGCAGCACCGGGAGCGCGAACACCAGCGCGGAAACGATGAGCAACGGTGCAAGTTGCGCGATCAGGCGCTGCAATCCGCTGGAGTTAGAAATATTCGAAGGCATAGATGAGCGATCTGTCTCAGGCCCGCACGCGTGCGGTGAAAAGCCCCTCGGGGCGGAAACGGATGAGCACGACGATGGCGAGCAGCACGATCGTCTTGGCCACCGTGTCGTTTTGCAGGAAGGCGATGCCGCCGGAGAGCTCGCCGAGGATGAAGGCACTTGCCACGGTGCCGGCGAGGCTCTGCACGCCGCCGAGCACCACCACCATGAAGGCGTCGACCACGTAGCCGGTGCCCATATCGGGCGAGACGCTCTTGAGCGGCGACACCAGCGCGCCGGCGAGTCCGGCAAGGCCTGCGCCATAGGCGAAGGTCAGCGCATAGACCCGCTTGGCGTTGATGCCGAACGAGGCGGCAACCGAGCGGTCCTGGATGATGGCACGCAGCTTCATCCCGACCGTGGTGCGGTTCATGAGCAACCAGGTCGCCCCGAACAGTGCGATCGACACGACGAACAGGAACACCCGGTACGACGATATCGGGATGCCGAACACGTCCATGCTGTCGGCCAGCGCCGGCGGCAGCTGCACATAGCGGAGTTCGCTGCCGACCATCAGCCGCACCGCCTGTTGCAGCATGATGCCGACGCCCCAGGTAGCGAGGATCGTGTCGAGCGGCCGGTTGTTCAGCAGGCTCAGGACGTAGCGTTCGATGACCCAGCCGAACGCGGCCACCACCAGGAAGATCGGAACGAGGCTCGCCAGCAGGCCGAGCCCGAGATAGGTGTGGAACACCCAGGCGGCGTAAGCGCCGAGCATCACGAACTCGCCATGCGCGAGATTGATGATGCCCATCGAGCCGTAGATGATGGACAGTCCCAGCGCCACCAGCAGCAGAATCGACCCGATGCTGAGGCCTGTGACAATTTGTTCGATGAGTTGGTCCACGTCGGGATCCGCTTTCGAAGTTGGTTTGGGCGCCCTGCACCCCTCGCATGTGTGCGAGAGGCCGCTTTCGTTGCCGGAAGCCGGCCGCCGGCGCCGCACGCCGACGGCCGTCGTCAGCCCCCGTCAGCTCTTCTCGACCAGGCCCTTCTCGGTGCAGGACTGCCCGGGATAGGCCGCGTACGGCACCGGCTTCAGCCAATCCTTGGCCTCGACGAGAATCTCGAACTGGCCGTTCGACTTCGCCTGCGCGATCTTGGGCCACAGCCAGGTGTGCAGATTCTCCGGCTCGATCCGGACCTTGCCCTGCGGCGCGATCACTTCCTGGCCCTTGACCGCGTCGCGGATGTTCGGCGGCGTGAGGTCGCTGGTCGCGAGCTTCTCGACCGCCTGCTTGAACAGATAGGTCTGGAAGTAGCAGGCCTCGGAGACGAAATGCGTCACCTTGTCGGCGCCCCAGCGCTTCTTGTAGGCCTCGACGAACTTCTCGTTCTCAGGCGACTTGTGCACCATGAAGTACGGCGCCGAGGTGAAGTGACCGGCGGCAGCCTCTCCGCCCATCGCCGCGACCTCGTTCTCGGAAGTCGTCAGGCTCGCCATCGGCATCTTCTCGGGATCGAGACCGGCCGCCTTGTACTGACGATGCAGTGCGACCACGGAATCGCCGACCACGGTGGAGAAGATCACGTTCGGCTGCGTCGAGCGGATCTTGTTGATGACGGAAGAAAATTCGGAATGGCCGAGCGGCACATATTCTTCCGCCACGACCTCGCCGCCGAGCTTCTCGAGCAGCTTCTTGCAATAGTTGTTCTCTTCCTTCGGATAGATGTAGTTGGAGCCGATCAGATAGAACTTCTTGCCGAACTTCTTGACCAGCCAGGGCACGAACTCGTCCTGCTGCTGGTTCGGCACCGCGCCGGTGTAGATGACGTTCTTCGAGCACTCGCGGCCCTCATAGAGCGTCGGATACCAATAGAGATTGTTCTGCCGCTCGAAGACCGGAAGCACCGCCTTGCGGCTCGCCGAGGTATAGGAGCCGAACACGCTCACGCATTTGTCGCCGACGACGAGCTTGCGGGCCTTCTCCGAGAAGGTCGCCGGATCCGACGCAGGATCCTCGACGATCGGCACGATCTTGCTGCCCTTGATGCCGCCGGCGGCGTTGATCTCCTCGATCGCAAGCAGCGTCGCCTTGTTGAGCGATTCCTCGATGATCGCGGTCGTTCCCGTCAGCGAGAACAGCACGCCGACCTTGATCTCGCCGCCCGCGGCGTACGCGAGGTCGGCGTTCTTGATCCAGATATGCGGCAGTCCGGCGCCCGCAAATGCGCCGAGCGCCGCGGTATTCCTCAGCAAAGTCCGCCGTGAAATGCTCATCCCTAGCTCCCTTCAGGACTGAAAAACAAAAAGCCCTCCCGATGCGCGCTTACGCGAGCATTGGGAGGGCTTTGTTGCCGGTTGTGTCGAAGGCGGCGCTGTCGCCGCCGGCCCCGCTATTGGGGCTTACTGTTGATGATCGTAGCCAAGCAGTTCGAACGAGTCAACAATCGCCGCGGCGACTGCACTTGCCGACACGCGACGATCCATCGCCTGTCGTCTGATGAAGCCATAGGCTTCGGTTTCCGGCATTTGGCGCGTCGCCATCAGGATGGCCTTGGCGCGTTCCACCGTGCGCATCGAGCGCAGATTGTCGTCGAGCTTCTCGATCTTGCTGCGAAGCCGCCGTTCGTAACTGAACTGGCTGCGCGCCAGCACGAGGCTGGACAACACTGCATTCTGCGTGAACGGCCGCGGCAGAACGGCGTTGGGCGTTGCGTGACACAGCGCATCGGCGTGAACGGTCTCCGTCGCCGGCAGGATCACGACCAGCGCGGAACGTGCATCGCCTGGAATCCACGGCAGGCGCCGTGCCAGATCCGGCGAGTATTCGCAGTAAACCACGTCGGCATCGGCCGGCACGCTCTCCGGCATAGGCCAGACCTGACGCACCCGCATCCTGAATCGCTGCAATTCGCGCAGCAACATGCCGACCTGATCGTCGACCGGCGCGACCACCACGGCCGACAGATCGGCAAGTTCCTGAACCATGGTCTTGCGTCCGCCGACGTCTCGGCTCAGCGACGGCTTACGCGACTGCTCGTTCATTGGACGCTTCCTGTTTGCGTTGCACGACCATACCCGATCAGGAACGGATCTGCATGCACCGGCTCCTTCGACTGGCTGACCACATCGAACTGTCCCTGGCGGTTGGCGCGCCCGATGCGTGTCCACAGATCGGTGTGGCCCGACATCGGGTTGACGGTGACGGCACCTTGCGGTGCATCAAAGCTGGTGCCGAACACCATGGAGCGGAGCACTTCCGTGTCGAGCGAATTGACCTGCTCGAGCGCCTTCGCAAACAGATGCAGCTGGAAATAGGATGCCTCTGCGCACATGTTGGTCGAGATATCGGCGCCGAACCGCTTCTTGAAGCGCTGCACAAACGCGCTGTTGGCGCTGCCCTCGACACCCTGGAAATAGGATGCCGCGGTGACGTGTCCTTCGCCGACGTCGAAACCCATGGCGGCGATTTCGGCTTCCGTCGTGGTCAGGCTGGCGATCGGCACTTGCTTTGGATCGAGCCCGACATTTGCGTAGGCCTGATAGAGGAAGACCGTGCCCTCCCCCACGACGGTCGAGAAGATCACGTCGGGCCTGACCCGCTTGATGTCCTGGATGATCGGGACAAAGTCCTGCCAGCGCGCGTAGACATTGACGTAGCGTTCGCCCACGACCGAGCCGCCATTGCTCTTCAGCAGTTCGCGCATCACCCGGTTGGACTCGCGCGGATAGATGTAGTCCGACCCCACGAAATAAAATCGTGTTCCGAACGTATCCATCAGATAGCGGCACAGCGCGAGGCTGTTCTGATTCGGCGAGGCGCCGGTGTAGATGACGTTCGGCGACGCCTCGAAACCCTCATAGAGCGTCGGGTACCAAAGCAGGCCGTTCAGCCGTTCGACCACCGGCAGCACCGCCTTGCGGCTCGACGAGGTGTAGCAGCCGAATATAGTGCTGACCTGATCCTCCACCATCAACCGTTTGGCGTAGTGGCCATAGGCGGCCGAGTCCGAGCCGGGGTCGTAGGCGACGGGAACCAGCTCGCGGCCGCAGACCCCGCCCGCCTCGTTCACCTCCTCGATCGCAAGCTGCGTGCCCTGATACTGGGTCTCCTCGATCACCGACATGAAGCCGGTTCGCGAGAACAGCACGCCTATCCGCCATGGAGCGGAGGTCGCTTGGGTAGGATTCGACATGATCAAGCCCTCGACAGAATTGGAGGGACGAGAGGGATTATTGTTCTTGTTGCTCTCGAACAGCATTGCCGGGGGCGAAAGATTGCATGTCATCTGCCGCGAGACAAGGACCCAGGCAGCTCATCCTGTCAGCGCCGCTGACGCGAAAGCAGGCAAACCGCATGTCACCCGCGAATGATCACAGGTGCAGCGATCCACGGACCATCTATCTCCGGTAGACGCGCGATCGATTGCCCGCATCGAGCGCAGGGATCGATAGTAACTCGGGGGAAACCTACGGCCGGCGCCATTGCAGCAAGGAATAAGGCGGGTTCGACTCCGGGTGATGCTCGAAGACCCCTTCGACATCAGCGCCGATTGCAACCGCCTGTTCGGGATCGCCGAGCAGATTGCCGACCATGCGAATGCAGCCGGCATGCGGCAGTTCGACAAGCACCGCGATGTACGGTCCATGCCCTTTCAGCGCCGCATGCGATGGATGCCACGCGCGTTCCCAGCTGAAGATCCGGCCGCGCGGCGCGACCTCGGTCCATGCCGGGTCGAAGGCGTGGCAGTGGTGGCAGAGCCACTCGGGTCCGAACTGCCACGTGTTGCAGCGGTCGCAGCGTTGCACCAGCAGCTTGCCCTGACGCACTCCTTCCCAGTAGGGCGCGGAGAGGCCGTCAGGTTCTGCGACCGGGATCGGCAGACCTGCCGGGAGATAGCGCGCGCCCGGCTTGCTCATATGGTGGCCTCCGAACCCAAAATGAGGTTGCTCGCAGGAGAGACCATCGGACCTCCAATGACCATTGCGACGTCGCTCCGTCGAGCCTGGCTCGTCGAGGTGCCGCGCACCTGGCGAACCGCTTCCAGCACGAGCTCAAAACCGTGCATGTAGCATTCGGCGAGGTTGCCGCCACTGGTGTTGAGCGGCAGCCGCCCGGACGGCGCGATCAGGTTCTCGAAGGTCAGGAAGTCGTTGGCTTCCTCCGGCTTGAAGAAGCCGTGCTCCGCCAGCGCCATCACGACACCGCCGGTGAAATTCTCGTACGCCTGGACGACGCAAACATCGGACGGCCCTACCCCGGCCATGCGATAGAGATCGGGAGCGACGGTGTCGAAGCTCGCCGTGGCGTAGAGCGGCGCATTGTGCGCCGTCGCCGCCGCACGATGTCCGGATCCGAAGGCGGCACCGAGCAGATAGGCCGGCTTGTGCCGGAATTCATTGGCGCGCTCCGCCGATACCAGCAGCAATGCCGCTGCACCGTCATTTTCCATGCAGCAATCGTAAAGATGGAACGGCTCCACGATCCAGCGCGAGGCATCGTATTTCTCGACGTCCAGTGGCCTGCCGTGCATCACGGCGCGCGGGTTGGCCTGGGCGTGGTGATAGGAGGCGAGCGCGATCGCGCGCAACGCCTCTTGCCGCACGCCATGCTCGTGCATGTAGCGCTGCACCCGCATGGCAAAACGCTGCGGCGGCGCCAGCACACCATAGGGCATCAGGTAGGACCGTTCGCCCGAAACCGTGTGGATGCCGCCCGCCTGTCCAAACCGGCCATATTGGCCCTGCGCCAATGAGCGGAACACCACGACACAATCGGCGAGGCCCGCGACGATCGAGGCCGCCGCGTTGGCAACCGCAGCACAGCAACCGCCGCCGCCGCCGCCCCATTGCATGGTGGCGGAGCGCAATCGATGTGTACCCAGCGCCGCGGCGAGCCGCGACGCCTCGCTGCGATCGTCGCTGTAGGACGAGAACCCGTCGATCTCGCGCGGATCGAGCCCGGCATCCTCGCACGCCGCCAGAATGGCTTTCAGCGCGAGCTTGAATTCCGGGTCGGGAGAAGCGCCGTGGCGATAATATTCCGTTTCACCGATCCCGATCACAGCCACACGGCCCCGCAGCGTCCGCTCGTCTCGCCCGCGCGCCGTCACGGCCTGGCATCCTGTCGCGCGGGCTGGCTGCCGAAAGCCCCGCCTGCGGCGAGGCGCGCAATCTCCGCCTCGTCGTAGCCGAGTAACTCACGCAGGACATTTTCGGTGTGCTGCCCAACGGCCGGTGCCGCGACGGGATCAACGATCGGCGTCCGCGAATAGCGGATCGGCAGGTTCACGTTCGGCACCCAACCCACCGTCTCGTGCGGGATCCGAGTGACGATGCCGCGCTCCCTTGCCTCCGGGGAACGGATCGCCTCGCCGACGGTGCGCACCTGACCGCACGGCACCCCGGCCGCCCGCATCCGCGACTGCCAGTGCGACCAGGGCTGCTGCGCAAAGGCGTCGCCAAGGATCGCGAACAGCTCCTCGCGCCGGCGGATTCGATCCGGGCCGGTTGCATAGATCTCGGCCGCCGCGAGGTCCTCGCGCTCGAGAACCTGCGCCATCAGGCGTTGGAAGATCTTGTCATTGCCGCAGTTGATATAGAAGGCGCAATCGCTCGCCAGGAACACACCCGACGGACAGGTGTCCGGGCTGGTGTTGCCGCTTCGCTTCGGATCGGTGCCGCTGAAGAGCGACTGCATGGTCGCGTAGCCGGTCATCAGGACGGCATTCTCGAACAACGACACCTCGATGGCCTGGCCCTGCCCGCTGCGCTGCCGCGCGAACAACGCGCCGAGGATCGCATTGCTGGCCATCATCGCGGTGCTGATATCCATCACCGGCGACAATGCCCGCACGCCCTCCCGGTCGGCATAGCCATTCATCGCCACGAAGCCGCTCTCGACCTGCGCGATCGGATCGAAGCCGAGCCGGTCCGAAAATGCCCCGTCACGGCCATAAGCCGACACCGAGCAATAGATGATCTCGGGTTTGATCTTGCGGCAGCTCTCGTAGTCGAGCCCCAGCCGTGCCATCACGCTCGACGAAAAATTCTCGACCAGAACGTCCGCCGTCGCGATCAGCTCGCGCGCGACCTTGAGGCCCTCAGGCGATTTGAGGTCGAGGGCTATGCTGCGCTTGTTGCGGTTGGTCCAGAGGAACGGCGCACCGTGCCTGAGGTCGGGATGCACCGGGGGATAGCGGCGCAAATCGTCACCGCGGCCCGGCGCTTCGATCTTGATTACCTCGGCGCCCATGTCAGCAAGGATCATGGTCGCAAACGGTCCCGCGATGAAGTGCGAGAAATCGATCACCCGGACCCCCTCGAGCGCCCTTGGCGCATCGACAGGGCGCGGCGTGTGCTCGGGGAAGTCGGCTTCAAGCTGATCCAGCATCGGGGCATCCGTCAGTTTGAGAAGTGTTGATCCGAGGGCCGCAGCCGTCGTCGTCAATTGCTCTTCGGCGGCTCGACGAGCGAGCATCCGCCCTGGTCGAGCGGCCGAAACGCCTCCGGCCCGGACAGCACGCCGACCTGCTCCAGCAGGTCCCACTTGCTCTTCGACGCATTCGGGCTCTTCACTTTGAAGATGTACATGTTGTGAATGGTGCGGCCGTCCGCGCGCACCACGACCGGCCCGAACAAGGCGTCGTCGATCGGCTTCTCCTTCAACTTCTGGATCACGGCCGGCGCGTCATTGGTTCCTGCCGCCGACGCCGCGTTCAGGTAAGCCAGCACAGAGGCGTAGACACCGGCGTGGAACGCCGTCGGCGATTGCCCGTGCTGACGCGCGCTGAACCTGGCCGACCAGGCATGGCTGGCATCGTTGAGGTCCCAGTAGAACGGCTGGGTGATGATCAGTCCCTCGCCGACCGCAAGTCCGCTGGACTCGACATCGTTGGTGGTGGTCAACAGCGCCGCGAAGGTGCGTCCGCTCTGCTTCAGCCCGAACTCGGCGGATTGCTTGATCAGGCTGACCGTGTCGCCGCCGGCGGTCGCGAACGCGATCACGTCGGCGCCGGAGCTCTCGGCCTGCAGGATGAACGACGCGTAGTCCGCATTGTTGATCGGCACATTGACCGATCCGAGAACGGTGCCGCCGCCGGCGCCGATCACCGCGGTGCCGTCGCGTACCATCGACTTGCCGAGCGCATTGTCGGTCGCGATGAAGTACCATTTCCTGGCGCCGTGACGCACGAGATAGGCACCGATGGTGTGCGAGGCGGCCCAGGTATCGAAGGTCCATTGGATCGTGTTGGGCGAGCAGTATTTCCCGGTCAGGTCGGAGGATGCCGCGCTCGATGCAATCAACGCCGCCCTGGTGCCGCGCACGACTTCGTTGACGGCGAGACCGACGGCCGAGTTCGGCACGTCGGCGACTGCGTCGACCTTCTCCTGATCGATCCAGCGGCGCGCGATCGCCGCGCCGACATCCGCCTTGTTCTGATGATCGGCCGAGACAATCTCGACCTTGAAATCCGGATGAAGCCGCATGAAATCCTCGGCAGCCATCCTGGCCGCCGTCACCGAGCCTTCGCCGGCATTGTCCGAGTAAGGGCCGGATGCGTCGTTGAGCACGCCGATCTTCAAGGAGCGCGCAGCATCCGCCGACGCGGGCGAGCCGGCGCAAACGGCCAGCAGGGCCATTCCGGCAATATGCGAAAGATACTTCATTGGTTCCACCCGTCGTATGTTGTTGTTCTAGAGATCGAGCACGAGCGTGCGGGACTTGGCGCCCGAGCAGCAGATCATGACGCTCTTGTTCGCCGCCTGCTCTTCCTTGCTCAGAAACTGGTCGCGATGGTCGGGCGTGCCCTCGAGCACGCGCGTCTCGCAGGTGCCGCAGACCCCTTCGGTGCAGGCGTAGTTCGCGGTGATGCCGGCCTCCAGTAACGCATCGAGGATCGTCTTGCCTGGCTCGACCGCAATCGTGCGATTGCTTCGCGCGAGCTTGACGTCGAAGCCGCCCTCGGTTGCGGGCGCTTCCCGCGCCTGGAAGTATTCGACATGCACGCGATCCGACGGCCGATCGGCCGTCGCCGCCTCGAATGCCGCGAGCATGGGCACCGGACCGCAGCAATAGAGATGCGCGTGGGCCGGCACGTTTCCGACGATTGCCGGCAGATCGAAGATGCGCCCCGATCGCTCGTCGTCGAAATCGACATGCATCCTGGGGCGAAGATCGGATCGGAATGCGTCGAGCTCGTCTAGGAATGCGGCAGCGGCGCGCGTCCTCGCGGCGTAGAACAGCTCCCAGCGACGTCCGATCGCCTCCAGACGCCGGATCATCGACAGCAATGGCGTGATGCCGATGCCGCCGGCGATCAGGACCGAATGCTCTGCCTCTTCGTGCAGCGCAAAATTATTGCGCGGCCCGGAGATCGTCATGATGTCGCCGACCTTCACGGAGTCGTGGACGAAGCTGGAGCCGCCCCGGCTCTCAGCATCCTTGTTGACTGCGATGACATACCGGTGCCGCTCGCGCTGATCGTTCACCAGCGAGTAGCTCCGGATCATGCCGTTCGGCAGATGCAGGTCGATATGGCTGCCGGCCGTGAACGACGTCAGCTCTCCGCCCGTCCGTACGATCAGCTCATAGGAATTGATCCGCTCGGCCTCGTAGCCGATGCGCTTGACCAGCACGTCCTGCGTCACCTCAGCCATGGCCGGACGCGCTCACAGCTCGTATCCGAAATCGGCGCCGAGCTTCGCCCGCATGAACGGCGCGCCGACATCGACCCAGGAATCCTCCGGCGGCAGCCGCAGCGACACCGCCCGCACCATGAACACGTCGGGGTCCAAGACACCCTTCGGCTTGATCGCGTGATCGCGATACGCGCCGAGCGCTTCCAGAATGAAGCGCCGCGTCATCGCGATGCCGGTATCGCTGGAGCAGAGCGTCTCCCTGGTGCGATCGAAGATCGGCGAGATGCCGCTCTGGCAGGCGCCGTCCTGCACCCACAGCCCCGGCAGGCCCGAGAACCAGGTGGTCCGCTGCGCCTCGTAGTCGAATTGAAAGCCGTTCTGAGGATTGTATTTGGTCCAGTAGCCCGCATACGGCACCGTCACCGGGTGCTGGACCAGCGCGTGGCGGCTGGCATGACCGCTCTCGCGGCCCTTGTGTCCTTCGGCGAAGACCTGCCGCGTCTTCTCCAGCAGCGGCTCCGACGGATGATAGGAGAACATGATGCAGAGCGTGTTCTCGTCATCGATCGGCACCCAGGCGTGCCCGCTCAGATCCGGGAACGGCGACAGCGGGGGCACCAGCGTATAGAACGGCAGCATGAACTGGTTGACTCGCCAGTACAGCGTGTTGGCATCGTAGTTGCGACGCGCGGCGATGCTCATGCCGAAGTCTTGCTTGATGCATTCGAAGGTCGGTCGCAGGTCGCGCTTCTGGATCCAGGCGCTCGTCGTGCCCTGGGCGTCGAGCCGACCGTGAAGCAGCGGCGCGTGCGCCGAGTCGATCTCGCCTTCGACCGCCTGCAGCCAGTTGCACTCCTGGACGCGAACCGAGATGTGCACCTGCTCGGCCGGCACCAGATTCCATTCGAGGTTCGGCAGCGGCGGAAGCTCGGCCTGGTCGGGACCCATATAGGTCCAGATCATTCCGTTGCGCTCCTTGCAGGGATAGGCCTTGATCCGCACCCGCTCCTTGAGGCGGCTGCGCATCGGCTCGGCCGGCATGTCCGTCACCGCGCCGGTGACGTCGAATTTCCAGCCGTGATAGACGCAGCGCAGCCCGCAATCCTCGTTTCGTGCGAAGATCAGCGGCGCGCCGCGATGCGGACAGGCCTGATCGACCAACCCGACCCGTCCCTCGGTGTCACGGAAAGCAACCAGATCCTCGCCGAGCAGCCGGATGCGCTTCGGCTGTCCGTCCTTGGCGAGGTCGGCCGACGGCAGGAAGGGAATCCAGTACAGCCGAAACAGCTCGCCGAGCGGCGTTCCCTTGCCGACCCTCACCAGGCGTTCATTGTCTTCGCGCGACAGCATGGATTTGCCTCCTTCAATTGCGTGTGGCCGGGCCCGCCGCACCGCCGAGAAGCGCGGCGACACGGTCAGACAGTCCGAGATCCTGAGCGGTCCAAAGCGGATCGGATGCGGTGAGCGGCTTGCGTGGAACGGGAGGCTGCTTGCCCTCCTCCATCATGCCGACGATCAATTCGATGCGGCGCCGCTCGAGCTGCCGCAATGCGTCCTCGACGACGGCGGCTTCCGCTGTGCATCCCGGCAGCTCCGGATAGGCAAGGCGAACCCGCCACTGCCCCGGCTCGGTTTCGACGGCCTCGGCCTCGAGCAAATAGGGGATCGACAGCAGCTCACGCAGGTCCAAGTTCAACCTCCCTGCACGATGTCTTCGCATCGCATTTGATACGTATACGTACTACATTGCCGGATGGCTGACAAGGACCGAACGCAATTGCATCGGGCCGTGAACAGGCCGGGTGCGGTTCACCGCAGGGTTGAGGACGTCAGGCCAAGCTGCTAACGGCTAACGCGAATTCGAAAAATCGGAGTCCAACGACGGCATGGCAGCCGACAAGGGTATGAAAGCAAGCTCGGCAACGGACATTGCCCGCGACTGGCAGCTCGAAGGCGGCGTCGGGTTTCTGCTGCGGCTGCTGGAGGCTCGCTACGACGGGCTCTATCAGAGCATGACGCGCCAGAGCGACATCACGCCGCGGCAGTTCGGCGTGCTGATGGCGCTGTACCAATTGGGTCCTCTCACCCCCTCAGTGCTGGCGGAACGGATCAGCTGCGACCGCAACACGCTCAGCGAGATGCTGAAGCGGATGGTCGCGCGCCGGCTGGTCTCGAAGAAGAACAATCCGGACGACCGCCGCTCGCTCCAGGTGCAGATCACCGCCAAGGGCGAGGAAGCGCTTCTGGCCGTTATCCCCGCCGCCGCCGAGCTGCAAAACATCATGCTGGCTCCCCTGCGCAAGGAAGACCGCGCGCATTTCCTGAAATGCCTGCTCGCGATCGCGAAGGCTCCGCCGCCGGACGCTCCGTCCGATACCTGAGATCGCCGGCGTCGCCTGCCTAGGCCTGCGCCCTGCCGAACGTGCCCGCAGCCGCGAGCGCCGCGATTGCCTGCGGCGACAATCCCAGGATCCGCGACAGCACATCGTCGCGCTGCGCGCCGATCCCGGGAACGTGACTTCCGATCGAGATATCGGCCCCGGACATCTGCCATGGCGCATTGACGCCGACGAATTCGCCGGCACCATCCGAGACCGTCCCAAACACGCCCCGTTGACGCAGATGGGCATCGGTCAGCGCCGCGCCGGGCGTCCGGTACTCGGCGCAGGGAACGCCGGCGCGATCCAGCGCCGCAATGCATTCAGCGACGGTGTGACGTTCGGTCCATTTTTCGATCACCTGCATCATGGCGGTCCAGTTGGCACCGCGCGCCGGAATGGTCGCAAAGCGTGGATCGTTCGCCAACTCATCCTGCCCCGTCACCTCACATAGCGCCGCAAAATTGCGCGGCGTGACCGGGGCGATCAGGATATCACCATCGCGCGTGCGCACCGGCCCATAGGTCGGACGCGGCGAGCGGATCGGGAATTGCGCTTCCTGGAGTTCATAGACCAGCAGGTTGAGCATGCAGTCCATCAACGCCACATCGACGAGCTGCCCCTTGCCGGTGCGTTCGCGCTGGACCATCGCGGTCTGGATCGCGGAGTAGCCGAAGATGCCGCCGAGGATGTCGGCGACGAAGATCGCTCCGGCCGCGGGACGTTCCCGGTCGCCGGCATAGCGCATCAGCGAGGTATCGAATCCGCTTTCGGCATGCACGATCATGGCGTAGGCCGCGCGCTCGGCGGCAGGGCCCGACTGGCCATAGCCCGAGATCGAACAATAGATCAGGCGCGGGTTGATCTCGCGAAGCGCGTCATAGCCGAGGCCGAGCCGCTCCATCACGCCCGGACGGAAGTTCTCGACGAGAATGTCCGCCTCCGCGACCATGCGATGCACGAGCTTGATGGCATCGGCGTTCTTCAGGTCCAGCGCGAGGCTGCGCTTGCCGGCATTGAGCTGGCCGAAATAGGTGCTGTGGCCTTCGCGCAGCGGCGTCCGCAGCCGCATGTCGTCGCCTTCCGGCGGCTCGATCTTGATGACCTCGGCACCGACGTCGGCGAGCAGCCGCGCGCAATAGGGCCCCGCCACCATGATGGAAAAATCCAGCACCCGCACCCCGGCGAGCGGCGCCCTGTCGCCATCTTTCTGCATCCGATCTCTCCTATCTCGGCAACCCGAGCGCGCGTTGCGCGATCAGGCTGCGCTGAATCTCGTTGGTCCCGATGCTGATGACCCACATCAGCGAATGCCGCAGGTTCTGCTCGAAGCGGCCGTTGTCGATCGCGCCCGGCATCTGTTCGGACAGCGCGGCGCGCATCCCGAGAATGTCGAGCGCGGCCTCTCCGAAACGCTCCATCAGCTCTCCGGAGAACACCTTGCTGATCGCGCCATACTCCAGCGGAGTCATGCCGTCGGCTGCGAGCTCGGCACAATGCATCATCAATAGACGGCCGATTTCGATCTCGGATGCCAGGATCGCCATCCTGTCGCGGACGATGGGGTCATCGGCCAGAGACCGATCGCCCTCCTTGGTCATCACATGCGAACGCAGCTGCTCGAAGGCGTGCGCGACCTTCAGGACGATCCCGCCACCGACCAGCCCTCGCTCGAAGGCCAGCGCGCCGGTCAGCACCTTCCAGCCGCCATTGACCTCGCCAACCAAATTCTCGGCGGGAATGCGGACATTGTCGTAGAAGATGTTGGCAAACGTGCCGTCATACATGGTGACAGATGGACGGATGGTGATGCCCGGCGTATCCATCGGCACGATGAACATGCTGATGCCGGCATGCGGCGGCTTTGCATCCTTGTCGGTCCGCGCGGCGAGGAACATGTATTTGCCCCACCAGGTGGTGGTCCAGATCTTCTGGCCGTTGATCACCCAGTGATCGCCGTCCCTGATCGCGCTGGTGCGCAGCGCCGCGAGGTCCGAGCCCGCCTGGGGCTCGCTGTAACCCATGCCGTGCACGGCTTCGCCGCGCAGGATTTCCGGAAGGTATTTTTGCTGCTGCTCTGGCGTGCCGAACATCATCAGCGCGTTGGCCTGGATCGCCGCACCGATCCGTGGTGCCTCGCCCCGCTCCATCGTCTCCATGAAGGCGATCTGCTCCAGCGGAGAGCGAGCCTGGCCGCCGAACTGCTCCGGCCATCCGAGCCCAATCCACCCGGTCTCGCCGATATCTCGGGCGAAGCTCGCATCGAACTCGCGCTTGGCGAACGGCCTCTGGTCGAACGCCTGCTTCGTGTCGCCGGTCCAGTTTTGTTCGAGCCAGCGCCGGACCTGCTCGCGAAACGCATTTCCGGCGGACCCGAGGTCGTATTGCGGCAGCCCGGCGCCGCCCGCATCCAATAGCCGACCGGCAAGTCTGGGCTTTGCATCCGAGGCGCCGCCGAGCGCGATCATATCGAGATGCACGCGCTTGAAATGGATCGGCGCCTCGTGCTCCTCGGCGTAGCCGATCGCACCGAATGTATGCTGGGTCTCCAGCGAGACCTGCCGCAGCGCATTGCCGGAGAACGCCGATGCGCAATCGGCGAAGTAGCGCCAGTCATCGTCGCCGCCATCATGCAGTCTGGCGGTATGCTCGAGGATCAGCCTGACGCCTTCGAGCGCGATCAGGCAGTTTGCCAGCTTGTGCTGGATGGCCTGGAACTTGCCGATCGCTTGTCCGAACTGGTGCCGTTCCTTGGCGTAGTCCACCGCCAGCTCAAACGCACGCTGCGCCGCGCCGTAAGCGCGCGCGGTCAACGCCGCCTTGCCCCTGATGCGGAGATCGTCCAGATCGGCCGTCCCGACGGGAATGCGCGTGAGCGGCGCGGCGTTCAGCCTGACCTCGGAGAGTCCCCACGCCCCCATCGCGCGGGTCGCGACGCATTCGACACCGGGACCGCCAAGATCGATCAGCGCAAGATGGGCCTGATCGAGCGCGACCAGAAGATGCGTGGCAGCTCCCGCGGCCTCGACGAAGCGAAGCACGCCCGTTGCCTTGAAGTCCGCGACTTCCACCGAGCCCGCGCCCGGATCGCGATCCAGCGCGCCGAACGAGAAGGCGATGATCGCCTTCCCGGAATGCAGCCGCTCCAGCAGATCCACCACGACGTCGTCCGGCGATCCGGCGATCGCAAGATTGGCGAGCGCCGCAGACCACATCGGCGCCGGACACCCGGCGCGGCCGAGCTCCGCCATGACAACGAGGATCTCGGCGAGCCCGCCCTCGCCGCTCGTCGCGCCGAGCGCGGCAACACCCTGCCCGACCAGCCTGCGCCAGATCGCCGACCCCTCGTCCGGCGTTGACGACGCCGTTGCGCCGCGCGGACGCCAATGCTCGTCAAGGAAGCCGCGCAAGGAATCGCGCAGCATCCCCGCGACATCGTCGTTCGACGCTTCGGTCGCGGCCATGGCCCCAACCCCCGAGCTATGCCTGGCCGAACCTCGGCTTGCGCTTCTCCTTGAACGACATCGTCGCTTCCTTGTGGTCGGCGGTCTCGAACGTCACCTGCTCCAGCGCCATCGACGCCTCCAGCAGCATGTTCACGCGCTCCTTGACGATCTGGTTGATCGACAGCTTGGTCCAGCGAATGGCCCAGGTCGGACCGTTGGCGAGCTCGACCGCGATATCGCGAGCCTTGGCCAGTACCTCCGCGCGCGGCGCGACATGGTTGACCAGCCCGATCCGCTCCGCCTCCTTGCCCTTCAGCAGCGTGCCGCGGATCAGGAATTCCTTGGCCTTGTTGATGCCGACCAGCAGCGGCCAGATCACCGTGCCGCCGTCGCCCGCGACCAGGCCGACGCGCGAGACGTGGGTGTCGCCGATCCGCGCATCCTCAGCCATCACGGTGATGTCGCAGAGCAGCGCATGGGTCGCCGCCAGGCCGATCGCGTCGCCGTTGATCGCCGCGATGATCGGCTTGTCGAGCTCGAGCTGCCGGGTAACGCCGCGCCGGCTGATCATTGGATCGTGCACCTCGCCCTCTTCGAGCACATCGCCGCCCGGCCGCTCGGACATCGCCTTCACGTCACCGCCGACGCTGAAGAAGTCGCCGGCGCCGGTCAGGACCACGGCATTGACGGCGTGATCGTCGGCGAGGTCGTCCCAGATCGTCCGCAGCTCGCGGATCAGCTTCTGGTTGATGGCATTGCGCGCCTCTGGGCGATACAAGGTCACGGTCGCGACCTTGTCCGCGACTTCGACCTTCAGGCATTCATACTTGGCGTAGTTGGACACGTTTGCCTCCATTGTTATCGCTGTTTGAGTATTGATCTATTCGCCGGCGCGGCGCGCTACCGGCGCAGCCCGGGCTGCACGTCGGCCAATGCGACATGAAGCGACATGGCTCCCGGGTCCTGCTCCAGCATGCGCTGCACGGATTCCAGGTGCGATCGCAGCAGCCGGCTTGCCAGCGCCACGTCTCGCTCGCTCAGCGCCGCCAGGAATTGCCGCCGCTTCTCGGCGAGCCGCGCCATCGCGACCCCGCTGGAAGCGACCTTGGCGTAGACGAAGCGCATGTGGATCTCGGTGACCGAGTCCACGATCATCGCGATCACCTTGTTGCCGGTCGAGGCCGCGAGCAACTTGTAGAACTCGCGCGAGCATTCGACCCGATCGAGCAGCCTGCCTTCCTTCGTCGCAAGCTCGGTTCGCTCGATATTGGCTTCCAGCGCATCGAGGTCGGTGCGCCGGGCATTTGCACACGCCAACTGCACCACGAGGTCGAGGACGTGGACCCGCGCCTCCGACAATTCCCGCACCGAAATCGTCCCGAGGCTCAGCATGTCGCGCATGACCTCGTTCATGCGTCGGGTGTCGCCCTGCTGGATGAAGGCGCCGCCCTTGACGCCCTTCTGCAGCCGCAGCACGCCGGCCATCTCCAGGCTGCGCAGCGCCTCCCGCAGCACATTCCGGCTGACGCCGAGCTGCTGGGCAAGCTCGCGCTCGGCCGGCAGCTTGTCGCCGGGTTTCAGCACGCCGAGCGCCAGCTGCTCGCGAATGCGCTCGCAGATCTCCTCGAACGTCCGCCTGGTGTGGATCGGCTTGAATGTCGGCGTGGCCGCGGAGCCGGCGGCACGGAGATCGGTGGCCCGCTCCCTGCGGTTCGGCGAGGCGGTGCGGGGGCGCTGCGGCGCGCGAGGGCTTGACTTGGTGCTCATGCGGTGAGTTATTAAATGGATCACCCATTCAATGGAAGCCCCTTTTTTGGCTTCCGGCAAAGAAAACAGACGGGGAGTCCGTATGAGTTTTTCCGAGGAGCAGGTCGCCTTCCGCGACAATTTGCGCAGGATGGTCGCCAGGCATGTGGCGCCGATCGCCGCCGAAATCGACGAGACCGACCGCTTCCCGCTCGAGCTGGTCAAGCTGTTCGGCGAGATGGGGCTGATGCAGCTCTGGGTGCCGGAGCGCTATGGCGGCCCGAACGGCAACCTCACCATGGCCTGCATCGCGCGCGAGGAAATCTCGAAGGTCTCGCCTGCCTGCGCATCGATCGCGGCGCTCAACACCATGTTCATCATGCCGTTGCTGCATTTCGGCTCGGAAGAGCAACGCCAGAAATATTTGCCGATCGTCGCCGAGGGCGGCGTGGTCACGGCGATCGCGATCTCGGAGCCGCAGGCCGGCTCCGACGTGGCCGCACTCAACACCCGCGCCCGCAAGGACGGCGACAGCTATGTCCTGAACGGCCGCAAACAGTGGTGCAGCTACGGCGTCGTCGCCGACTACATCGTGGTGATGGCGCGGACCAGTGACGGCGCCGGCGCGGACGGAATCAGCGCCTTCATCGTCGAGCCGAAGAAGATGCCGGGCATCACGTTCGGCCGCCATGAGCGCAAGATGGGCTTTCGCGGTGCCCCCAACACCCCGATCTTCTTCGACAATGTTCGGGTCCCGGCCGAAAACCTTGTCGGCGAGGAAGGCAAGGGTTTTCGCGCGTCGATGCGCGCGCTCGACCTCAACCGCCCGACCATCGGCGCACAGTCGGTTGGCCTCGCCCAGGGCGCGCTCGATGCGTGCATCGCCTACGCCAAGGAACGCAAGCAGTTCAAGCAGCCGATCGCCGAATTCCAGGGCGTGCAATTCATGCTCGCCGACATGGCGATGCAGATCGAGGCGGCCCGTGCGCTGGTCTACGAATGCGCCCGCGCCGGCGATGCCGGCGACTGGAAGCGGCTCAACGTGCTGGCCAGCATGGCTAAATGCGTCGGCAGCGACATGGCCATGAAGGTGACGACCGACGCGGTCCAGATCTTCGGCGGCTACGGCTACACCATGGACTACCCGGTCGAACGCATGATGCGCGACGCCAAGCTGACCCAGATTTTCGAAGGCACCAACCAGATCCAGCGCGTGGTGATCGCCCGCGAGCTGCTGCGCTAGCGCAGATTGATTGCAACAAGAAACGAATTACAGGGAGGAACGACCTTGAACCAGATCATCGACCGGGCGTTGGCGGCCGTCGCCCTGTCAGCCCTGCTGGCGGCGCCTGCCTACGCGCAGAAGGCTTATGGACCCGGCGCCAGCGACACCGAGATCAAGCTCGGCCAATCGACGCCGCTGAGCGGCCCCGCCTCCGCCTTCGGCGCCGGCGCCGGGCGCGCCGTGGTCGGCTATTTCGAGATGCTGAACGCGAAAGGCGGCATCAATGGTCGCAAGATCAACTTCACCCAGCTCGACAACG
This sequence comes from Bradyrhizobium altum, assembly GCF_020889705.1. Lineage (GTDB taxonomy): Bacteria > Pseudomonadota > Alphaproteobacteria > Rhizobiales > Xanthobacteraceae > Bradyrhizobium > Bradyrhizobium altum. The sequence continues at coordinate 38,535 of NZ_JACMYP010000003.1, read as the reverse complement.
CCTACAGCGCGCCGAAAGCGGTCGAGCAATCGCGCAAGCTGATCGAGGACGTCGGCATCTTGGCCGAGGTCGGTACGATCGGCACCGCGCCCAACGTCGCAATCCAGAAATACCTCAACGGCAAGCAGGTGCCACAGCTCTTCATCACTGCCGGCGGACGCCGCTTCAACGATCCCAAGACGTTCCCGTGGACAATCCCGCTCTATCCGGACTTCGAAACCGAAGGCCGCGTCGTCGCCAAGTACATCCTGAAGGCAAAGCCCGACGCCAGGATCGGCGTGCTCTACCAGAATGACGACTACGGCAAGGACTATCTCAAGGGCCTCCGCGCCGGTCTCGGTCCGAAGGCCGACCTGATCGTCGCCCAGGCCTCCTACGAACTTGCCGACCCGACGATCGACTCGCAGATCGTCCAGCTCAAGGCCGCCGGCGTCGACACGCTGATCGAGCAGTCGTCGTCGAAGGCCGCCGCGCAATCGATCCGCAAGGTCTACGAGCTCGGCTGGAAGCCGCTGCACGTGATCGGCGGCTCGACGGCATCGGTCGAAACCATTCTGAAGCCCGCAGGCCCCGAAGCATCGAAGGGGCTGGTCACCACGCAATTCCTCAAGCAGCCCGGCGACCCGGCCTGGGCCAATGACGACGAGGTCAAGGCCTACAAGGATTTCCTGAAGACGTACGCAGCTTCGGCCAACCCGGACGACTATTCCGTGCTCGTTGCCTATATGAACGTGCACGCCGTGGAGCTGGCCTTGCGCAAATGCGGCGACGACCTGACCCGCGAGAACCTGATCAAGCAGGCGACATCGCTCGGCGGCGAGCGACTGCCGATGATGCTGCCGGGCGTCTCGATCAGCACCCGGCCCGGCGACTACACGCCGTTCAGGACTTTGCGGATCGCGACGTTCGATGGCGAGAGCTGGTCGCTGACCGGCGAGCCGCTGTCGGCCGATTGAGCCGGGTTGGCGAGAACCGTCATCAGTGGCTTCTCGCCAACGTCATCTCAGGCGCGCAAGCTCGGCAGATCGAGCCCGTTGGCGCGCGCGCAGTCGATCGCGGTGTCATAGCCGGCGTCGGCGTGACGCATCACACCTGTCGCCGGATCGTTCCACAGCACGCGCTCGAGCCGGCGCGCCGCCTCCGGCGTGCCGTCCGCGACGATCACCATGCCGGCGTGCTGCGAATAGCCGATGCCGACGCCGCCGCCATGGTGCAGCGACACCCAGGTGGCGCCGCTCGCACAGTTGAGCAGCGCATTGAGCAGCGGCCAGTCGGACACCGCATCGGAGCCGTCGCGCATCGCTTCGGTCTCGCGGTTCGGGCTCGCCACCGAGCCGCTGTCGAGATGATCGCGGCCGATCACGATCGGCGCCTTGAGCTCGCCGCGCGCCACCATCTCGTTGAAGGCAAGGCCGAGGCGATGACGGTCGCCGAGGCCAACCCAGCAGATCCGCGCCGGCAGCCCCTGAAACTTGATGCGTGCCTTCGCCATGTCGAGCCAGTTGTGGAGGTGTCCGTCGTTCGGCATCAGCTCCTTGACCTTGGCATCGGTCTTGAAGATGTCCTCGGGATCCCCCGATAGCGCCGCCCAGCGGAACGGACCGACGCCGCGGCAAAACAGCGGACGGATATAGGCCGGAACGAAACCCGGAAAATCGAACGCCTGCTTCAGGCCCATGTCCTTGGCCATCTGGCGGATGTTGTTGCCGTAGTCGAGCGTCGGGATTCCCTGCGCGTGGAAATTCAGCATGGCCTGCACATGATCGACCATCGAGGTCTTGGCGGCCGTCTCGACCGCCTTCGGGTCAGCGGCACGCCGCGCTTCCCAATCGGCGAGCGACCATCCCTTCGGCAGGTAGCCGTTGATCGGATCATGCGCACTGGTCTGGTCGGTGACGATGTCCGGCCGCACGCCGCGGCGCACCAGTTCCGGAAAGATCTCGGCCGCGTTGCCGAGCAAGCCGACCGAAACGGGTTTCCGAGCTTCGGCAGCATCGGCAATGATCGCCAGCGCTTCATCGAGCGTCGTCGCCTGGCGGTCGAGATACCCCGTGCGCAACCTCATCTCGATGCGGCTCGGCTGGCACTCGACGGCGAGCATCGAGGCGCCGGCCATGGTCGCGGCCAGCGGCTGGGCGCCGCCCATGCCGCCGAGGCCTGCCGTGAGGATCCATTTGCCGGCGAGACTGCCGCCATAGTGCCGGCGGCCGACCTCGACAAACGTCTCGTAGGTCCCCTGCACGATGCCCTGGCTGCCGATATAGATCCAGGAGCCTGCCGTCATCTGGCCGAACATCATCAGGCCCAGGCGGTCGAGCTCGTTGAAATGATCGAGCGTCGCCCAATGCGGCACCAGGTTCGAATTCGCGATCAAGACGCGCGGCGCATCCGCATGGGTGCGGAAGATGCCGACCGGCTTGCCGGATTGCACCAGCAGCGTCTGGTCGCCTTCGAGCTTGCGCAAGGAGGCGGTGATCCGGTCAAAGCTCTCCCAGTCGCGCGCCGCGCGGCCGATGCCGCCATAGACCACGAGCTCGCTCGGACGCTCGGCGACATCCGGATCCAGATTGTTCATCAGCATGCGCAGCGGCGCTTCCGTCAGCCAGCTCTTCGCGCTGATGTCGGTGCCGCGGGGAGCACGGATGATGCGTTCGTTATCCAGTCTGCGGTTCATAACGGATATCCCTGTCGGCTACGCAAGTTTTGGAAACGGATCGGACGAAAGAACCGCGATCGCAGCGGCCGGCAACACGTCGGCATCGATGAGCGACGCGGCCCGCGCGAGATCGTCGGCCATGTAACGGTCCGCGGCGAGCGCCGGAACATGCTCGCGCAACGCGGCGATGACCGCAGCGAGTGGCGCGCTCGTCGCGTGCGGCGCACGCAGCGTGATGCCTTGCGCGGCGACCAGAAGCTCGATGCCGAGGATGGCCGCGAGGTTGTCGGCCATGTCGGACAGCCGGCGCGCGGCATGCGCGGCCATCGAGACGTGATCCTCCTGGTTGGCGCTGGTCGGCGTGGAATCGATGGAGCACGGCATCGCGCGCTGCTTGTTCTCGGCATAAAGCGCCGCCGCCGTCACCTCGGCAATCATGAATCCGGAATTGATGCCGGGCTCGGGTGTCAGGAACGGCGGCAAGCCGAAGTTCAAGGCAGGATCGACGAGGGTCGCAATCCGGCGCTCGCTGGTCGCGCCGATCTCCGAGAGCGCCAGCGCGATCTGGTCGGCAGCGAACGCCACCGGCTCAGCATGAAAATTGCCGCCTGAGACGATCTCGCCTGTCTCGACCAGAACCAGCGGGTTATCAGTCACGGCATTGGCTTCAATGGTCAGCACGCGCGCGGCGTGCACGAGCAGGTCGAGCACCGCGCCCGCAACTTGCGGCTGGCAGCGCAAGCAATATGGGTCCTGCACGCGCTCATCGCCTTCGAGATGCGATTGCCTGATGTCGCTGCCGTCGAGCAGGGTGGTCAGCGCTGCAGCCGCGGCGATCTGCCCGTCATGGCCGCGCAACGCCTGGATTTCGGGACGGAACGGCACGGTCGAGGCCATCGCCGCGTCGACCGACAGCGCACCGGTTACCAGCGCGGCACACGCCAGACGATGCGCGCGCAGCAGGCCGGAAATCGCATAGGCAGTCGAGAATTGCGTGCCGTTGATCAGCGCGAGCCCCTCCTTGGGGCCGAGCGTCAACGGCGCGAGACCGGCAGCGGCAAGCGCGTCACGACCCGGCACGATCTTGCCCTCAAGGAATGCCTGCCCCTCCCCGATCATGACGGCGGTCATATGGGCGAGCGGCGCCAGGTCGCCGGAGGCGCCGACCGAGCCCTGCTGCGGCACCAGCGGTGAGACGCCGCGCGCCAGCATGCCCTGCAACTGCTCGATCACATCGCGGCGCACGCCGGACGCGCCGCGCCCGAGCGAGATCACCTTCAACGCCATCATCAAGCGCACGATCGGCTCTGGCGTGGCCGGCCCGACCCCGCAGCAGTGCGACAGGATGAGGTTGCGTTGAAGCAGCGCCGTCCGGTCGGGGGCGATACGCGTCGAGGCCAGCTTCCCGAAACCGGTATTGATGCCGTACACGGGAACGGCGATACGCACGGCCTTCGCCACGATCTCCGCGGCCGCCTCGACGCGCGGCCAGAACGATGGATCGAGCACGATGGGCGCACCTGCGAGCACCCGCGCCAGGACGTCGAGGCTGACCGCTCCGGGCTTCACGACAATAGGGACATCCGGATCGGTCATTGGCCCCTCCACACCCGGCCGTGCAACGGATTGAAGCCGATGCGGTAGACCAGCTCGGCGGGGCGCTCGATGTCCCAGATCGCCAGATCGCACCATTTGCCGGCCTCTAACGTCCCGGTCTCGGCGAGCAGGCCGAGCGCACGCGCCCCTTCCCGCGTCACCCCGGCGAGGCACTCGGCGACCGTCATCCGGAACAGCGTTGCGCCCATGTTCATCGTAAGCAGAAGCGAGGTCAGCGGCGAGCTGCCGGGATTGCAGTCCGTCGCCAGCGCCATGTTCACGCCGTGGCTGCGGAACAGCTCAACCGGCGGCTTCTGCGTTTCGCGAATGAAATAGAACGCACCGGGCAGCAGCACCGCGACCGTCCCGCTCTTCGCCATTGCAACAGCACCGGCTTCATCGGTGTGCTCCAGATGATCGGCCGATAGCGCGGAGAATTTTGCGGCGAGCGCGGCACCGCCGAGATTCGACAACTGATCCGCATGCAGCTTCACGCGTAATCCGAGCGCATGCGCCGCCGCGAACACCCGAGCGGTCTGCTCGCCGGAAAATGCGATGCCCTCCATGAAGCCGTCGACGGCATCGGCAAGGCCGGACTTGGCCACCGCCGGCAGCATCTCGTTACAGACCAGATCGATGTAGCGGTCCTTGTCGCCATCGGCCTCGGGCGGCAACGCGTGCGCCCCCAGAAAAGATGTGCGGATCGCAACCTGCCGCAAGCGGCCGAGGCTGCGTGCCGCCGCCAGCTGCCGCATCTCGGTCTCGGCATTGAGGCCATAGCCGGACTTGATCTCGACGGTGGTTGCGCCCTCCCCGATCAGCGCGTCCAGCCGCGGCAGTGCGCCGGCGACGAGCTCGGCCTCGGTCGCGCTGCGCGTGGCAGCAACGGTCGAGACGATGCCGCCGCCCGCGCGCGCGATCTCCTCATAGCTCGCGCCTTTCAGACGAAGCTCGAATTCGTGCGCGCGGTTGCCGCCAAAGACCAGATGGGTGTGGCAGTCGACCAGCCCGGGCGTGATCCAGCGGCCGCCGCAATCGATCCGCTCCGCGGCGTCCGCATCCGCAGGAAAGTCTGACCGCACGCCTGCATAGACAATGCGGCCGTCGCGCGCCGCGATCAGGCCGCGCTCGATCTCGCCGAGATCGGCGCGATCGCCGCGCATCGTGGCGAGCTGGGCGTTGTGCCAGATGCGGTCGAAACGCTCTGCCATGCGATCGTCCCCCGAGGTGGGATGCTTGACTTATATGTCTAGACATATAATCGTGTCCGGGTTCTGTCCAGCCGGCATGGAAAAATGACACGACTGCATTTCGCATTCGCGCTGCTGCCCTCGGGCTGGGCCAACGACGTGCAAATCGTGGTCACCGACGGCGCGATCGCCTCGGTGACGGCAGGCGTGCGGCCCGCCGCCGGAGATGAACGTCACCAATTGGCAGTTCCGGGATTGGCGAGCCTGCACAGCCACGCGTTTCAGCGCGGCATGGCCGGCCTTGCCGAACTGCGCGGCGACACCACCGACACGTTCTGGACCTGGCGCGAGACGATGTTCCGCTTTGCGCTGACGATAACGCCGGACGACGTCGCGGCCGTCGCGACCCTGCTCTATGTCGAAATGCTCGAGCGCGGCTTTACCCGCGTCGGCGAGTTCCACTATCTCCATCATGATCGGGACGGCTCGCCTTACGCCAATCCGGCCGAGATGGCCGTGCGCATTACGGAGGCGACCGAGGCGTCCGGCATCGGGCTCACGCTGCTGCCGAGCTTTTATGCACACGGCACGTTCGGCGGCGCAGCACCGCATGCCGGGCAGCGTCGCTTCATCTGTTCGGTCGATCAGTTCGCCGCGCTGATGGCGGCCTCGCGCGAGGCAATCCGAACACTCCCCGGTGCCAACATCGGCATCGCTCCGCACAGCCTGCGCGCTGTGGCGCCGGACGAGCTCGCGGCGATCATTCCGCTTGCCGGGACGGATCCAATCCACATCCACGCCGCCGAACAGGTGCGTGAGGTCGAAGATTGCATGGCCTGGTCAGGCCAACGGCCGGTGCAATGGCTGCTCGAAAACGCCCCGGTCAATCAGCGCTGGTGCCTGATCCACGCAACCCACATGACGGAGCAGGAAGTCACAGCGCTCGCCCGCAGCGGCGCCGTGGCCGGCCTCTGCCCCGTCACCGAAGCAAGCCTCGGCGACGGCATCTTTTCCGCGCGCGAATTCCTCGCCGCCGGCGGCCGGTTCGGCATCGGAACCGATTCCAACGTGCTGGTCGGGGTCGCCGACGAGCTTCGCCAACTCGAATACGGCCAGCGGCTGAAGCACCGCGAGCGCAACGTGCTCTCGGGGCGTCCCGGCGCGTCCACCGGCCGCGCCTTGTTCGATCACGCACTCGCCGGCGGCGCGCAAGCCCTCGCACAAACCAACGCCGGGCTTGTGTCCGGCGCGCGCGCCGACATCGTCAGCCTCGACACCACGCACCCGTCCCTGGCGGGGCGATTGGGCGATGCCGTCCTCGACGGCTGGCTGTTTGCAGCCGGAGGCGACGCGATCGATTGCGTCTGGGCTGGCGGCGACAAGGTCGTCGCCGGCGGACGGCACCGGTTGCGCGACATGGCGCGCGAGCGGTTCAACACCTGCGTCCGGAGGCTCGTGGCATGAGCCTCGCTTCCGATCAGGCCAGGCCGGGCGCCGCCGAAAAGCCGACGCTCTACAAGCGGATCCGGCTCGACATCGAGACCCGCATCCTGACGGGCGAATGGCCGCCGGGCCACCGCATCCCGTTCGAGCACCAGTTGATGGCGCGCTACCGCTGCTCGCGCATGACCGTCAACAAGGCGCTGTCGGAACTGGCGCGGGCCGACCTGATCGAGCGGCGGCGGCGCGCCGGCTCATTCGTGCGCCGTCCGCAGCATCTGTCGGCGGTGCTCAAGATCTCCGACATTCGCGCCGAGATCACCGCGCTCGGCCGCAGCTACGGCTATCAACTGATCGATTGCCGGCGACGCACCGCGACTGCGGCCGATCGCGCCCGGCTCGGTATGAGCACGGCCGGCAAGGTGATCGCGATCGCCTGCCGGCACAGCGCCGACAATGTGCCGTTTGCCGTTGAAGACAGGCTGATTGATCTCTCGACGGTTCCGGAGGCCGCGACGGCCGACTTCGCCCGCGAGCCGCCGGGATCATGGCTGCTGCATCACGTGCCTTGGACCGAGGCTGAACATACGATCAGCGCGGTCGTTGCTGACGATCGCACCGCGAAAGCGCTCGACATCGCGGTCGGCGCGCCCTGCCTTGTGATCGACCGCTACACCTGGCGCAGCGCGCGCACGGTAACGGCGGTGCGGCTGCATTATCCAGGCGAGACGCACCGGCTGGTGGCTCGCTTCAAGGGAGGCTGAGACGGCTTGCGCGGCATATTTCATGCAATGCATCATGGGCCACCATCCACCAACGTCTCTGATGCGGCAATCCGCCGCGACTGACGTGAAGACATCACTGACGTGAAGACATCAACAGGGTTCAATCCATCGTCCAAGGGGTCGACAATCATGCGTTCGTTCAAGCTATTGCCCGCAATCGCAGCTTTGCTCGCGTCTACCGCCGCGTTCGCGGATGACGTCAAGGTCGGCGTCGGCATCTCCGGCTGGACCGGGTTCGCGCCGCTGACGCTCGCCAAGGAGGCCGGCATCTTCAAGAAGAACGGCCTCGACGTGACCTTGAAGAAGATTCCGCAGAAGGACCGCCATCTCGCGATCGCTTCGGGCGACATCCAGTGCGCGGCGACGACGGTGGAGACCTGGATCTCCTGGAACGCCAACGGCGTCGCGACCAAGCAGATCTTCCAGCTCGACAAGAGCTATGGCGCCGACGGCATGGCCGTGCGCAACGACGTCGCCGCGATCAAGGATCTCAAAGGCAAGACCGTCGCGGCGTCGGCGCCGGGCACCTCGCCCTACTTCGCGCTGGCCTGGATGCTGAAGAAGAACGGCCTCTCGGTGAAGGACGTCACCGTGGTCAATTTGGAGCCCGCCGCCGCGGCGCAGGCCTTCGTCTCCGGCCAGAACGATGCCGCGATGACCTACGAGCCTTATTTGTCGACCGTGCGCGCCGCCCCCGACAAGGGCAAGATCATCGCGACCACGCTCGACTATCCGATCGTGATGGACACGTTCGGCTGCACCCCGAAATTCCTCACCGACAATCCGAAGGCGGCCCAGGCGCTGGCCGACAGCTATTTCGAGGCGCTCGACATGATCGCCAAGGATCAGGCCAAGGCCTATGAGATCATGGGCGCCGACGTGAAGCAGTCCGGCGAGCAGTTCGGCAACTCGGCAAAGTACCTGCGCTGGCAGGACAAGGCCGCCAACCAGAAGTTCTTCGCCGGCGACTTCCTCAGCTTCAACAGGGATGCCGCGGAGCTCCTGCTCGAGGTCGGCATCATCAAGGCCGCGCCGAAGGTTGAAGACATCTACGACGCCAGCTTCATCAAGTAACGCAGCCATCATTTCGGCCGGTCCCGCCTCGCGACAAGCCGGGCGGGATTGGCGCATGAGATACGCCCGGATCAATTGATGCGTCCCCTTGAGCCCACAACATCGAAGCAGCGCGTGGTCTACGGCCTCGCCTTCTTCGTGCTGTTCGTCGCCCTCTGGTCCTGGGCGACGTTCGGCGGCCATGTATCCAAGACATTCCTCGCCAACCCGCTCACCATGGTGCAGGAAGGCTATGAGCTGCTCGCCAAGCAAGGCTTCCTGTTCGACATCGGAATGACGATCTGGCGCGTCATCGGCGGCTTTGCCCTTGCCGCCGTCATCGCGGTGCCGATCGGCGTGCTGATGGGCGCCTACAAGCCGGTCGAGGCCTTTCTCGAACCCTTCGTATCCTTTGCGCGCTATCTGCCGGCATCGGCCTTCATCCCGTTGTTGATCCTGTGGGCGGGCATCGGCGAGCTGCAAAAGCTGCTCGTGATCTTCATCGGCGCGGTGTTTCAGATCATCCTGATGGTGGCCGTGACCGTCGGCGCCACACGGCGCGACCTGGTCGAAGCGGCCTACACGCTCGGCGCCGGCGACAGCGGCGTCATCCGCCGCGTGCTGCTGCCCTCCGCGGCGCCCGAGATCGCAGAGATCCTGAGGCTGGTGCTCGGCTGGGCCTGGACCTACGTCATCGTGGCCGAATTGATCGGCTCATCGTCCGGCATCGGGCACATGATCACCGACAGCCAGGCGCTGCTCAACACCGGCCAGATCATCTTCGGCATCATCGTGATCGGGCTGATCGGCCTGATCTCCGACTTCCTGTTCAAGGCCTTCAACGCCTGGCTGTTCCCGTGGAAGCTCGCATGACCGCGCTGAGGATCGATCAGGTCTCGCGAACCTTTCCCGCCCGCGCCGGCCACGCGCCGACGAGAGCCCTCGAGCCGACCACGCTCGATGTCGGCGACAACGACTTCGTCACCATCCTCGGTCCCTCCGGCTGCGGGAAATCCACCCTGCTCCGGATCATCGCCGGGCTCGACCGGCCGACCAGCGGACGGGTCACGCTCGATGGCCGCGAGGTCACCGGCCCCGGCGCCGACCGCGGCATGGTGTTTCAGTCCTACACGCTGTTCCCCTGGCTGACCGTGCGCGAGAACATCGCCTTCGGCCTGCGCGAGCGCGGCGTTCCGCAACAAGGGCGCCATGACATCGCCGACGCCTTCATTCGCCGGGTCGGGCTATCCGGCTTCGAACATCATTGGCCGAAGCAGCTGTCCGGCGGCATGCAGCAACGCACCGCGATCGCCCGCGCGCTGGCCAATGATCCGAAGATCCTGCTGCTCGACGAACCGTTCGGCGCGCTCGACAACCAGACGCGCGCATTGATGCAGGAGATGCTGCTCGGGATCTGGGAGCGCGATCAGAAGACGGTGCTGTTCGTCACCCACGACATCGAGGAAGCGATCTTCCTCGGCAGCCGCGTCATCGTCATGAGCGCGCGTCCCGGCCGCGTCAAGGCCGAGATCGCGGTCGAGCTGCCGCATCCCCGCTCCTACAAGATCAAGACCACGCCCGAATTCGTCGCGCTGAAGGAACGGCTGGTCGAGGAGATCCGCACCGAGGCGCTGAAGGTCGCCGAGCAGGCCTGACGATCAGCCACGCCTCTAGAGCCTTTCCCGTTCCGATTGGATCGGAACGGGGCTCTAGGCTTTTGTCTTGACGCGTTTTCTCAACGCGAACCGGTATCTACTTCGCTCGAAAACGCTCTAGTGGCTGATCATCCAGGGACGCGCGGTCGGAAAGCCTTTCGCGCCGCTCTTCGTCTTGGTCATCAGCCGCGCCGGCTTCTTCTTGCCCGTAGAGCAGCAGCCGCAGCCCGGGCCGTGCGCGGCCTTGTACTGATCGAGCGTCTTCGGCGCGTGCCGGCTCTGCTCGTTGGTGGCGTGCGCCTTGCGCTTGTCCGAGGGCATGCAGAAGAACGCCGGCGCAGTGAGGATCACACGCGGCGACGTCGTCTCGCATTGCGGGCAGTCCTGCGGCAGGTCGCATTCCGCCATCGGCCGCATGTCGGTAAAGGGACCGCAATCGTTGCAGAGATATTCGTAGATCGGCATTTCCTTAATCCTTGCGCAGTCGTTGTGACGTCCGGCGATGGATGCGGGGCGGCCAATACGCAGCCGTCCCGCACCCTTCGCGCAGGGATCACTTGAAGGATCACTTGTCTGGCGAGATCGGCATCTGCACGTCGCCCTTGATGTGCTTGATCGGTCCCGCCGACGACGGCATGACGTCGAAGTCGAAGATCTCCGTCGGCAACCACAGCGTGGCGCAGGCGTTGGGCACGTCGACCACGCCGGAGATATGGCCCTGACACGGCGCGGTGCCGAGGATCGAATAGGCCTGGGCGCCGGAGTAGCCGAACTTCTTCAGATACTCGATCGCGTTGAGGCAGGCCTGGCGATAGGCAATGTGGACATCGAGATAGTGTTGCTTGCCCGCCTCGTCGACCGAGATGCCCTCGAAGATCAGATAGTCCTTGTAGTTCGGCGTGATCGGCGACGGCTTGAACACGGGGTTCTTGATGCCGTACTTCGATACGCCGTCCTTGATGATGTCGACCTTGATGTGCAGCCAGCCGGCCATCTCGATGGCGCCGCAGAAGGTGATCTCGCCGTCGCCCTGGCTGAAATGCAAATCGCCCATCGAAAGGCCGCCGCCCGGTACATAGACCGGGAAATAGATCTTCGATCCGCGCGACAGATCCTTGATGTCGCAGTTGCCGCCATGCTCACGCGGCGGCACGGTGCGGGCGCCCTCAAGACCGATCTTGGCCTTGACGTCACCCTTGGCCTGGCCGGCATGCGCGGTCGGCGCGAACGGCGGATTGGCGAGGCCCGGCACGCGGGTCGGGTTGGTCGCGATCAGCTCGGCTTCGCGCTTGTTCCAGGCCGCCAGCATCTTGGCGTCGGGCAGACAGCCGATCAGGCCGGGATGGATCAGGCCGGCGAAGTCGACGCCCGGGATGTGACGCGACGACGTGTAGAGACCCTTGATGTCCCAGATCGACTTCTGCGCGAGCGGGAAATGGTCGGTGAGGAAGCCGCCACCATTCTGCTTGGAGAAGAAGCCGTTGAAGCCCCACAGGCTCTCCTTCAAGGGACCGACGTCGAGCAGGTCGACGACGAGGAGATCGCCGGGCTCGGCGCCCTTGACGCCGATCGGACCGGACAGGAAGTGCACGATCGACAGATCGATGTCGCGCACGTCATCGGCGGAATCGTTGTTCTTGATGAAGCCACCGGTCCAGTCGACCGTCTCGATGATGAAGTCGTCGCCCGGGCTGACCCACTCGACGATCGGAACCTCCGGATGCCAGCGGTTGTGAATCTTGTCGTTTTCATAGGCCGACTTGCTGAGATCGACCTTGATCAGTGTATCAGGCATCGAGATGCTCCCCTTCGCTTACTGGTTAGACGGAAAGATATTTCGAGATCTGCGCGGCATCGACGCTGGCGCGCGAATCGTCGCGGACGATCTCGCCGTTCTCGATGACCAGCACACGGTCGGCGATGTCGAGCGCGAAGCTCAGGACCTGCTCGGAGACGACGATCGACAGCCCCCGTTCATCGCGGATCCGCTTCAGGGTGCGCGCCATGTCCTTGATGATCGACGGCTGGATGCCTTCGGTCGGCTCGTCCAGCAGCAGCACCTTCGGCTTGGTCGCCAGCGCGCGGGCGATCGCGAGCTGCTGCTGCTGTCCGCCCGAGAGATTGCCGCCGCGGCGGCCCTTCATCTCGAGCAGCACCGGAAACAGCTCGTAGATATCGCCGGGCACTTCCGAGCCGCCGGAGATAACGAGGCCGGTCTCGATGTTCTCCTTCACCGTCATGGTGGAGAAGATCATGCGGCCCTGCGGCACGTACGCAAGCCCCTTCGCCACCCGCTCGTAGCTCTTCATCGCGCCGAGTTCGGTGCCGTCCATGGTCACCTTGCCGCTCTTGGCCGGCAGGATGCCCATCAGCGACTTCATCAGCGTGGTCTTGCCCATGCCGTTGCGGCCCATGATCGCGACGATCTCGTTGGGCGCGACGGAGACGTTGAGGCCGTGCAGCACCTCGCTCTGGCCGTAGGCGACATGAAGATCATTGATTGCCAGCATCGCGGTGTTCCTCAGTTCTTGCCCATGATCTTGTCCGGAAACTGGACGCCACTTTCCGGGATCATGGGCTAGTGGCCCAGGTAAACTTCGATCACTTTTGGATCGTTCTTGACGTGCTCCATCGTCCCTTCGGACAGGATCTGGCCCTGATGCAGCACCGTGACCTTGTGCGCGATGTCCTCGACGAACTTCATGTCGTGCTCGATCACCAGCACCGAGCGGTCCTTGATGATCCGGTTGAGCAGCTCGGCGGTCTTGGCGCGCTCGGAGACGCTCATGCCGGCCACCGGCTCGTCGAGCATCAAGAGATCCGGGTCCTGGATCAGCAGCATGCCGATCTCGAGCCACTGCTTCTGGCCATGGCTGAGCTGGTCGGCATAGGTGTTGAGGCGGTCCTTCAGGAAGATCATCTCGGCGACCTCCTCGACCCGCTGCTTGACCGCGTCGTCGCGCTGGAAAGTCAGCGAGCCGAACACGGTGCGGCCGCGCGGGTAGGAGATTTCGAGGTTCTCGAACACGGTGAGGTCCTCGAACACCGACGGCGTCTGGAACTTACGGCCGACGCCAGCCTGCACGATCTCGTTCTCGCGCAGCCGGGTCAGCTCCTGGCCGCGGAACTGGATCGAGCCTGACGTGGCCCTTGTTTTGCCGCAGATCAGGTCGAGCACGGTGGTCTTGCCGGCGCCGTTCGGGCCGATGATGACGCGGATCTCGTTCTCCTCAACATAGAAGGAGAGATCGTTCACCGCCTTGAAGCCGTCAAAGGACACGGTGAGTCCGGAGACCGCGAGCAGGAAATCCTTGGGCTGATGGCCGACGAGCATGATGGTCCCTCCTCACTCGGCCGGTGCGCCGTCGGCGACAAGGCCCGCCGATTTTGATCTTCGCGATGCCAGCAGGCGATCGATGCGCGGCTGGATATGGTCCGCCCAGACACCGGCGAGGCCGTTCGGGAAGGCCAGCACCACCGCGATGAACAGCGCGCCGAGGCCGAACAGCCAGAGCTGCGGGAAGGATTCCGAGAGGCTGGTCTTGGCGAAATTGACCAGCAGCGCGCCCCAGACCGCGCCGAAGATCGACATCCGGCCACCAACCGCGGTGTAGATCACCATCTCGATCGACGGCACGATGCCGACAAAGGAGGGCGACATGAAGCCGACCTCGAGCGTGAACATGGCGCCGCCGATCGCGGCGAACACCGCCGCGGCACAGAACGCGAAGATCTTGAAGTTGGCGACGCTGTAACCGGAGAAGCGCACGCGATCCTCCTGCTCCCTCATCGCCACCAGGATGCGCCCGAGTTTTGTCAGGCGGATGAATTGCGCGGCAACGATGCATCCGAACAGCAACACAACCTCGACAAAATACAGAATGAACTTGGCGTGATCGGTGCGGATGTCCCAGCCGTGCAGTGTGCGCAGATCCGTGATGCCGTTGATGCCGCCGGTGTAACCCTGCTGCCCCACGATCAGAATGGTGAGGATCGCGGCGATCGCTTGCGTGATGATCGCAAAGTAGACGCCGCCGACCCGGCGCTTGAACATCGCGGCGCCGATGATCAGCGCGAAGAAGGCAGGAACCAGCAAGATCGCCAGCAGCGTGACCGGGAAGCTGTGGAACGGCTTCCAGAACAGCGGAAGCTGCGTGATCTGGTTCCAGTCCATGAAGTCGGGGATACCGGGCGTCGACTGGATCTTGGTGTTCGCGACCGAGGACGCCTCGAGCTTGAGGTACATCGCCATGCAGTAGCCGCCGAGACCGAAGAACACGCCTTGCCCCAGGCTCAGGATGCCGCCATAGCCCCAGCACAGCACGAGGCCGATGCCGACGAAGGCGTAAGTCAGGTATTTGGCGACCAGGTTGAGGCGGAAGATATCCAGCGACAGCGGCAGGATGAGAAGCAACAGCACCGCGAGCGCAAGGAAGCCGAGCAGTTCGGAGCGATTGAAAAAGCGCGAGTTGATGACCATGACCTGCCTGCTTGTTCTTATTTGCGGACGTTGAGCGCGAAGAGCCCCTGCGGACGCACCATCAGGATCGCGACGATGGTCAAGAGCGTGATCACCTTGGCCATCGATCCCGACAGGAAGAACTCCAGCGTCGACTGGGTCTGCGAGATCGAGAAGGCGGAGGCGATGGTGCCGAACAGCGAGGCGGCGCCGCCGAACACGACGACCAGGAAGGTGTCGACGATGTAGAGCTGGCCGGCGGTCGGCCCGGTCGAGCCGATCATGGTGAAGGCCGAGCCTGCAATCCCGGCGATGCCGCAACCGAGGCCAAAGGTGTAGCGATCGACCTTCTCGGTATTGATGCCGACGGCGCCCGCCATCACGCGGTTCTGCACCACGGCGCGCACCTGCTTGCCCCAACTGGACCAGAACAGCACATAGGCGACCACGATCGTGATCAGCATGGTCAGCGCCATCACGAACATGCCGTTGATCGGGATCTGGATCGAGTCGGTCGCCTGCCAGGAGCCCATCATCCATTCCGGCAGCTCGACGCCGACCTCGCGCGCGCCAAAGATCGAGCGATAGGCCTGCTGCAGGATCAGGCTGAGCCCCCAGGTTGCCAGCAGCGTATCGAGCGGGCGCTTGTAGAGATGGCGTATCAGCGCCCATTCGACCAGCATGCCGAGTGCGCCGGAGGCGATGAATGCCAGGATCATCGCGATGAAGAAGTAGCCGGGGAACAGCCAGGGCGCGACGTGCTGCACGGCGTTCGACGTCATCCAGGTGACGTAGGCGCCGAGGATCATGAACTCGCCATGCGCCATGTTGATGACGCCCATCTGGCCGAAGATGATGGCAAGCCCGAGCGCCATCAGCACATAGACGGAGAACAGGATGAGCCCGGCAAATCCTTGCATTGCAAGGATGGCGCCGAGATCACTGATCGAATAGTCGCCGAACATCTGGTCCTCCGTCATTCCAAGGGGCACGCGCCGCCGGTCAAGCGACGCTCGTTCCGTGGCGAGGACGATGACGTCCACGCCACGATGCGTTGTGTGCTTCGTTGCCCGGGTGAGCGGGTGCGATACCGGGGACGGCCCCGCATATCGCTCCGCTCATGCGGGCTACTGGCTCACTGGTAGCCCTTGGGGAACGGATCCGGCTCGACGAGATCGGCGGTCTCGTAGATCAGCTCATACTGCCCATCGGCCTTGGCGCGTCCGACGCGGGTCTTCGACCACAGATGATGGTTCTCGTGGATCCGGACATAGCCTTCCGGCGCGCCCTTGAACTCGACGCCGGGGGAAGCCGCCGCGATCTTGTCGATGTCGAAGGAGCCCGCCTTCTCGACCGTCAACTTCCACAGCCACGGGCCGAGATAGGCAGCCTGTGTCACGTCGCCGATCACGGTCTTCTCGCCCCACATCTTCTTGAACGCGGGTACGAAGGCCTTGTTGTTCGGATTGTCGAGCGACTGGAAGTACTTCATGCAGGCATAGGCACCGGCGATGTTCTCGCCGCCGATACCGTCGATCTCGTCCTCGGTGACCGAGATGGTCAGCAGCGTCTGCTTCGACAGGTCGATGCCGGCCGCCTTGAGCTGCTTGTAGAACGCGACATTGGAGCCGCCGACGATGATCGCGTAGATCACGTCCGGCTTGGTCAGCTTGATCTTGTTGATGACCGAGTTGAACTGGGTCGAGCCGAGCGGGAAGTACTCCTCACCGACCACCTTGCAGCCCTGCAGATGGTTCTCGATGTGCTTGCGCGCGATCTTGTTCGAGGTGCGAGGCCAGATGTAGTCCGAGCCGAGCAGATAGAAGCTCTTGGCGCCCTTGGTCTTGTTGACCCAGTCGAGGCCGGCGATGATCTGCTGCGTCGCCTCCTGGCCGGTGTAGATGACGTTCTTGGACTGCTCGAGGCCTTCATAGAAGGTCGGGTAATAGAGCATGCCGTTGTACTGCTCGAACACCGGCAGCACCGCCTTGCGCGAGGCCGAGGTCCAGCAGCCCATCACGGCCGCGCATTTGTCGTTGACCAGGAGCTTCTTGGCCTTTTCCGCGAAGGTCGGCCAGTCGCTCGCGCCGTCTTCCTGGATGAACTTGATCTTGCGGCCGAGCACGCCGCCGGCGGCGTTGATCTGCTCGATCGCGAGCTTCTCGGCCTCGACAGATCCGGTCTCGGAGATCGCCATGGTGCCGGTCACGGAATGCAGGATGCCCACCGTGACTTCGCTATCGGTGACTGCAAGACCCGTGGTGTTGACCGCGGAGGTTGCAGGAACGTCTGCAAAAGCGGGACGGCCCAGCATCGAAACGGCCGGCAAAGCAGCCATTCCCATCAAGAGCTTGCGCCGGAGCGGAGACTTCAGGCCTGGTTTGGTTTCGTCTGACATGAGCACCCCATTGGTTCGAGAACGCTTATTGATCGGGCGAGGATTGCTTACTTTTGTGCAGCGCACTGATACGTGAGATCGCGTATACTGCACCGCAAAATAGCGACGTAGGTTTTTGGTACGGGATTTGCCCGCGATCAGAGCATCGTGGACCAGGAGTAGAGCGAGTGGCAGGGCGGCAGCGGATTGACCGCGTCAGGCGCCAATATAATCAATGGGTCGCCAACCAGACGCTGGAAGACTATGCGCTGCGCTTCACCGCCAAGAGCGCGCGGCGCTGGTCCGCCGCCCGCGTCGCCAACACCGCGCTCGGCGCGATCTCCTTCCTTGCGCTCGAGGCGATCGGTGGCACCATCACGCTGAACTACGGCGCGATGAATGCCTCCGCGGCGATCCTGGTCGTTAGCGTCATCATCTTCCTCTGCGGACTGCCGATCGCCTACCATGCCGCGAAAAGCGGCATCGACATCGACCTGCTGACCCGCGGCGCCGGCTTCGGCTATATCGGCTCGACCATCACGTCGCTGATCTACGCCTCCTTCACCTTCATCTTCTTCGCGATCGAGGCCGTGATCCTGGCCAGCGCGCTGGACATGTGTTTCGGCATCCCGCGGCCGATCGGCTACCTGATCAGCGCGGTCGTGATCATTCCGCTAGTCGTCTACGGCATCACGCTGATCAGCCGCTTTCAGCTCTGGACCCAGCCGCTGTGGGTGATCCTCCACATCATGCCGTTCGCGGCGATCGCCTGGGCCAATCCGCATTCGTTCACCGAGTGGCGCAAGTTCGCCGGCGAGCACGGCGATCCCGCGGGCAACCTCGATCTCCTGCTGTTCGGCACGGCGGCCTCCGTCGTGTTTGCGCTGGTGGCGCAGATCGGCGAGCAGGTCGACTTCCTGCGCTTCCTGCCGCGCGACCGCCGCACCTCGCGAAAGGCCTGGTGGATCGCGTTGCTCAGCGCCGGTCCAGGCTGGATCGTGCTCGGCGCGCTCAAGCTGCTCGCCGGCTCGTTCCTGGCCTTCTTCGCGCTCAGCCACGGCGTGTCGGCCGAGCACGCGGCCGAGCCCGCGAACATGTATCTCGAAGCCTTCCGCTACGTGCTGTCACAGCCGGATCTCGCGATGGCGCTGACCGGGACGTTCGTGATCCTGTCGCAGGTCAAGATCAACGTCACCAACGCCTATGCCGGCTCGATCGCCTGGTCGAACTTCTTCTCCCGCCTCACCCATTCGCATCCCGGCCGCGTGGTGTGGCTGGTGTTCAACGTCGTCGTCGCGCTGCTGTTAATGGAGATCGGCGTCTACAAGGCGCTGGAGCAGACGCTGGCGCTCTACTCCAACGTCGCGATCGCCTGGGTCGGCGCGCTGGTGGCCGACCTCGTCATCAACAAGCCGCTCGGCTTGCGGCCACAACACATCGAGTTCAAGCGCGCCCACCTCTGCGACATCAATCCGGTCGGCGTCGGCGCCATGACGATTGCGACCGTGGTCTCGATCAGCGCATTCTACGGCCTGTTCGGCCCGACCGCGAAAGCGCTGTCGGCCTTCGTCGCGCTTGCGGTCGCCTTCATCGCGGCACCCCTCATTGCCTGGGCGACCGGCGGCAAGTACTACATCGCCCGCAAGCCGAAGCGGAGCTGGCAGAACATTGAATCGATCCAGTGCTGCATCTGCGAGCATGCGTTTGAGCCCGAGGACATGGCCGCCTGCCCGGCCTATGCCGGCCCGATCTGCTCATTGTGCTGCTCGCTCGACGCGCGCTGCCACGACCTCTGCAAGCCGCATGGACGGATCGGCGCCCAGGTCTCGGACGCCCTGGGCAAGGTGATGCCGCAGCCGATCTACGCCCGCATCAATTCGCAGCTCGGCCATTACCTCGGCGTGTTCGCGGTCTCGGCCGGCCTCGTGGCGCTGGTGCTCGGCCTGATCTACCTGCAGACCACCGCAGCCGTGCATGCCAACGAGCTATTAGCCGACGTGCTGTGGAAGGTGTTCTTTGCGCTGACCCTCATCATCGGCGTCGTCGCTTGGCTGTTCGTGCTGGCGCAACAGAGCCGGCGTGCCGCGGAAGACGAAACCCGCCGGCAGACCACGCTGCTAATCCAGGAGATCGACGCCCACAAGCGCACCGACGCCGAGCTGCAGCGCGCCAAGGAAGTCGCCGAGGCCGCCAATCTCGCCAAGAGCAGATACGTCGTCGGCCTCAGCCACGAGCTCCGCTCGCCGCTCAATGCGATCTCCGGCTACGCACAGCTGCTGGAGCAGGACGACAGCCTCCCGGTGCGGCCCCGCGGGCAAGTGCGCGTGGTCCGCCGGAGCGCCGATCATCTGTCGGGACTGATCGACGGCATCCTTGATATCTCCAAGATCGAGGCCGGCCGCCTCTATCTTTCGCGCGATGAGGTGCGGCTGAACGATTTCCTCGAGCAGCTGGTCGGCATGTTCCGCCTGCAGGCCGCGGCCAAGGGCATCGACTTCGTGTTCAGGCGGCCGGCCGTGCTGCCGGTCGTGGTCTATGCCGACGAGAAGCGGCTGCGGCAAATCCTGATCAACCTGCTCTCGAACGCGATCAAGTTCACGCAGACCGGCAAGGTGCAATTCGTGGTGCATTATCGCAGCCCGGTCGCCGAGTTCGAGGTGATCGATACCGGGCCGGGCATCCAGCCCGACGATCTCGAACGGATCTTCGCGCCGTTCGAGCGCGGCGCGCTCGGCGTCACCCAGCCGCAGACCGGCACCGGGCTCGGCCTCACCATCAGCCGCCTGCTCGCGGGTGTGATGGGCGGCGACATCAAGGTCTTGAGCACGGTCGGCACCGGCAGCACCTTCCGCGTCAAGCTGCTGCTCTCCGAAGTCACCAATCCACGCCGCGATGCGCCGGTCGACGCTCCGGTGTACGGCTATCACGGCCCGCGCAAGACGATCCTGATCACCGACGATGACCCGACCCACCGCGACCTCCTGCGCGAGATCCTGGCGCCGCTTGGCTTCATCCTGCTCAGTGCACCGGACGGGCCAGGTTGCCTTGCCCTCGCGCAGCATTGCCGGCCGGACATGTTCCTGCTCGACATCTCGATGGCGGGCATGGACGGCTGGACGGTCGCTGAAACCTTGCGCTCCGAAGGCCATCACCAGGCCCGCATCCTGATGATATCCGCGAGCGCATTGGAAGCCCATGGCGCGCCACTGGCGCAACCGTTCCACGACGGCTATTTGATGAAGCCGATCGACATCCCGCGGCTGCTCGAGAGCATCCGCCAACTGCTCAAGATCGAGTGGCAGTATGAGGCCGAGCAGGTTCCGCCCCCGCAATGGAAGCCCGACACTGGTTCGCGCCCGCCGGTGAAGTATGTCGAAGAGCTGATCAGCCTCGGCCAGCTCGGCTATATCAGGGCGATCCAGCTCAAGCTCGACGAGATCGGCAACGAATGTCCCGAACATGCCGACTTCGTCGGCCAGATGCGCACGCTGATCGACCGGTTCGATCTTGATCAATATATGGCGACGTTGAAAACATTGCACAGCTATGACCATTGAACAGCGAAAGCGCGACGTCGCCCTCGTCGTCGACGACTCGCCCGAGACGTTGCGCCTGCTCACCGACGCGCTCGACGGCGCCGGCATGACCGTGATGGTCGCACTCGACGGCGCCTCCGCGATGCGCATCGTCGACCAGATCACGCCCGATATCGTGCTGCTCGATGCCGTGATGCCCGGCATGGACGGGTTCGAGACCTGCCGGCGGCTGAAGCGCGACGCCGGGCTCGACGGCGTCCCGATCATCTTCATGACGGGGCTGGCCGAAACCGAGCACATCGTGCGTGGGCTGGAAGCCGGCGGCGTCGACTATGTCACCAAGCCGATCGTGGTCGAGGAAATGCTGGCGCGCATCCGGGTGCATCTCGCCAATGCGCGGATGACGCAGAGCGCCCGCGCCGCGCTGGACGTCTCCGGCCGCTATCTGCTCGCGGTCAACAGCTCAGGCACGCTGCTATGGGCGACGCCGCAGGCACAGCGACTGCTGTCGGATACGCTTGCCGACGCCGCCGACAATTTCGTGCTGCCGGAGCCGATGCCGCAATGGCTTGAACAGGCGCAGAAGGGCAAAGCCGGAGCGAAGACCGCAACCGTGGCGCCATTCCCCGGCAGCGAGCAGCTTCGCCTGCAGTTCATGGGCAAGCTCGGGCCCAACGAATTCCTGCTGCGGCTGGCCAAGGACGCCAGCGGCGACATGCCGGCCGAGTTCTCCAGCGAGCTCGGCCTGACCACCCGCGAGGGCGAGGTGCTGTCCTGGCTCTCCAAGGGCAAGACCAACCGCGACATCGCGCAGATCCTGGGCTTAAGCCCGCGCACCGTCGACAAGCATCTCGAGCAGATCTACGCAAAACTCGGCGTCGAGAACCGCACCGCCGCCGCCGCGATCGCGGTCAACGCCAGGCATCGCAAGTCGTAGCCTGCCGCCTCCGCTGCCGGCGCGCGTCCGGAAATGGCCAATCGCCTCGGACCGTGACAGGATGGGCATGATCGCTCATTCCTGTGGAGAATAGCCATGGATCGTCTGGCGGCGATGGAGACGTTCGTGCGGGTGGTCGAGACCGGCTCGTTCTCCGGAGCGGCGCGACAACTCCGGGTCGGCCAGCCGGCTGTCTCGAAATCAGTCGCGCAGCTCGAGGAATTTCTCGGGGTCAAGCTGCTCACGCGTTCGACCCATGGCCTCACCCCGACCGAAGCGGGGCTCGGCTATCTCGAGCGCGCCAGGCGCGCGCTCGAAGAGGCGGCCGAGGCCGAGATCGCCGCGCGCGGCGCCGGAGCCGGCCTCAAGGGCCGATTGCGGATCTGCGCCGCCGTCACCTTCGCCCGGATTCATCTCATTCCGATGCTGCCGAAGTTTCTCGCGCAGCACCCGGAGCTGGAGCTTGAGGTCGTGCTCGACGACCGCCAGATCGATCTCGTGCAGGAAGGCATCGACGTCGCCCTGCGGATGGGCAAGATGACGGATTCGATGCTGACTGCCCGCCGTGTCGCGAGATGCAAGCGCCTCGTTCTGGGCACGCCGGCCTATTTCGACCGCGCCGGCACGCCTGCCACGCCGAGCGAATTGAGCCGGCACCAGGCCGTCGTTTATCTGCGCGAGGGCAGCGTGTGGTCCTTTCAGCGCGAGAGCACCGTACTGGCCGTCACGGTACGGAGCCGGTTGCGGGTCACCGCGGCCGAAGGCGTCCGGGCTGCGGTGCTCGCCGACGCCGGGCTCGCGATCGCCTCGGAATGGATGTTCACCCCCGAACTCAAGGCGCGCACGGTGCGCGCGGTCCTGCCAGAGTGGAGCCTCCCCGCGCACGATCTTTGGGCCGTGCTTCCGACCGGGCGCGCCGCGACCGCCAAGGCCCGCGCATTCGTGAACTTCTTCGAGCGCAGCTTCAATGCATGACGCGTCATCCGCCGGTTGAAGCGGTTCACGCTTATTCCGGACAGGAATAAGCGCTAGTCGAGCGACAGCGCTACCCCGCGCGGCCATCTCCGTTAGCTTCCTGGGTGTGAGTTCAACCGAACAGACGGCGCCGCCGTCCCTCACCCGGAAGCCCAAGGAGACCGCCATGTCGCTTCAAGCCAAGCTCGACGCTTTCAAAGCCGACTTCGGAGCCGGAAAGCCGCCCTACAGCGTTCCGCGCGCCTTCATCGAGACGATGCACCGTGCCACCGCAGAGCTTGTCGCGTCCGGTGCGGCGCAGCGCGCCAAGAAGGCGGGCGATGTGGCCCCGGCCTTCTCGCTCCGGGATCCCGACGGCAATATCGTCAACTCGGCCGACTTGCTGAAACGCGGCCCGCTGGTGCTCAGCTTCTACCGCGGCGTCTGGTGCCCGTATTGCAACATGGAGCTGCAGGCGCTCGAAGCCGCCAAGCCGGAATTCGACAAATACGGCGCTTCGCTGGTCGCGATCTCGCCGCAGACCGCGCCGAACAGCCGGAAGTCGGTGCGGCAGAACAAGCTCTCCTTCCCGATCCTGTCCGACGTCAAGGGTCAGATCGGCGACGCCTTCGGACTACGCTTCCATCTGCCCAACTATCTGGTCGAACTTTACAAGCAGCTGAAGAACGATCTGCCGACCTTCAACGACGATCCGAGCTGGACGTTGCCGATGCCGGCCCGCTACGTCATCGGACAGGACGGCGTGATCCTCTACTCGGAAGTGAACCCCGACTATACCCGCCGCCCGGAGCCCGAGGACATGATCGCAGTTCTCCAGCAGGCGGCCGCCGTGAAGGCATGACAGCGCGCGGTGCGGCCGGTGGCGATCGCCCATCGGCCGCTTGCCTGTCGTGGGTCAAACTGGTACGGCGCCTGGCGGGTCATCCGGTGCGGCGACACCCGTCACGGCATCCGGTTCGGAGGGTTGCGCCTTTCGCCACTGCGCCGGCGTCACGCCCATATGGCTCTTGAAGGCGCGCTGAAATGCGGCCTCGGACTGGTAGCCGACCATCTCCGCAACGGCGCCGGTCGACAGCGATGATCTCCTCAACTCGTTCGCCGCAAGCGTCATCCTGATATCGGTGAGCAGATCGCTGGCCGATCGCCCAAGCTTCTCCTGGAACTGCCGTGCAAGCGTGGCGCGCGACATGTTGCAGAGACGCGCAAGCTCCGGCAGCGACCATGCGCGCGCAGGCTGGTTGAACATGGCCGCCACCGCCGGCGCAAGACGGGGATCGCCGACCAGTGCAAGCAGACCGTGTGACCTGTCATCGGTCTCGCTCGCAAGCCGCAGCACAAGCGCAAACATCGCCGTGGACAACGCGTCCAGCATGGCGCGGCCGCCCAGACGATCGTCGGCCGTTTCGCTGCGCATCAGGGACACGAGCCCGGCGAGCTGTGCGGCCGTTCCCTTTCCCGTGCGCGGGCCGGCATGCACGACAAGACGCGGCGGAAGATAAGTGCGCAACAGACGGTCGTGCGGGGGCGCAATCGCGAAGTGTCCGCACAGCAGGTCGAGCCGTTCGTCCGAACCCAGGTTTTCGCTGATCGTGAAATTCTGTGCCGCCCGGTTGCGCGCCGGCAGCGGCGTCGCCCCGCTGCCGTCATACATCACGTGTCGCGGGTTGCCGGGCAGCAGGAGAATGTCGCCGGTCTTCAGCAGCAACGGCCGACCGCCTGCGGGATCGTCCAGGATCGCCGAGCCGGCAAGCACCGCATGATAGGGGATCTCGTTGGACGCGCCCGGCCCCTGGTCGATGCGCCAGGGCACGCTGTAGCTGCAGCGCAGGTCGAGCCGCCCGCGCACCGGCATCATCGCGAACAGCCCGCTGAGCCAGTCCATGGCAGTCCCCCAAAGCGACCGGATTGAGACGATTGAGCATATATATGAGCTAAACAGACATTCAATGTCTCACATCTCGATCCTATTGTCACTCCACAATCGTTCACCAACCCCAACAAGGAGTGCCACCATGTCCCGTCTCTCAGTCCCCAATCTCGAAACCGATACCGGCCCGTCGGGCCAGATCTACGCCCAGATCAAGAAGGCGGCCGGCAGCGTCCCGAACGCCTACGCGGCGATCGCCGCCCATGGCCCGGCCGCGCTCAAGTCGATGCTCGCCGCCGATGCGGTGCTCGCCAGCGGAAGCCTTTCCAAGCGCGATCGGGAGATCATCAAGCTCGTCATCAGCGCCGCCGGCGGCTGCGACTACTGTGTCGCCGCGCATTCCCATCTTGCCAGGCTCGCCGGCGTGAACGCGGACGTCCTCCAGCAGATCCGCGACGGCGCGCCGACCGGTGACGCCAAGCGCGATGCGCTGGTGCATTTCGTCCGTAAGCTCGCGCAGTCGAGCGGCACCGTCAGCGACGCGGATTTCGCCGCGATCAAGGCCGCCGGCTACAGCGACGCGCAGCTGGTCGAGATCAGCCTGGCGTTCGCGACCATCGTCTTCACCAACGTCTTCAACCGCATCAACGACACCGACATCGACTTCCCCGCGGTCGGCTAGAGCGACCGCGCGGTGTCACACGAAGGGATCACGACCATGACCACGCTTTCCAACACCACGCAAAGTCCACTTGTCCGCACGCTGTACAGGTCCGGCCTGCTCACTGAAGATCTCGACTACCATGTCGTCCGCGCCGCGATGGTGATCATGTTCCTGTTCTTCGGTTACCAGAAGTGGTTTCCGTACGAATTCGAACGGCTGGTCCCGTTCATCAGCAACGGGCCGCTGATCTGGTGGCTCTATCCAGCCTTCGGCCATGCCGGCGCCAGCTACTTCCTCGGCGCCTCGGAGTGGACGTTCGGCTCGCTGCTGCTGGCGGGCTTCTGGGACAAGCGCCTCGGCGTGCTCGGCGCCCTCGGCTCGACCGGCACCTTCATCGCGACCGTCACCATCATCCCGTTCATGCCTGATGGTTGGGACGTTGCCGCAGGAGGCTTCCCTGCAATGACCGGCAACGTGCCCTTCCTGATGAAGGACGTCGTTCTGCTCGCCGTGTCGCTCTACCTGCTGAGGCAGGACGTGGTTCGCCTGACGCGGCAATAGGTGGCGTCCGCTGATGGCGATGGATCGCCGGCGAACCCTGCGTTCGCCGGCGATCGCGCGTTGATCGGGGGTCGGGGGACCGCGGGCGTCGCGACATCGCAGCCATTGTTGCGGTGCGGGCGAAGTCGGATCCTGCTTCGACGTCACGCCATAAGCTGTTGCTGAGTTTGCGGAATGCGTTGCAGTTGCCGGTCCGTTCCTGTGCGGGATCGGACTGGCGACCCCGGATGTTCGATCTCGATCGCATCGGCGTTGCCATGCAGGAATGATCGGTCGCTCTCCCGGCCATGAACATAGCTCTGCCGTGCGGTCCGGGTTACAAGATACCGCCGGTGTTGTTCTGGGGTGAGTTGATGAAGAAGGACGACGTCACATGTCCGCGCTGCGGGGCTGGATTCCGGCGCCTTGAGCTGGCATCCGGATCAGGAAGCAAGGGCGAGTATCGCTGCCCGGTCTGCGAGACAACCCTCGAGCAGTTCGATGGCGACACGCTCGTGGCCTACCGCCTGACGATCCAACCCTCGATTCGCGGGCTGAAAACCGGATAGCCGCCCTGCTGCATGGAATGCCGACGCAATCCCTCGATCACGATCGCCGCTTGAGGACGTAGCTGTCCATGATCCAGCCGTGCCGCTCACGCGCATCCCGACGCGCGGCGACGATGCGAGGGCCCGCCTCGGCCAACTCCCCCGCCATGAGGATCTGATCGGGCATGCCGAGATAGGCGCCCCACCAGATCGTTAAGCCCTCCGGATCCAGCGTCTGGAAGGCGGCGCCGCCGTCGAGCATCACGACGATGGTGTCGACGCCGGAGGGCCAACCGGCCTCGCGGAGCCGCCGGCCGGTCGTGACCAGGAACGGCTCGCCGATCTCGTTGAGCGGCAGCGCATGCGCCGCGCACAGCGCCTGGATCGACGTGATGCCCGGGATCACCTCGATCGATGGCAACGGATCGAGCCGTTGCGCGATCCGCAGGCTCGAATCGTAGAGCGAGGGATCGCCCCAGATCAGCAGGGCGACGCGGCCCTCGCCGCCGAGATGGCGCGCGATTTCCTGTGACCAGGTCGCAGCGACCGCATCGTGCCAATCGTCGACGCCCTTGCGATAGTCCGCCTCGCCGGCGTCACGCATCGGCAGGTCGAATTCGGCAATGCGCGTGCGGTCGTTGTTCAACGCCTCCGCGCAGATCGTTCGGCGCAAGTCGGCGAGGTCCGACTTCGCGGTCCCCTTGCGTGGGATCAGGACCAGGTCGGCGGCATTGATGGCGGCGATCGCAGCAAGCGTGAGCTGCTGCGGATCGCCACAACCGATACCGATCAGGGAAAGCGTCAACATGGCCGTATCAACCTTGCTCCGGCGCCAGCGCACCGAACAGGATAACGGCAGCCGCGGTGGCAGCGCCTGCATGCGTGAGCCGCTCGGCGAGCTCTGCGATCGTGGTGCGGACAAGCCGCTCGTCGGCGTGACCGAGCGACTCCGCCAAGAGTGCAGGCGTCTCGGGGGCGAGGCCATGCGCGATCAGCCTTGCGGCCAAGGCCGGAAAGGTGCGCCGGCCCATATAGACGACGGTGGTCGCTTCCGGATCGGCCAGCGCCGCCCAGTTCAAATCCGCGGGCAACTCGCCCGTGACATCGGCACCGGTCACGAATTGGACCCGGCGCGAGGTCAGCCGCCGCGTCAGCGGAATGCCCGCCTGCGCCGCGGCGACCGAGGCCGAGGTCACGCCGGGAATGATCTCGTAGCCGATGCCGGCCGCGCGCAATGCCGCGATCTCCTCCTCGAGCCGTCCAAAGATGCCGGCGTCACCGGATTTCAGCCGCACCACGCGCACGCCGGCCGCTGCGTAGTCGACCAGCAGCCGGCTGACGTGATGCTGCTTCGCCGAGAGGCGGCCGGCGCGTTTGCCGACCGCGACGAGATTGGCGCCGGAACGCGCGAGATCGAGGATCGCGCCCGAGGCGAGGTCATCATAGAGCACCACGTCGGCCTCGCGCAGCCGCGCGGCTCCCTTCATGGTCAGGAGCTCGGGATCGCCGGGGCCGGCCGACACGAAGGAAACGAATCCGCTCACCGGTCCTCCGCGATCAGATGGAAGAATGTACCCGTTGCATTGCCCCGCCGCGATCCGGTCTCGGCAACGATCGCGCCGGTCGCATCGCGCACCACCGCGATCGGCGTATCCGGCTGCGCGACGATCGTCGAATAGTGAAATTCGTGGCCGCGCAGACGCGCGCCCGGACCGTGCCCCGGCATCGCAGCGACCAGCTCGGCGAGCCGGTAGCCGAGATGCATGCGGCGCTTGGCATAGCTGGTCTCAAGGCCGAGCAAGCCCGCCATCGGGTGGCGCACGCCTTCGGCATCGGTCAACGCGGCGCCCAGCACCATGTAGCCCCCGCACTCGCCGTGCACCGGCTTCGTCTCCGCAAAGGCACGCAACTGCCCAAGAAACCGCTTGTTGGAGGCAAGCCGGGCGGCATGCAGTTCGGGATAGCCACCGGGCAGCCAGCACACATCGGAGTCCGCGTCGGGAGCTTCGTCGGCAAGCGGCGAGAACGTCACGATCTCGGCGCCGGCCGCGCGCCAGGCTTCCAGCATGTGCGGGTAGACAAAGGAGAATGCGGCGTCGCGCGCGAGCGCAATGCGCTGGCCCGGCGGCGTGATGTCGAGGCTGCGCACGGCCGATTGCGGCGACCAGGCGCGCGCCGATTGCATCACGGCGTCGAGATCGACATGCTCGACGACGAAGCGTGCGGCTTCGTCGATCAGGCCGTCGATCTCCGCCTGCTCTTCGGCCTGCACCAGGCCGAGATGCCGCTTCGGCAAGGCGATCTCGGCGTGGCGGGGCAGCGCACCCAACACCGGAATGCCCGCGCCCGCCATCGCGCTGCGCACCAGCGCTTCGTGCCGCGCGCTGGCGACGCGGTTGAGCACGACACCCGCAAACCGCACGCCGGCGCGAAAATCGCGCAATCCCGCTGCGACCGCCGCCGCCGTCTGTGCCTGGCCGGAGGGATCGATCACCAGCAGCACCGGCCATCCCATCATCTCGGCAATGTCGGCGGTGGCGCCGGTACCCGAAACGCCGTGCATCGCGACGCCGTCAAACAGTCCCATCGAGCCTTCGGCCAACACAAGATCGGCGTCCGCGCCGCGGTTTGCCAGATGCGCGATCGCATCGCGCGACATCGCCCAGCTGTCGATGTTGACGGATGCGCGTCCCGTCGCGACCGCATGAAAGGCGGGATCGATATAATCCGGCCCGCTCTTGAGGCATTGCACCCTCAGCCCGCGATTGCGATAGGCGCGCGCCAGCGCCAGGGTCAGCGTCGTCTTGCCCACGCCCGATGCCGGTGCCGAGATCACGAGCCCCGCGGTCATTGCGATGATTCCGGAAAGCGCGGCTCCGCTCCGACCGGGCGATAGCGGCGGTCATAATCGGCCGCATAGAGCCGGCTCTCGGCGAATTCGCCGGCGCCGAGCGTCTTGCCGACCAGGATGAGCGCGGTGCGTTCGAGCTCGGGGCCAACCGCGGCATCGAGCGTTGCGAGCGTCGCGCGCACGATGCGCTGCTCCGGCCAGCTCGCGCGCCAGACGATCGCCACCGGACAATCTGCGCCATAGTGCGGCGTGAGCTCGGCGACGACCTTGTCGAGCAGATGGATCGAGAGATGGATCGCGAGCACCGCACCGGTCGCGGCAAAGGCCGCAAGCGTCTCGCCATCAGGCATCGCGCTCGCCCTGCCCGGCGTGCGCGTCAGCACCACCGATTGCGCAAGGCCAGGCAGCGTCAGCTCGGCCTCCAGTGCCGCCGCGGCCGCCGAGAAAGCCGGCACGCCGGGTGTGACCGAATAGGGAATTTGCAACGCGCGCAACCGGCGCAGCTGTTCCCCCATCGCCGACCAGATCGAGAGATCGCCCGAATGCAGCCGCGCGACGTCCTTGCCTTCGGCATGCGCCGCAGCGATCTCGGCGACGATCTCGTCGAGCGAGAGCGGCGCCGTGTTGACGATGCGCGCATCCTTCGGGCAATGCGCCAACACGCCCTCCGGGACCAACGATCCGGCATAAAGACAGACCGGGCAAGAGGCGATGAGATCGCGGCCCCGCAGGGTCAAGAGATCGGCGGCGCCTGGCCCCGCGCCGATGAAATGCACCGTCATTCACCGTCTCCTTCTGCGATCGCCGCAGTGGCCGTCCGATCCTGCGACACGGCCCTGACCGAAATCAGGCGCGCGCCGCGCCCAGCGGCTGCGATCGCGGCTGCTTCGGCGACCGAACCCGTCCCGAACCTGGCTTTAGCAAATTCGGATTGCGTCGCGGTTTGTATCTCAGCCAATACTTCGGCGGGAATGCCCCGGATCGGCAACCCCAGCTCCTGTGCCAGTGCTCGCAATGCCATCGCACCAGCCTTGTCACTCACTGTCGCAACCGCCGCAAGGCCTTCTGAACCACCGGCCGCGTCGAGCGCGTCGCGCAACGACGCGACACTGGCATTGATCCTGAACCCCAGACCCGCGACCTTCAACGGACTGCGCTCCATTGCACGATCGGCCGCGCGGCTTTCCAGGAGCGGTACCGGCCCAGGGGCTGGGCCCGCGCGATCTCCACTCGCATCAGTTCGCCGCCGTGGCGCTGATGCAGATCGGAAAGCAGCGCCTCGGTTTCCAGGGTCACCGCAAGCGCAACTAGTCTCGTTCCCGATGAAATGCGCGACCAGATCGCATCGAACATATCAGCATCGAGGCCGCCACCGATGAACACGGCATCGGGCGCCCCAAGGTCCGACAAAATGCCGGGCGCCTCGCCCTCGATGACGGTGATCCGGTGGGTCAAGCCGAAGCTTGCCGCATTGCTGCGGATGTTGGCGGCCCGTTCGCCACGGGCCTCGACGGCGATCGCCGTCCCACCGCAGAGCGCCCATTCGATCGAGATCGATCCTGAGCCGGCGCCGATGTCCCACAATCGCTCGCCGGGCCGCGGCGAAAGCGCCGACAGCGCAAGCGCGCGGACCGGCCGTTTCGTCAGTTGCCCGTCATGCACGAAGAGTGCGTCGGAAAGACCCGAGCTGCGCGCGATCCCCTGCGTTCCCGCGGCCTCCAGCGCAACAGCGACCAGACTGTCGCTTGAATCGCCGGCATAGCTGTCAGCGCGATGCTGCGTGATGGACTCACGCGGTCCGCCAAGTGCGGAAAGCGTCCACACCGCCGACAACCCCCAGCCATGGTCCGTCAGCCATTGCGAGAGATCGAAAGCCGCGCTGCCGTCGCGTACCAGGCAAATGATCCGTGCACCACGCGCCAGATGCGGCAACAGCCGTTCGAAGGGTGCGGCATGAAGACCGAGACAGATGACATTCTCGAGACGCCAGCCCAAACGTGCCGCCGCCAGCGAGAACGTCGACGGAGCAGAATGCGCGACCCATTCGCCGACCTGCAATTTCCCGACAAGGCTTCCGCCGACGCCATGCCAGAACGGATCGCCCGAGGCGAGCACAACAGTGGGTCGCCCGCGGCATTCAAGCACGATCTCCGCATCGAACGGCACCGGCCAAGCGCGGCCGTGCTCGGTGATTCCGGCCAGCGCCAGATGCCTTTCGCCGCCGAACACCGTTTCGGCTTCACCAAGCGCCTTTCGGCTTGCGTCGGAGAGGCCGGCAAGGCCATCTTCGCCGATGCCGATGATGGTCAACCAGGGATTACCCATGATGCGCGCCCTGATCCTGGGCGGAACGGCCGACGCCAATTTGCTTGCCGCTGCGATGGCCCGCGCGGGGATCAACGCGGTTTATTCCTATGGCGGACGCACCGCCGCTCCCGCCGAACAACCTCTGCCGACCCGGATCGGCGGCTTCGGCGGCGTCAACAGTCTTGCCGACTATCTCTGTCGCAAAGGCATCACGCATGTGATCGACGCGACGCATCCCTTTGCGGCCGAGATCAGCCGCAACGCGGTCGCCGCCTGCGCGCAAACCGCAACGCCGCTGCTCGCGCTCGAACGCGTGCCCTGGGACAAGACATCCGGCGATCGCTGGATCGAGGTCGCGGATGTCGTCTCGGCGGTCGCGGCGCTGCCGGACAGCCCCGCCAACGTGTTCCTCGCGATCGGCCGCCAGCACATCGCGCCCTTCGGTGGCCGTCCGCAGCATGCCTATACGTTGCGTTTCGTCGACCCACCCGAAGGGGCGCTGCCATTGCCTCGTGCCGACGTCATCGTCTCGCGCGGGCCATTCACGCTCGACAACGAGCTGGAGATGATGCGTGCGCGCTCTATCGCGTGGATCGTCGCCCGCAATTCCGGCGGAGGTGGCGCGCGCGCCAAGATCGACGCCGCCCGCACGCTTGGCCTTCCGGTTATCATGATCACGCGGCCGCCGCTGCCCGAGAGGCCGCGGGTGGAGCGCGTGAGCGAGGTGATGGCATGGCTCGGTCATCGGACCTGCCTCGGGGCATAGACCCAGCGGCCGACCCGTCGCGTCGTCGAATTGCAGACGATCACAAGCGTCCGCATGTCGGCCATCTCGGGCTTGGCGTCGCGCAATTCGACTGTCTCAATGCGCTGCTCGGGTGTGCTGACGGCGCGGGCGAACACCACGATGCGCTCGCCGCAGCCCGCCTCTTTCAAAATCTCGAGCGTCCGCGCAAAGCCATCAGCGCGGCTGGCCGAGCGCGGATTGTACATCGCGATCGCGAAATCGGCCTCGGCCGCGAGCCGCAGGCGCTGCTCGATCAGCGGCCAGGGCTTGAGATTGTCGGAGAGATTGATCGCGCAAAAATCATGTCCGAGCGGCGCGCCGGCACTGGCGGCCGCCGCCAGCATCGCCGTCACGCCAGGTAGAACGCGGATCGGCAGGTCGTGCCATTGCGGTGCGTCCTCGAGCGCTTCGAACACGGCGGATGCCATCGCGAAGACCCCGGGGTCACCCGAGGACACCACGACGACCTGCCGCCCTTCGGATGCAAGCCGCAGTGCCTCACCGGCGCGCTGTAGCTCCACGCGATTGTCCGAGGGATGCAGCGTCAACCCGGCGCGCGGCGGCACGCGCGTCACGTATGGCGCATAGCCGACGATGTCGGTCGCTATTGCGAGCGCAGCGGAGACCTCCGGCGTGATCAGCGCCTCGTCGCCCGGCCCCAGTCCCGCGATGGTCAGCGTGCCGGTCATTACGCCCCCCCCCTGCGCCGGCCCTGCCCGTGCACCAGCACGATCGCAAAATACGGACAGTCGGCCTCAGCGAGATCGGCGAGCCGGGCGACGCGCTGATCCGGCATGGTGCCGCGCTCGACGAGCCACGCATCGTCGAGACGCCCCGCGGCCGCGAGCGCGCGGCGGATCTTCGCCAGATTGCGGCCGGTCTTCATGACAACGAGCGCGTCGGAGCTGCGCATCCGCTGCTCGAGTTCCGCCTCAGGCAGCGTGCCCATCAGCACAGTCGTGACATCGTCTGCAAGCGCGATCGGCTCGCCGACCGCATTCCAGCAACCGACCATACCGGGAATGCCGGCGATCACCTCGATCTCGACCCGTCCCTGCAGGCGCGCATGCAGATGCATGAACGAGCCGTAGAAGTAGGGGTCGCCCTCGCAGAGCACGACGACGTCGATCGCGCGCGCAAGCCGCGCCAAGCGCTCGGCCCATTCGTCATAGAAGCCCGCGAGCAGCCGCGCATAGTCCGGACTGTCGAAAGCAATCTCCGTGGTGACCGGATACTCCATTGGATATTCGCTGACGTCGGCGGCGAGCAATCCGTCCACAATGCGCCGCGCCTGTCCGAGCTGCCCCTTCTTGCGAAAATAGGCGACATGCCGCGCGGCGCGCACCGTCCGGTCGGCACGCACGCTCATCAGGTCCGGATCGCCTGGGCCAAGCCCGCAGCAAATGATGCGTTCCATCGCTATTCGCTCCGGCTCGCCAGCGCATTGACAGCAGCAACCGTGATCGCCGATCCGCCGAGACGTCCCTCGACCGTCAGCGCTGGCACGGGCGGCGCTGCCATCAATGCCGCCTTCGACTCGGCGGCACCGACAAAGCCGACCGGACAGCCGATGATCGCCGCCGGCCTCGGGCAATCAGAATTTTCCAGCATGTTGAGCAGATGGAACAGCGCCGTCGGCGCGTTGCCGATCGCGACGATGGCGCCGGCCAGATGCGGCCGCCACAGTTCGAGGGCCGCCGCGGAGCGCGTGTTGTGCATCGATTGCGCGAGTTCGGGAACCTTAGGATCACCGAGCGTGCAGATGACGGCGTTGCCGGCCGGCAGCCGCGCGCGCGTGATGCCCTCCGACACCATGCGTGCGTCGCAGAGGATCGGCGCGCCGTTCTGCAGGGCTGTCCGTGCGCTTGCGGCCATACCCGGCGTGAAGCGGACAAACGCTTCCAGGCCCACCATGCCCGCGGCATGGATCATGCGCACGACCACCGGCTCCTCGTCGGGCGTGAAACGGGCAAGGTCGCCCTCCGACCGGATCGTCGCAAAGGACTGGCGATAGATCGCCGCGCCATCGGTCTCATAGATGTGCGGCATCAATGGCCTCTCATCAGCACAGAGGGATTCGCGACGAGGTCCGAACGGGTCAGCCCTCGCAGGACCGGCACACCTCGCGTCGTGCCGCGGCGGATCAGATCAAAGCCCTCGCGTGACGCAACCAGGGTGACGTCAGCCGAACCGGAATGGGCACAGCCCTTGGCGCAGCCGGACACGTGAAGCCGGGCATCCGCCGGGACAAACGATGCCAGCGCCGATGCCAATGCACGCGTGTCGGCATGCGCCTCACGACAGCGCGGTGCGCCACTGCAAGCGATCACGCGGAGCGCCGGATCATTGGGATCAGTGACGAGATCCGCGTCACGGGGCATCTCATGCATCGCCTCCGCCAGCACCATCCGCCACGGCGTCACACGGAGAGCCTGCGCGCGCTCGGCGAGATGGCTGAGCGTCTGCTGCGGCATTTGCCCGAAGGCCAGGCCGACCATCGCGCCAGTCGAATAGAGGCCGGGCACAGGGTCCGCCGATCGGGCCACGGGCTCGGCGTCGCCGCGAAGCGACTGCGGCAAGCTCGCGCCGCCGGCCAGATGAGCCGCCATCCGCCGCTTCTCACCCTTGGCTCCGCCAGAGGCGACGAACCACTCAGCCAGCGCCAGCGCGACCTGCACGGCCTCGCTCCGCGCGACAGAAAGCCCGAATTGTGCGCCATCGGCACGCACCAGCAGTCCGCCATTGCGATCGCGCTCGATCCTGATATCCGCCGACGCGCCGCCCAGCACCCGCTCGCTGCCATCATCGATCGCGAAACCGAACTTGGTCGGAAGATCGAGCCGCGCGCTGGCGAGCGCCTGCTCAAGTTCGGCCGCAAGCGAGCGCGTCTCGTCACCGGCAGTCCAGAATGGCGTCACCAGGACGTTGCGCTGCGCCTCGGTATCTGAATCCGCGTCCAGCAACCCGAGCCCGGCGAGCCCATCGATCAAGGCCGGATAACCTTCATCGCTGACGCCGCGGATCTGGAGATTGGCGCGGCTGGTCAGATCGGTCAGGCCGTTGCCGTATCGCGCAGCGAGCTCAGCAATTCCCGTCGCCTGCGACGCGTCCAGCCGCCCGCCGCGCGGGCGAATGCGCACCACGAGGCCATCGCCTGATAGCATCGGCCGCAGCGCGCCCGGACACCAGCCCTTGATCGCGACCGCGCTCATGAGGCCTCCTGCAGCGCCGCCGCAATCGAATTGCGCCGCGTCTGCCAGAGCGACGCGTCGTGCAGCCGGGTGAAGCAGGTTTCGATCGCAGCCAGCGCCGCCGGATTCTCGCGCGCCATGAAGCCACGAACGTCGTCATTGCCGAGCGTCGCGTCGTAATAGAGATCGAATAGATGCGGCGGCACCGCACCTGCGAGATGCGCGAACGCCGCCATGTGCTCTAGCGTCGCCGATATCTCGGCGGCGCCGCGGAAGCCGTGGCGCATCATGCCCGCGATCCATGCAGGATTGGCGGCGCGCGCCCGCACCACGCGCGAGATTTCCTCGGTCAACGAGCGGGCGTGCGGCTGATCCGGCCGCGTCGCATCAAGGTGATAGAGCGACGGGACTTTTGCGCCGAGCCGCCGCGCCGCGGCGGCGATGCCGGCCTCATGCGCTGCATAGTCCGCCGCCAGCAAGAGATCGGTCTCCGGCAAGTCCTGGGTGTGGACGAAGCTGTCGGCAGCAGCGAGCCGTGCCTCGATGCCGGCGCGGTCAGGCCTGATCTCGCCATCAGATGCAGTGGCCCAGGACGATGCCGACAGCCAGGCTTCGCCGGCCGCCTCGCGCGCCTCCTCCGTGAAGACATCCGGGACAGCCGCGATGCCGGCGCCATAGTGCCCGGGGCGAGGCCCGAACACGCGCGAGATGCGCTGCCGGTAAGGATTCTCATCGCTCTCCTCGCTGCGTTCGGACAACGCCTCGGTCGCCGCTTCGAACAACTGCGCAAGCCCCGAGAAGACGTCGCGGAACAGCCCAGACACGCGCAGCGTCACGTCGATGCGCGGACGGCCGAGCTCCGCCGGCGCGATGATGTCGTAGCCCGACACCCTGCCCGATCCATGATCCCAGCGCGGCGCGATCCCGGCGAGATGCAGCGCCATCGCAAAATCCTCGCCGGCGGTGCGCATCGTCGACGATCCCCAGAGATCGACGACCAGCCCTTTCGGCCAGTCGCCGTGATCCTGCAAGTGACGGCGCAGCAGCTCCTCGGCGAGCTTCACGCCCTGCGCATGCGCCGACGGCGTCGGCACCGCGCGCGGATCGACTGCAAACAGATTGCGTCCGGTCGGCAGCACGTCGCTTCGCCCGCGATAGGGCGAGCCCGACGGTCCCGGCGCAACACGCCGTCCCGCGAGCGCATCGCGCAACGCTGCCCTCTCCGCCTCGCCGCAAGCACCTTGCCCGAACACATGCAGGCCGTCGCCGAACTGGCTTTCCTTGAGATCGCAGACGAAGCGATCGATCTGCGGAATGGCTTCGGCCGCCGAGACCGACGCCGCGAGACCGAGATCGTCCTCCAGCCCGGCGATGCGCGCTTCTTCGCGGATCGCAGCGATCAGGCGCTGCCGCCGCGCCGGATCGAGGCCGTCCGCAGTCGAATATTCATCGAGCAACCGCTCGAGCCTGCGCAAGCCCTCCGGCACCGCCGCCTGCGCCAGCGGTGGCGGCAGATGGCCGATCGTCACGGCACCGATCCGGCGCTTGGCCTGCGCGGCCTCGCCGGGGTCATTGACGATGAAGGGATAGACAATCGGCAGATCGCCGATCAGCGCTTCCGGCCAGCATGCGGATGACAGTGCAACCGACTTGCCGGGCAGCCATTCCAGCGTTCCATGCGCGCCCATATGGACGACGGCATCGATGTCCTGCTGCCTGAGCCACAGGTAGAACGCGACATAGGCATGGCGCGGCGTGCGTGAGAGATCGTGATAATCGGCATCGCGCTGACCGACCTCACCGCGTTCCGGCTGAACCGCGATGATCGACTTGCCGCACCGGATCGCCGCGAAATGAAACGCGCCGTCGCGGCAATCGGGATCATCCTCCGGCGCGCCCCATGCGCGCGCAAGATCGTCCTGGAGCAGCTCGGGAAGGCTGGAGACCGCTGCGCGATATTCAGCCACGTCCCATGTCAGCTTCCGGTGCAGCAGCACGCCACCTAGCGACTGCACCGGCTCAAGATCAAAGCCCGCAGCCGCGAGATCGGCCAGCAACGTCTCCACCGAAGCCAGCGCATCGAGGCCAACGGCGTGCGCGATCTGGTGCGGGCGGCCGGGATAGTTCGAGAGCACGACCGCAAGCTGCTTGTCTCCGGCGGGCTTGCCGGCAAGCCGATGCCAGGCTGTCACGCGCGCGGCGACCGCTGCGACGCGCTCGGCATCCGGCCGATGCGCAAGATGCGCGAACTGCAGATCGGGATCGCGCTCGCCTGGCGACTTGAAACTCACGACGCCCGTGAACACGCGACCGTCGACCTCCGGCAACACCACATGCATCGCGAGATCGCCGGGCGACAGACCGCGCAGCGACAAGGCCCAATCCTCGCGCCGCGCCGTGGACAGAGCGACCTGGAACACCGGACATGAAGCAGCGTCGAACGGCGTCGTGCCGTCATCACCCGCCGCGGAGAACGCGGTCACATTGACGATGGCGGCCGGCGAGCATTGCGCGAACTGAGCGCGCAGCCAATCGGCCACGCCCGCCGCCTTCAACGAGATGACGAACACGCCGTGGGCGTCAAATCCCCGTTCGCGCAACGCATCGATCAGCGCATCGACCGGCGCGGTGTCGCCGGCCGCCAGATAGGAGCGATAGAAGGTCACGAGCACAAGCGGCCGGCCATCCGATGCCGGCAGCGCCGCGACGGCGCCGCGCCGCGTATCGTAGACGCCGATCTCGGGAAGATCGATCTCACCGACGACCGGTCCGGCATAAAGGCCGGACGCCAGCGCCAGTTGCGCGATCACGGCCTGCGCGGCAACGGGGCCGCCCTTGTCGCATAGCACCTTCAGGCGGCGCAACGTCGAGACCGGCAAGGTCGAGAATTCATCCAGCCGCAAATCGTCGCGGCCATCCGCCGGCAGCACCACCAGCGCAATTCCGCGTTCCTTCGCAAGACGATGCACCGCGGCCAGCCCGTATGACCAATAGGGTTCGCCGCCGATCAGCCGCACCAGGATGCCGCGCGCATGCGACAGCGTCCGCTCGATATAGGTATCGACCGACAACGGATGGCGCAACTCCGCGAGGTT
The DNA here is from genome assembly GCF_020889705.1 of Bradyrhizobium altum. GTDB lineage: Bacteria > Pseudomonadota > Alphaproteobacteria > Rhizobiales > Xanthobacteraceae > Bradyrhizobium > Bradyrhizobium altum. Next base: position 26 of record NZ_JACMYP010000003.1, on the reverse strand, counting down.
GGCGAGCCGCAGCGACGGCAGCGCGG
>NZ_JACMYP010000002.1 GCF_020889705.1 Bradyrhizobium altum | reverse complement strand
CCGGAACGCATCGCCAGATGCGTTCCGGGTGAGGGGGAGCCTCCGCGAGCACAGCCATCACCGTGTATGCGGAGGCAGCCCCTCACCCCAACCCTCTCAGAGCGAGCTTCGCACGTCTCGCCCCCGTAAGAACGGGGCGAGGGAGCGCACCGTCGTCGCCACACCAACAAACATCAAAATAATCACTGAGGAGACTTTCATGCAGGATGCGGCCCAATCGCGGCTCTATGGACGGATCGCCTGGCGCCTGATCCCGTTCCTGCTGGCGTGCTACACGGTTGCGATCATCGACCGTTTCAACATCGGCTTTGCCAAGCTGCAATTCCTGCACGACCTCGACATCGATGACGCGGTGTTCGGGCTTGCCGCCGGCGCCTTCTCGGTCGGCTATGTCGCGCTCGAAGTGCCGAGCAACCTGCTGCTGGTCAGGGTCGGCGTCCGCAAGACCCTGCTGCGGATCATGGTGCTGTGGGGCGCCGTGACCGTGCTGCTCGCGCTGGTGCAGAACCAGTATCACCTCTATCTGCTGCGCTTCCTGCTCGGCGCCGCCGAGGGCGGCTTCTTTCCCGGCATCCTGTATTACCTGACGCTGTGGTTTCCGGACCGCGTGCGCGGCCGCATGACGAGCCTGTTCGTGATGGCGGTGCCGCTCGGCGGCGTCATCGCAGGGCCGCTGTCGGGCCTGATCATGGATCATATGCAGGGCGTCCATGGCCTGCATGGCTGGCAGTGGCTGTTCATCCTCGAAGGCGTTCCCGCCGTGCTGCTCGGCATCGCCGCCTATCTTCGTCTCGCCGACGGGCCACAGGCCGCGAACTGGCTCAGCGCCGACGAGCGACGGCTGGTCGCAAGCGATCTCGCCCGCGACCGCGCCGCCGCTCCTGGCACCACGCGCAGCTTCGCGGCGGCGCTGCGCGAGCCGCGCGTCTATCTGTTGTCCTTCATCTATTTCGCGTTCTTCTGCTCGCTCAACACCATCCTGCTGTGGACGCCGACGCTGCTCAAGCGCGTCGGCGTGGCGACCACCACCGAGATCGGCTGGCTGAGCGGCGCGATCTCGGTCGCCTCGGCGATCGGCATGGTCGCGATCGGCAACAGCTCCGATCGCACGCGGGAACGGCGCTGGCACGTGGTCTGCTGCGGTCTCGTCGCAGCGGCGTGCTTCATCGCCTTGCAGGCCGCGCAAGGCAGCATCCTGCTGACCGTAACCCTGCTCGCCATCGCCTCGATCGGCATCTTCGCGATTCTCTCCCTGTTCTGGACCATTCCGAACGCGATGCTGGAAGGCAGCGCCGCGGCCGGCGGTATCGCGCTGATCAGCGCGATCGGCTCGTTCGGCGGTGCGGTGTGCCCTGCCCTGGTCGGCTGGATGAATATCGCAACCGGGAGCATCTACGCACCGCTCGCCCTCGTTGGCGCGTTGCTCGCGATCGGTATGCTGACCCTGATTCTCTGTGTGCCGAAGCCTGGACCCGACGTCGCACTCGCCGAACCCAGCCGTCCCTGATCATCCAGCGCACGCCCGGCGCCGTCGGCCGGGCTTGTCTCGGCCGGCTGCGTCTGGATAGAACTCGATTCTGACTCTGTCAGAACCGAGTTCTATTTTCTTGTATTGACGCGTTTTCTTCATGCGAACCGGGCTCCACTTCGCTCGAAAACGCTATAGAAGGACGTTAACAAGAGACGCTTGCCGGGAACGAGGGCATGCCGCGAAGGCTTGAGGGTGATTTCGACTACATTATCGTCGGCGCGGGCACGGCGGGCTGCATCATGGCCAACCGCCTGTCGGCCGATCCGAAGAAGCGCGTGCTGCTGCTGGAAGCCGGCGGCAAGGACAACTGGATCTGGTTTCACATCCCGGTCGGTTATCTCTTCGCGATCGGCAATCCGCGCTCGGACTGGATGTTCAAGACCGAGGCCGAGCCCGGTCTCAACGGCCGTGCGCTCGCCTATCCGCGCGGCAAGGTGATCGGCGGCTCGTCGGCGATCAACGCCATGATCTCGATGCGCGGCCAGGCCGCGGATTACGATCACTGGCGGCAGCTCGGCCTCACCGGCTGGAGCTACAGCGATGTGCTGCCCGCATTCAAGCGGCTGGAGGATCACTTCCTCGGCGAGAGCGAGCATCACGGCGTCGGCGGCGGCTGGCGCATCGAGGCGCCGCGGCTGTCGTGGCAGGTCCTCGATGCGGTCGGCGATGCCGCCGAGGAGATGGGCATCAAGCGCATCGGCGACTTCAACACCGGCGACAATGAGGGCACCAGCTACTTCCACGTCAACCAGAAGCGCGGGCGGCGCTGGTCGTCGGCGCGCGGCTTTCTCAAGCCGGTGCTGAACCGCAGCAACCTGCGGCTCGAGACCGACGTGCTGGTCGACCGCCTGATCATCGAGAGCGGCCGCGCCGCCGGCGTCGAGTTCCGTCAGGGCAACGAGACGGTAGAAGCGCGGGCCAAGGGCGAAGTAATTCTCTGCGCCGGCTCGATCGGCACCACGCAGGTGCTGCATCGCTCCGGCATCGGCCCGTCCGAATGGCTGTCGCCGCTCGGCATCGACATCGTGGCTGACGTGCAGGGCATCGGCCACAATCTGCAGGACCATCTGCAGCAGCGCGCGATCTACAAGGTATCGGGCGTGCGCACGCTGAACGAGACCTATTACAACCTCGTGCGCCGCGGCCTGATGGGCCTCGACTACGCATTCCGCCGCCGCGGGCCACTGACCATGGCGCCGTCGCAGCTCGGCATCTTCACGCGCTCGGATGCGACGCGCTCGCGCGCCAACATCCAGTTCCACGTGCAGCCGCTGTCGCTCGACAAATTCGGCGACCCGCTGCATCGCTTCCCCGCGATCACGGTGAGCGCCTGCAATCTGCAGCCGACCTCGCGCGGCACGGTGCGGATCCGCTCGACCGCGCCCGACGACAAGCCGTCGATCGCGCCGAATTACCTGTCGACCGAGGACGACCGCCAGGTCGCGGCCGACGCGATCCGCACCACGCGCAGACTGATGAAGCAGAAGGCGCTGGAGAAATATCATCCCGAGGAATTCCTGCCCGGCCCCTCGGTTGGCGATGACGACGCCTCGCTCGCCAAGGCCGCCGGCGATATCGGCACCACGATCTTCCACCCCGTCGGCACCGCAAAGATGGGAACGGCCAACGATCCGATGGCCGTGGTCGACGAGCGCCTGCGCTTCTACGGCCTCAACGGCCTGCGCATCGCGGATGCCTCCGTGATGCCGACCATCACCTCCGGCAACACCAACACGCCGACCGCGATGATCGCCGAGAAGGCCGCGGCGATGATCGTGCAGGATGCACGATAAACAGCCGATGACGCAGCCGCAGCGGATTCTCGTTGGCAATGCCGGCGCGCAGATCGCGCTGGCACGATGGGGCGAGCCGGCCTCCGGCAAGCCGCCGGCGCTGCTGTTGCACGGCACCGGCTTCGTCGCCGAAGTGTGGACCGAGGTCGCCGAAGCGCTGGCCGCCGACTACACCGTCTATGCACTCGACCGCCGCGGCCACGGCCTGAGCCACAAGCCGCCGGCCGACCGCTATCAGTTCCAGGATTTCGCCGACGACGTCTGCATGGTGGTCGAACGCCTCGATCTCCATGACATCTACGGCATCGGTCATAGCGCCGGCGCGACCGACCTGATGCTCGCAACGAAGCTGATGCCGGATCGCTTCGCGCGGCTGTTCGTGACGGAGCCGACCGCGATGGATCCGCGCGCGCCGCGCAGCGGCGGCCTGAGCGAGATCGCGAACGCATCGGTGCAGGGGGTGCTGCGCCGCCGCGCCGAATTCGACAATGCCGACGATCTGTTCCGGCGATTGCGCGCCGCGCCGGCGTTCGCGCCGTGGACCGAGCCGTCGCTGTGGGCCTATGTCCATCACGGTTTTGCGCGGCTCGACGACGGCCGCATGCAGCTGCTTTGCACGCCCGAGATCGAGTCGGCGCTGCTGGGACCGATCTTCCAGGCCATGGAGCAGATCTACACCGGCGATGCGCGCGGCAATCCGTTCCCGTGGTTCTCCGGCATCGCCTGCCCGGTCTGCATCGCCACGGCTGAGCAGTCATGGCCGGTCTACAAGGAGATGGCCGACCGCGCCGCCGCCCTGATCCCGCACGCCAGCCGCTGGACGTTCGAAAACGTCGGGCACTGCGTCGCGCAGGAGGCGCCGGCGTTGATGGTTGCGGCGCTCAGGACGTTTGACGCACGAACCGGCTAGCGTCGGCACGGGACGCCTGCCAAAAGAAAACGCCGTCCCCTTGCGGGGGACGGCGGAAGCCACTCACGCAGTACTGGAACGTTTATTAGTGTTCGCCGTGGTGCTCGGCGTGATGCCGGCTCGCCTCGGTGTGGTGATGCTGGGCATGGCTGGCGTGACCATGGGCGCTGTGCGCGTGATGCGCCGCCTTGTGGTGATCGCCGGCTTCGTGGTGCTTGGCGGCTTCGCGGTGATGACGCGCCGCGTGCTCGTGATGCTCAGCTGCCTTGTGATGATGCTCAACGCCTGCGTGGTCGCTCATGAAGATCTCCCGGTGTGGCGAGTGAAGTTCACCATTCTTATGCAGGAGCGCTGACATTATGCTGACGGCTGCAAGACAGCTTTGTTGCGGTTGTTCATCTATGTTGCGGGACCTCGCCATGTTGCGGCGCGCATCAGCGCCGCTGCGCCCATCGGCCACCGCTTATTCCGGCGACGGAAAGCGCTCGACGGTCGGCAGCTCATGCGCCGCTTCCATCCAGCGCAGCCGCTCCGCGACCTGGATACGCATCGTGGCCGGCACCGCATCGGGATCGTCATAGGTGCCGCTCTGGATGTCGATGAACCCGGGCAACATGTTGCCATTGGTGTAGAAAAGCCCGGTGCCGCAGGTCGCGCAAAAATGCCGCCGGCCATGCTGGGAGGACCGGTAGATGCTCGGCTGCCCCTTGGTCACCTTGACCATGCCGTCAGCGACCATCACCCAGCCGACCATCGGTGCGCCGGCATGGCGCCGGCAATCGGTGCAATGACACAGCGCATGGACGACCGGTTCCCCGGTCACCTCGTAGCGAATCTCGCCGCAATGACAGCCGCCGGTGACGCCAGCCATGTTTTCCTCCGACCGATCAGTGGTTTGCCGGGTCGATAGCGTTGCAGGCCCCAAACTTTCAATGGCACATCTTGCCCTTGCGTCCACCTGTCGCGCCGGCCGCATGTCTGCTCATGTCGAGGCCGGCTTTCCGGCTCTCACGAAATCGTCATCCCGGCTCTCAACCCCCTCCAAAGCCCCGGGAATAAACCCTTAGGCCCGCCGATCACCTTCCCGGAAACCCAATCCCTGGGCCCAACGGGAGACTTGCTATGAGCGGACACGATCACGACCATCACGATGAAGAGAAGGGCGTCAGCCGACGCAAGGTGCTGGAATGCATGACCTGGGCCGGCACCGGCGTCCTCTGGACGGTTACCGGCGGCGTGCCGCATTCGCTCGGCATCGTCGGCTCAGCAGCCGCAGCCGAAGCGACCACCGGCATGACCTTCATGCAGATCAGCGACAGCCATGTCGGCTTCGACAAGCCGGCCAACCCGAACGCCATCGGCACCCTTGAGGAAGCCATCAACAAGGTCCGGGCGATGCAGGTCAAGCCGTCGTTCATGATCCACACCGGCGACATCACGCATCTGTCGAAGGCGTCCGAATTCGACGACGCCGATCGCATCATCTCGCAGGCCAAGCTCGACGTGCATTACGTGCCGGGCGAGCACGACTTCATCGACGAGGAGGTCAAGCTCTACAAGGAACGCTACGGCAAGGGCACCAAGGGTCCGGGCTACTACTCCTTCGACGCCGGCGGCGTGCATTTCGTCGGTCTCGTCAATGTCGTCGACCTCAAGGGCGGCGGCCTCGGCAATCTCGGCAACGAGCAGCTGGAATGGCTCGAGAACGACCTCAAAGGCCGCTCGAAGTCGACGCCGATCGTGCTGTTCGCCCACATCCCGCTGTGGACGGTCTATCCGCAATGGGGCTGGGGTACCGAGGACGGCGCCCGCGCGCTGGAGTACGTCAAGGGCTTCGGCTCGGTCACCGTGCTCAACGGCCACATCCACCAGGTGATGCAGAAGGTCGAGGGCAACGTCACCTTCCACACCGCGCGTTCGACGGCCTTCCCGCAGCCGGCGCCGGGTGCCGCCCCCTCGCCCGGCCCGATGAAGGTCGAGGATGCCAAGCTGCGCAGCATGCTCGGCGTCGCCAGCATCAACTTCAAGCAGAACAGCCAGCCGCTGGCGATCATCGACACGCCGCTGCAGGGCTGAGGGACGAGACCGATGAGTTCGATCAACCGACGCGATTTCGGTATAGCCGTGGTCGCGACCATGCTGCTTCCTGTCACGGCGGCCCGCGCCGAAGACGTCGCGGTCCACATCGACAACTTCTCGTTCGCGCCGAACCCGCTCGACGTGAAGGTCGGCACCACCGTGACCTGGACCAACCGCGACGACATCCCGCACACCGTGGTGTGTGCGGGCAAATTCCGCTCCAAGACCATGGATACCGACGGCACCTTCTCGTTCACCTTCACGGAGCCCGGCGAGTACAAGTATTTCTGCTCGCTGCATCCGCACATGACAGGCAGTATCAAGGTTGGGTAACGTGACCACCCAAACAATCATAGCGATGCCCGGCCGGTGGCCCTCCGCCCCCGGCCGGGCACAAGCCGTCTCTCGACATGCCGGGCAGGACACGATGGTTGTCAAAGCGTCGCAAGACGATCCCGAAAAGGCGCGGCGCTTCCGCGAAGCCGCGCTGCCGTACCTTGACGACGCCTATACCCTGGCACGCTATTTGTTGCGCGATGCCGCCGACGCCGAGGATGCGGTGCAGGAATGCTATCTGCGCGCCTACAAGCATTTCGACAGCTACCGTGGACCTGCGATGAAGCCGTGGCTGTTTGCGATCCTGCGCAATGTCTGCCGCGCCGAATATGCCCGCCGCAAGACCGCCCCCACCGCGGTCGAGGAGCTGCCCGAGGGTGGCGATCAGACCCCGCTGTGGAACGAGGCGCCGGAGACCCCGGAAAAGCAGCTGCTGCGTCGCTTCGACGGCGACACCGTGCGCAAGCTGGTCGCGGCGCTCGCCGAGCCGTTCCGCGAGACCTTTGTGCTCAGGGAAATCCAGAATCTTTCTTACCGCGAGATCGCCGATGTCGCCGCCGTGCCTGTCGGCACCGTGATGTCCCGCCTCGCACGCGCCCGCGCCATGCTGCGATCGGCCTGGCTTGCGGAACAGGAGCAAGTGAAATGAATTGCGAGGAAGCCGAAGTGCTGGTCCACGCGCTGATCGACGGCGAACTCGATGCCGGCCATGCGCGCGAAGTGGAAGCCCATATCGAGGGTTGCGCGCATTGCGCCGCCCTGATGAAGGAGTATCAGGAGATCCGCCAGGCGATCGCCGAGAGCGACGTGCGCTACAAGGCACCGCTCGAGCTGCGCCGCAAGATCGAGAAGGCGTTGCCGCAACCGCAGGCGGCGCCGAGCCGGCGCTCGGTGCTGCGCGGCTTCGCGATGGGCTCTGCGGTGTCGGCGATGGCCGCGACCGGCCTCGTCGCGATCGTGCTGCGCAATGACGACGAGCAGCGGATCGAGAACGAGGTGGTGTCGGCGCATCTGCGCTCGCTGCAGGCCGGCCACCTCATCGACGTGGTCTCGACCGATCAGCATACGGTCAAGCCCTGGTTCAACGGCAAGCTCGACGTCTCGCCGCCGGTGATCGATCTCACTGCGCAGGGCTTTACCCTGATCGGCGGCCGGCTCGACTACGTCAACGCCCGCGAGATCGGCGCCGTGGTCTACAAGCGGCGCCAGCACGTCATCAACCTGTTCGTGGCGCAAACGGCGAGCACCGACCGGAAGTCCGCGAAGATCTCGACGCTCCAGGGCTTCAACATCCGGCGCTGGAGCGACCGCGGCCTGAATTACTGGGCGGTCAGCGATCTCGGCGCCGACGAGCTGACGGAGTTCGGCGACAAGTTCGAGGGCGCGATGCGTGCGAACAAGGAGGGGTGAGGACTTGTAGCCCGGATGAAGCGAAGCGAAATCCGGGAACAGTCTCGCAAGGATCGAGAACCCCGGATTTCGCTTCGCTGCATCCGGGCTACGGGTCCGAGACTACGCCGACTTGCGCACCGCGTTGTCGACCAGCGTCTTGCCGAGCGACCAGATCGCGCCGGGCACCTTGTGGCTGCCGGCGATCACGTCGTCGAACGACTTCTCGATCCAGCTGCAGTCCTCTTCGGTGATCACGAGCGGCGGCAGCAGCTTGATGGTGTGGAGGCCGTGGCCGGCGACCTGGGTCAGGATCTTGTGATCCTTGAACAGCGGCACCGTGATCAGCTGGCAGAACAGACCCTTGTTGGCGGTCTCCAGCAGATTCCACGACGCCTTGAGCCGCAGCGATTTCGGCGGACCGAACTCGACCCCGATCATCAGGCCCTTGCCGCGGACTTCCTTCATCAGTTCATAGCCCGGCACCATGCGCGTCAGTGCAAGGCGGAGCTCTGCGCCGCGCTTGGCGGCGTTCTCGACGAGCTTCTCGGCCTTGATGACATCGAGCGTGGCGATGCCGGCGGCCATCGCCAGATCGTTCTTGGCGAAGGTCGAGCCGTGCACGACGGCGCGATCCATCTGGTTGAAGATCTTGTCGAAGATGTTCTTGCGTGTCAGCAGCGCGCCGATCGGCACGTGGCCGCCGGAGAGCGCCTTCGCCAGCAGCACCATGTCGGGCTCGATGCCCCAATGCTCGATCGCGAGGAACTTGCCGGTGCGGCCGATGCCCGTCTGGATCTCGTCGGCGATGAACAGCGTGCCGTATTTGCGGCACAGCGCCAGTGCGCCGGGCAGGAACTCGTCGGTGGGCATGTTGACGCCCTTGCCCTGGATCGGCTCGACGATGAAAGCGCCCACCTGGCGCGACGACAGCGCCTTTTCGAGCGCCTCGAGATCGTTGTAGGGGATCGCGGTGCAGCCCGGCAGCAGCGGCTCGAAGCCGCTGCGGAAATTCGAATCATCGGTCAGCGACAGCGCGCCGTAGGACAGGCCGTGGAACGAATGCCCGCAGTAGACGATGCCGGGACGGCCGGTCGCGCCGCGCGCGAACTTGATCGCCGCTTCGACGGTTTCGGCACCGGAATTGGCGAAAAACACCTTGTCCAGATATGGGACATATTCCAGAAGCCGTTCCGCGAGCACGCCGGCGAGCGTCGAAACGTCGAGCTGCACCAGGTTCGGCAGATCGGCATCGAGCACGCTCTTCAGCGCCTTGCGCAGGTCCGGATGATTGCGACCAATCGCAAAAACGCCAAATCCGCTCAATAGATCGAGGTAACGAGCCCCCTGACGATCGAAGAGGTATTGGCCTTGCCCCTTCTGGAAGCCGACGTCATAGCCGATGGTCTTGAGGACGCGAACGAGCTGCTCGTTGAGGTGACGCGTGTGCATGGCACCGCGCTGCCCCTCGCGCTCCACAAAAATCTCGGAAACGTCTAAATTGGAACTTACCATTCGTTACATACGTCGGTTGATGGCCATCTCGTCAACTTAAAACGCTCGCTAGCGGCGTTTTGACCCCCGCTCGGATCGTCTAGTTAAGCACAGGTTTGGACCATGTTGCACTGCCCAAGAACTTTCGCGCGTACAATAGCCTTTTCAGGTTTATTTTTGGCCACCGTATTATCGCCGGCACTTGCAGCGGACCCGACCGGCGACTGGAAGGTCGCAGATGGTGTCGCCACCATCCGCGTCGCCCAGTGTAATGGCAACATGTGGGGTGCGGTGTCCTGGGAAAAAACCCCCGGCGGCAAGGATAAGAACAATCCTGATCCGGCGAAGCAAAGCAGGCCGACACTCGGCATGCCGATCCTGATCGACATGAAGAAGAAGGCCGGCGCCGACGCGTGGGAAGGCCAAGTCTACAACGCGAAGGACGGCCAGCTCTACAGCTCGACCATCAAGCCCGTCGGCACCGATCAGCTCGAGATCCAGGGCTGCGTGCTCGGCTTCCTCTGTGGCGGCGAGACCTGGACCCGCGTCGGTCCGCCGATCCCCGTCAGCGCCGCCGGCAACCCGCCTGCCGCGGGCAGCCCGGCGGCGAAGGGTGCCCTGCCCAAATCGGCAGCGCCGCAGAAGACCACCGGCGTCGTGGCGCCTGCCACCAAGCCGGGGCAAAAGCAGGCAACCACTGCCCCAGGCAACGCCAATGCGTCTGCTGACGTCGTGGGTGATATCTGCCTGCTGCCGGACATCGCGCGACCGACGCATTGACAAAGGCCAGCCGGCGGCGCCGCGCGCGCATGCCGGCTGGTTCGTGACGTTGACGCTTGCCTGAATTTAGGGCTCGGCGGCACCTTGCCGCCAAGCCCGATCGTCTGCGCGTCAGGTGACGTCGTTCGCGATATCCTCCTCCTTGAGGGCCTCGCGCGGCTTGCCCATCAGCGCCGGCTGGAACAGCAACACTGCCGCGAGCGTGGTGACGAGCGAGAGCGCGAGCAGCTTGCCCATGCTCGCGGTGCCGGGATGGCTGGACAGCCACAGGCTGCCGAACGCGGTCGCCGTGGTCAGCGCGCTGAAAAAGATCGCACGCGTCAGGCTCGACTGCAGCAGGTTCGTCCTGCCCTGCCGCCATGCCGTGACATAGTAGATCTTGAACGCGACGCCGACGCCGAGCAGCAGCGGCAGCGCGACGATGTTGGCGAAGTTGAGCGGCAGCCCGATCAGCACGCAAATCTCCAGCGTGACGATGCCGGCGACCAGGAGCGGCACCAGCGTCATCAGCACGTCGACGACGCGGCGCAGCGTCAGCCACAGCAACAGGCCGATCGTGACCAGCGCCAGAATGCCGGCGTGGATGAACGCATTCACGATGACGTCGCCCGACTTCAGGATCGAGACCGGCCCGCCGATCGCGGTCGGCTCGGCGGCGAGCACGGCGTCGGCAAAGCGGCGCAGATTGTCGTTGTCGTTGGGATCGCCCTTCGGCTCGACCTCGACACGCATCAGGCCGTCCTTGGTCTTCCAGCTCTCGACCAGTTCCGGCGGCAGGCTCTGCAGCGTGACGGTCTGGGCCTGCAGCGTGTTGCGGAGCTGATCGAACACGATCTTCATCGGCGCGACGAAGACGTCCTGTGCCTTGTCACGGATGGACTGGTTCGAATCGGCCAGCTTCTGCAGGGCGTCGGCGAGCCGGCGCGCGGCAACCGCGCCCGCCCCCTTGCCGTCGCCCGCGGTCCTGCGCAGGTTGTCGACCGAACTCTTCAGCGACTCAACATTCTCCTGATCCGACGGCGCCGGATCGACCGAGTCGGGGTTGAGCGCGGGTCCAAGTGTCTTGGCGGCCTGCGCGATCAGCTTCAGCTTGGCCGGCTGATCATCAGGCACGAAGCTGTCGAGCGACATCACGCGCGACACTTCGGGCAGCTTCTCGAGCTTGGCCTGGATCTTCTTGGCGTCGGCCTCCGAGCGCGTCATCACGTTGATGGCGTTGGCGCCGGTGTTCGGATCGTTTCTCAGGTCGAGGAAGGTCGCGATCGATTCCGCGTGCTTGTTGCGCAGATTGATCGGGTTGAAGTCGAACTTCATGTAGTGCAGCAGCGGCAGGCCCGCGACTGTGACCAGGATCGTGCCAACGATGATCGGGACGCGATGCTTTTCGAGGAAGTGATCGAGCGGCGCCAGGAAGGCGTAGCCGACCGGCTCCTTCTCTCCAGGCGGATTGAGCAGGTCGAGCAGCGCCGGCAGCACCGTGATGCTGGTGATGAAGGCCACCAGCATGCCGGCGCCGGCGATCTTGCCGAGTTCGGAGATGCCCTTGTAGTCGGTCGGCAGGAAGCACAGGAAGCCGGCAGCGGTCGCCATCGCCGCGAGCGACAGCGGCACCGCCGAGCGGCGCGCGGCGTTTTCCAGCGCCAGCGTCAGGTTGTCGTTCTTGTAACGCTCGGAGCGGTAGCGGACGCTGAACTGGATGCCGAAGTCAACGCCGAGACCAACGAACAGCACCGCGAAGGCGATCGAAAGCAGGTTCAGCGATCCGACCATCATCAGGCCGACCGCCGTGGTGAGGGCAAGACCGATAAACAGGTTCACGAACACCGCGAAGATGATCTTGCCGGAATGCAGCGCCAGCCAGAGGATGATCAGCACGATCACCACGGTGCCGATGCCGTTGCGGATCGCGCCGTCCTGCACGGTGGCGTATTCCTCGTTGGCGATCGGCACGGGTCCGGTCAGGCGGACGCGCGCGTGATACTCGGTCGGGAATTTCAGGTCGGCCGCTGCCTGCCGGATCGCATCGGTTGCGTCCTTGCCCGGCTCCAGCGCCGAATAGTCGATGATCGGCTTGATCTCGATGAAGGCACGCTTGTCCGAATCGGTCAGCGGCTTGTCGCTGGTGAGTTCACGCCAGGAGAAGGTCGCGTTGCCCTTGGCGAGGACGGTCTCGACGGTCTCGGAGATCAGGTTGAAGGGCGGAGCCGCATTGTCGAGCTTGACCTGGCCGCGCTTGACGCCGGCAAGGCCGGTCTCGAGCGCACCGGTCAGTCCGCGAATTGAAGGGTCGCCAGCCATGATCTCGATCAGCGGTGCGGCCGATTCGAGCTGGCCCGTGACCTTGCCGACCTCTTCGGTCGGTAGGAACAGCAAGCCGTTCTTCTCGAAGAATTCGCCGGAGCCGAGCGCGGTGATCGCCTCGAAGTTCTTCTTGTCGGCTTGCAGCTTCGCGGTGAGCGCCTTCGCGGCCGAGCTGGTCAGCTCGGGCGTCGCCGCCTCGACGACAGCCAGGATCAGCCGCTCGCGATCAAAGGCTTCCTCGAACTGGTTGTCGCGCTTGCGCCAATCCAGATCCGGCGAGATCAGCTTGTTGATGTCGGTGTTGATCGAGAAGTTGCGAGCCGTATAGAAGCCGGCGCCGATCGACAGCAGCACCGAGAGAATGACAACCGGAAGGGCAAAACGCGTACAGGTCCTAACAACGGAGACGACAATATTTGTCAGCACTTCGTTTCTTTCTAAGCTCGGGGAAGCATGGCCGAAAACGCCCGCTCTGTAGCGGAGTTCCCGGGACCGATCTAATGTTGTTTTGGTTATCTTCCCCGACGAGATGGCGAGGAGGTTCCAAACCACAGGAACGGCCACGAGTCGCCGGTATAGACCGCAGGAGTGGGCGATAAAGTGACGAACAAGTGAGGAGACGGACGGTCGCAGGACCCAAAATCCACACTATATTACCTCAAACCTTCCACCTGGTTGGCTACTCATCCGCTCGAAGCGCTACCTTTTTGCCACAAATCGCTGTATTTCCATGCCCTTGAGGGCGCGGATCACGTGCAGGACCTGAGATGGTGCGGACATTGCAACTGAAGTTGCGGCGTCCGACCGGGCGGAGTGCGTTGCCGAAATGGCCGCAGGGCATGGAATGAGATTGGTGCAATTTGCGTAACGGACGACCTATGGAAGTGTTTCTTGCCCAGCCGCGCGGCTTTTGCGCGGGCGTTGTGCGCGCGATCGAAATCGTCGAACGCGCGCTGCAGAAGTATGGCCCGCCGGTCTACGTCCGCCACGAGATCGTTCACAACAAATACGTGGTCGAAAGCCTGAAGAAGAAGGGCGCGATCTTCGTCGAGGACCTGTCGGAAGTGCCGGCCAAGGCGGTGACCGTCTTCAGTGCCCATGGCGTCGCCAGGAGCGTCGAGGAGGAGGCGGAGGCCCGCGACCTGCCCGTGCTCAATGCCACCTGCCCGCTCGTCACCAAGGTCCACAACCAGGGCAAGCGCTATATCTCGAGGGGCCGCGCCCTGATCCTGATCGGGCATGCCGGCCATCCCGAGGTCGAGGGAACCATGGGCCAGGTCCCGGGGCCGGTCCTGCTGGTCCAGAGCGTTCAGGATGTGGCGGAATTGCGGCTGCCGACCGACGCCCCGGTCGCCTATATCACCCAAACCACCCTGTCGGTGGACGACACCAGGGACATTATCGCGGCCCTTCAGGCAAAATTTACAGATATTCAAGGCCCGGACATCAGGGATATCTGCTATGCGACACAGAACCGCCAATCTGCGGTAAGGGACCTGAGTAAGCTGGTGGACGTCATTTTGGTGGTGGGGGCCGCCAATAGTTCCAACTCGAACAGGCTTCGTGAGATCGGCACCGAGGTTGGTGTCGCGAGTTATCTCATTGCCGATGGGAGCGAGCTCAACCCGGATTGGCTGAAGGATGCGAAGGCCGTCGGCATTACGGCGGGTGCATCGGCACCTGAAGTTTTGGTCGACGATGTCATCGAGGCCCTGCGGCGCATCGGACCGGTATCGGTCTCGGTCGTTCCGGGCCGAGAAGAGAATATCGAATTCCGGCTGCCGGCCGAACTGACTGCGGGCTGATCTGAACCCACTTCCCTTTGATAAGTGCAGAAAGAAAATCGTCTAATGGCTATACCGTTCTTCAAGGAAATGCGTATCGGCGGTTATCTGATCAAGCAGAAGCTGCTTGGCCGCAAACGCTATCCGCTCGTGCTGATGCTGGAACCCCTGTTCCGTTGCAACCTTGCCTGCGTTGGCTGCGGCAAGATCGATTATCCCGATGCGATCCTCAATCGCCGCATGACCGCGCAGGAATGCTGGGACGCGGCCGATGAATGCGGCGCACCGATGGTGGCGATCCCGGGCGGCGAGCCGCTGATCCACAAGGAGATCGGCGAGATCGTGCGCGGCCTCGTGGCGCGCAAGAAGTTCGTCTCGCTGTGCACCAATGCGCTGCTGCTCGAGAAGAAGCTCGATCTGTTCGAGCCGTCGCCCTATCTGTTCTTCTCGGTACATCTCGACGGCCTGAAGGACCATCACGACAAGGCGGTGTCGCAGAAGGGCGTGTTCGATCGCGCCGTCTCCGCGATCAAGGCGGCGAAGGCGCGCGGCTTCACGGTCAACGTCAACGCCACGATCTTCGACGGCCATCCGGCCGAGGAGATCGCCAAATTCCTCGACTTCACCACCGAGCTCGGCGTCGGCGTCTCGATGTCGCCGGGTTACGCCTATGAGCGTGCGCCCGACCAGGAGCACTTCCTCAACCGCACCAAGACCAAGAAGCTGTTCCGCGACGTCTTTGCGCTCGGCAAGGGCAAGAAGTGGAATTTCATGCATTCCGGCCTGTTCCTCGACTTCCTCGCCGGCAACCAGGAATACGAGTGCACGCCCTGGGGCATGCCGGCGCGCAACATCTTCGGCTGGCAGAAGCCCTGCTATCTGCTCGGTGAAGGCTACGCCAAGACCTTCAAGGAGCTGATGGACACCACCGATTGGGAGAGCTACGGCACCGGCAAGTACGAGAAGTGCGCCGACTGTATGGCCCATTGCGGTTACGAGCCGACCGCGGCGACTGCTGCGATCAACAATCCGCTGAAGGCGATGTGGGTCGCGCTGCGCGGCATCAAGACCACTGGCCCGATGGCGCCGGAGATCGACATGTCGAAGCAGCGTCCGGCGCAGTACATCTTCGCCGAGCAGGTCCAGAAGAAGCTCTCGGATATCCGCCGCGACGAGGCGGCGGCCGCCGCTGCCAAACAGCAACAGAAGGCTTCCAGCGCCGCCTGATGCTCCATGTGAGCGGACGCAAAATTGAAGGGCCTCGGTTCAGCGAACCGGGGCCCTTTTTTCGTGGATCAGGATGCCGCCTGCTCTTGCCGGGTTCGCAACAGCAGCTGCTCGATCTCTGCGGCGCGCGGAGCGCTGAGTGTGCCACGCTCGATCCCGAGCGGGACATTGCGCAGCGCCAGTTCGCGATACAACGCGCCCGAGGCAGGAAAGCGTTCGTCCAGGGCCCGCAGGTGCTTGACGATCGTTCCAACGTCGCCACGCGCCACGCAGCCACCCATGCCGTTGGCGAGGCCACCGTCGAGAACGGCCGCGACGGTGCCCCGCAGCAGCGGCATCATGGCGCGCAGCGCGTCGGCCTCGCTGGCGCCGAAGCTCTTCCAGAGCTCGACGCCTTCCTTGAGCAGCGAGATCAGGAACGGACCGACATAGTAGGCCGAGGCATGATAGAGCGCCCGCACGCCGGCCGGCAGCGCCAATGGCTCGCAGCCGATGCTGGTGGCGAGCCGTTCAAGGTCGTGCCGGAAGTCGCCTTCTGCCTCGATCCCGACGGTGCATCCGCGCAGCCCCTCAAGCGCGACGTCGGGATTTGCAAACATCTGCATTGGATGAAATCCGCCGGTTGCGGCGCCCGCGGAGCGCGCATGATCTAGCGCCGCCAGTTCGGTCGCGCCGCTGCAATGGACCACGCGGTGACGCGGCTCCCAGCGCAGACCGCGGCAGACCGGCAGGATCGCGTCGTCGCTTACCGTGAGGAAAACCATGTCGCAGAAATCCACGACCTGTTGCGCGTCGGTCATCGGCCGTGCCGACGGGATGCGGGATCCGAGACGCTGCGCGGCATCGAGACCGCGGTTGTAGAAGGCTGCGACGTTCAGACCCGCGCGGGCGAACGCCGGCGCGAGCGTCTGCGCCACGCGGCCGGCACCGATGAAGCCGATCCGCAACGCCGGCGACGCGCTCATTGCGCATAGCTCCCGTCGATGCGGTCAAGCCTGCGCCGCAGCGCCGGCCATTCCAGCAGCCCGTAGCCGGCTTGCAGATTTTGGGCCGCTTCATTCAGCACCGGATCGGTGTCGCGCTCATTGTCCAGCGTGATCTCGGTGCCGGCAAAGCAGGTCACCGTGTTGCCGATCGCCAGTTCGCTCGGCGCGTGCAGCGGCCGACCGCAGCCGAGCGCATCGACCTGGATCCGGCAAGCCTGCTCCAGCCAGTAGATCGCATTGAACGCCTGCGGAATCGTGTTGCCGCAGACCAGGAGGCCATGATTGCGCAACACCAGCGCGTTGTTGCGGCCGAGATCGGCGACGACCCGGTCGCATTCGTCGCGGTCGATCGCCGGTCCCTCGAAGTCGTGATAGCCGATCCGCCCGTGAAACCGCATCGCCGTCTGCGACAGCGGAAGCAGCCCTTCGGCAAGCGTGCTGACCGCGGTCCCTGCCCGGGTGTGGGTATGCAGAACGCATTTCACGTCGGGCCGTGCGCGATGGATCGGGGCATGCAGATAGAAGCCGGCCACGTTGACGTTGTAGCCGTGGTCGGGCTGCAGCAAGGTCCGGCCTTCGATGTCGATCTTGACGAGGCTCGACGCCGTGATCTCCTCATAGAGCATGCCGTACGGATTGATCAGATACCGATCGTCATGCCCCGGGACCTGCGCGCTGATGTGGTTGTAAATCAGGTCGGTCATTCCATAGAGCGCGACCAGGCGGTAGCACGCCGCGAGATCGACCCGCATCGCCCACTCCTCTTCTCCGACGATCGCCCTGACGTCGTTGACGGCACAAACTTCGGTCTGACGCATATGACTGGGACCCTTAGTGACGGATGACGGAGGCGCGTTCGACGACATTGCCAAGGCCTTCCGACGACGGAAGCGCGCCGAACACATGCATCCCGTCCGCGCCAAGCCTGGATTGCACGAAGAGATCGGCCGCGGTGGCATCGCCATGCTGCAACATCTCGGCCGCCTGCAACGCATGCGCCATGCGGGTGACCAGCGCCCGCGCATGCCCTTCGTCCGGATATCGTGCCAGCAGGCGATCCGCGAGGTCGTCCGTGCACCGGTCATAGACCGCATTGAGGCCCCTGCTCGCACGCAGTTCGTCGACGAACGCGTCCCGACAATTTGCATCCCGTTGCATGGCGCGCAGCACGTCCATGCACATCATGTTGGAGGTGCCTTCCCAGATCGAATTCAGCGGCGCCTCGCGGTAGAGCCGCGCCATCGCATTCTCCATGATGAAGCCGTTGCCGCCGTGCACCTGCAGGCACTCATAGGTGAAAGCCGGCGCACGCTGGCAATTCCAGAACTTCACCACGGGAGTGGCGACCCGCGCCAGCAGCCGCTCGTGGTCGCTCGTCTGCAGGCCGTCGGTCGCACGCGCGACGCGAAATGCGCCCAGCATCGCCGCCTCGCTCTCGAGTGCGAGGTCGGCGAGCACGTTGCGCTGCATCGGGAGCTCGGCCATCGGCTTGCCGAACGCGGTTCGCGTTTGTGCGTGGTTCAGTGCCAGGCTCAGCGCCTGCCGCATCAGTCCGGCGGAGCCGACCGCGAAATCCAGCCGCGTCAAATGAGCATGCGAAAGGATCTCCGCGATACCGCGGCCTTCCTCACCGACCAGGATCGACCACGTGTCGTGGTACTCGATCTCGCTCGACGCGTTCGAGCGGTTGCCGCACTTGTCCTTCAGGCGCTGAATGTGGATGCGGTTGGCGCTGCCGTCCGGCAACAGGCGCGGCACGAACAGGCAACTGACGCCGGATTGGATGCGCGCCAGCGTGTAGAATCCATCGGCGACCGGCACCGAGAAGAACCATTTGTGGCCGCTGATCGCATAGATCTCGCCATGCGCGCCGCGCTCGACGAAGCGCGCGGTGGTCTGGGTCTCACGCAGATCGGAGCCACCCTGCTTCTCGGTCATCGCATAGCCGATCACCGCCGCACGCTTGGCCTCGATCGGAAGCCGGCGCGGATCGTAATCCGCCGCCAGTGTTCGTTCCCGCCACAGACTGAATTGCGGCTTGCCGGAAAACCCGGCGATCGCGGCATACGCCATCCCGGTCGGACAACCGACACCGTTCTCGATCTGATTCCAGAGATAGCTCAGCGCCGCGCGCGCCAGATGGCCATGCGGCTCGCGCGTCGACCAGGCCAGGCTATGGACCTCGCTCTGGAACGCCAGCGCCATCAATTGATGCCACGCCGGATGAAATTCGACCCAATCATTGCGGTTGCCATACCGGTCGTGGGTCAAGAGCTTCGGCTCGTGCTCATTGGCAAGCCGCGCGGCCTCCTGCACAGCTTCGCTGCCGGCATGGGCTCCGAGCGCGGAAAGCCTGTCTTTCGCCCATGGCACCATCCTTGCGAGCAGACCGCTCAACGCGCGGTCGTCATCGAACGCGTTGAAGCCTGTGGCTGGCCGCGCCTGATTGCGGACTTCATGGGTCGCGAACGCGCTAGATTTTGCTTCCGCGACGGCAACTGGCTGGACACGCGCATTCATGCGGAAACTCTCGATACAGGAGTCAATTCAGGCGCGGGATGGCGAAACAGCATGCGCGCGGAAAGTCCCGCTATCGTCTGAGCGATCGCCTTTGCCGCGTCGGAGTCCGGGGCTGCTTCGGGCGCCAGCGGACCAACCAGCGCCTCCATGAAAGCGCCGGCCACGCAGGATGCCGCGACATTCGCATCGATATCGACGAACTCGCCGTTGGCGATGCCGCGCCGAACCAGCCTTGCGATCTGGTCGGCCAGGGCCGCCCGGTATTTCAGGCGCGCCGCGTCGATCTCGGGCTCACAGGGTTCGGCGATCAACGCATAGGCCAGACGGCGGCCGCGCATCGCCCGGACCGAGAAGGTGTAGATCGCGTCCACCAGACACTGGGACGCGGATCCCTCCGCCTCGACAATCGCGGCGACGACGGCCACCTCGCGCTCGGAAACCAGGGCGAGCACCTGCGCGTACAGGTCCGCCTTCGAGTCGAAGTAGCGATACACGCTGCCCGTGGCCACGCCGGCCCGTGAGGCGATCAGGGCGATCTGGGCGTCCTTCCACCCACTCAGCGCCACGGCGGCCCTCGCGGCATCCAGAATGCGGGCCTTGGTCTCGACCAGTTGGTTGAGGCGAACCGCTGCGATTGCCATAGTGAACCTTAATTCATGAATACAGGATCATAATTCATATTCGGTCGAATGCCGGTATCTGTCAAGCATCCACGGGGCGATCCGAGGTCGCAGGACGGCGCACACCGCCCGCGGACGCCGTGGCTGGGCTTCCAGGATCGTCGGAGACTTGCCGTGCCACGCGCAGGCAGGAACAGGCCTCGCGGGTCTCCCGCCCGCAAGCCGGCAAATGCACGCCCGGCAAATCGCCCGCTGAATGCCCGGCCCCCGATCGGCGTGGCATCGAACCAACCATCAGGCACCAAAGCAAAAGGCCCGATCGCGATGCGATCGGGCCTCTATTCTGAGCTTGATTGTTTTTGAGCCTGGTGCGGCGAGCAACGCCGTCCTGACCGGGACAGCTGGATCAGGCCGCCTTCGCCACCAGCACGTCTTCCACCGGCATCAGCACGTCGCTGCCGAGCAGGAAGCCGCGGCAGCTGCGCAGCGAGCGCAGCGCGCGATTGAAATCGATTCCGGTCGACACCAGCGCCCGCAGCGTCCGCGGATTGCGCACGATGCCGCGCAGCACCTTGCGTAGGTCGATGTCGCCGTTCGGCTTCACCGCGGATTTCGCAAGCTCGGGCAGCGCCCGGTGCGCGGGATCGCTGATCACGCGCAGCGCGGCGAACGGAACGCCCGCCTTGGCGGCATAGGCTGCCGCGATATGGCTTTCCATGTCGACTGCGGCTGCGCCCGTCATCGAGCGCAGGGCGGCCTTGCAGGCCTTCGCCGCGATCACCTGTTCGACGCCGGCAAGCCCCCCGCGGACGATCCGGCGGCGCTTCAGCGCGGCGCTGGCGATCATCTCTTCGTTCAGGGCGGATGCGGCCAGGAAACGGGTATCGCCGGACATCACCTCGGTCGCGACCACGACGTCGCCCGACTTCAGCGACGGATCGAGCCCGCCGGCCACGCCGAACGAAATCACGCCACGGAAGCTCGTCGGATCCAGCGTCGCCAGCAATTCACGCAGCTGCTGCGGATCGCTCGAGCTGCAGATCACGATCATGCCGGGACCGGCTGCGATGCGGGCCTCCTGCACCAATCCAGTCACAATCAATACCGGCCGAGGATCAATTCTACTGCCCACGGTCTCGGCGGCCCCCGCCTCAACAATCACATCCCGACCCCTACCACCCTGCTATTGGTGCTTCTCAAATTCCGATACCGCGCCAGCGCCCAGAGCGGAAAGAACTTCGAGTAGCCATGATATCGCAAGTAAAATACCCGCGGAAACCCCGTAGCTGTGTATCGCTGCTCGTCCCACAGCCCTTTTTCCGTCTGTGTTGCCTTTAGGTACTCCACCCCCCGCGCAACGGCGGGATTTTCGACCTCTCCGGCCGCCATCAATCCAAGCAAGGCCCATGCCGTTTGTGAGGAGGTCGACGGCGCAACTTCATAACCCTTGTAATCCAGCCGGTAACTGACGGCGTCCTCGCCCCAGCCACCGTCCTGATTCTGGACTGACGCCAGCCAATCGACCGCTTTCCGAATCATCGGGTCGTTGCGATCGATCCCTGCGACATTTAGCGCGGAGAGCACCGACCAGGTGCCGTAGACGTAATTCAGGCCCCAGCGGCCGTACCAGGAGCCCTCGGCCAGCTGGGTGCGGCGCAGATAGGCGATACCGTCGGCCATCGCCTTGCTGCTCTCCGCGGTCTCGCCGAGTTGGCCCAGCATCGAGATGCAGCGCGCCGTGACATCCTCGGTCGGCGGATCGAGCAAGGCGCCGTGATCGGAGAACGGGATGTTGTTGAGGTAATATTCGAGATTGTTGGCGTCGAACGCCGCCCAGCCGCCGTCGCGACTCTGCAGCCCCTCGATCCACTCGCGGCCACGCGCGATCGCCTCGTCGTACTCCCGGGTTCCGGTATGACGCCGCGCGCGATCCATCGCCATCACGACCACCGCGGTGTCGTCGAGATCGGGATAGTGGTCGTTGTTGTACTGGAACGCCCAGCCGCCGGGGCGGACATCCGGCGCCTTGACCGCCCAGTCGCCCTTCAGCTCCAGCACCTGGCGCGGCTTCAGCCAGTCGAGCCCCTGCTTGGCCTTGGCGAGCGTATCGTCGCTGCCCGCTTCCTGCAGCGCGTGACAGGTCAGCGCGGTGTCCCACACCGGCGAGACGCAGGGCTGGCAATAGGCCTCGTGCTCGCCGACCACCAGCAGCTTGTCGATGCCGCGGCGGGTGACGGCGCGCGGCGGGAAATTCTCGTCCTTGCCGAGCGCCTCATACATCATGACGATGTTGGCCATCGGCGGATAGATCGCGCCCATGCCGTCTTCGCCGTTCAACCGCTCTTCGGTGAAGGCGAGCGCGGCGTCGATCGCGCGCTGGCGCAGGCGCTTCGGAAACATCGGCTCGATCACGCGCAGCACGGCGTCGAGCGAGCGGAACAGATAGAACCAGCTCGCGCTCTGATGCGGCGCCTTCGGCGCCATGCGGACCGATTTCGGATCCTCCAGGAACAATTCGTCGATGCCGACGCCCTTCGGATTCTTGGCACGCGGCTTCAGCGCGGCGAGCACCATCAGCGGCACCATGGTGGTGCGCGCCCAGTAGGAGATCTTGTTGATGTGGAACGGCGACCACATCGGCAGCAGCATGATCTCGATCGGCAGCACCGGCGTCGCGCGCCAGGTCACGACGCCATAGAGCGCAAGCATGAAGCGCGTGAACACGTTGCTGCCCGAAGCCCCGCCGCGCGAACGGATCGCCTCGCGCGCCCGTACCATGTGCGGCGCGTCGACGGAGTCGCCGATCATCTTCAGCGCGAAGTACGACTTCACGCTGGCGCTCATGTCGAACGGGCCGTCATGCACCAGCGGCCAGCCGCCATGCGCGCCCTGGACGCGGCGCAGATAGTTGCCGAGCTTGGCCTCGAGCGCGGCGTCGACGGGCTCGGCCAGGTAGTGACGCAGCAGGATGTACTCGGCCGGAATGGTGCTGTCGGCCTCGAGCTCGAATATCCAGTGCCCGTCGGACTGGCGATAGCCGAGCAGCGCTTCGGTTGCCTTGGAGATGCTCTTCTCCAGCGCGACCGGATCGACTGCGACGCTGTGATCTCTCGAAAGCATTTCGCTCGATATCCTCTTCATTGCGGGCCGGCTGATCGAAAGCCGCGGCTCGCTCCAGAGCATGATCCGATTGCATCGGATCACGCTCTTGTCCGTTTGTTTGGTCGCGTTTTCTTCACGCGAACCGGTAACCACTTCGCTCGAAAACGCTCCAATCGGTCGAATCTAGCGCCTGACCAGAACCAGATCTGCGGCGCGATCACCCGACCGCACCGACCCCTCGATGGTTGCCGGCAACCCGGTAGCAGTCCAGTCGCCGGCAAGGAACAGGTTTTTTTGCGCCGTTCCGGGCCCCGGA
The DNA here is from genome assembly GCF_020889705.1 of Bradyrhizobium altum. Classification (GTDB taxonomy): domain Bacteria; phylum Pseudomonadota; class Alphaproteobacteria; order Rhizobiales; family Xanthobacteraceae; genus Bradyrhizobium; species Bradyrhizobium altum. Next base: position 187,103 of record NZ_JACMYP010000002.1, on the reverse strand, counting down.
CGCAGGGCGTTCTGTTCCGGCGTCGCCTCAAATGTGGCGCGGCGCTCGCGCACGATCTGCCACGGCGGCAAGTCGCCGGAAACGCCGGATGCCTTGCAGATGTCCCGCCAGATCGCCTGCGCGAGCTCCTCGCGCGGCATATCGACCAGGCGGTCGCCGTTGCTGATCGTCACCGAAAGCCGCTGCGGGAACGCGAACAGCCACTCCACGAGGCCGCCGACCACGCCGAGAATGGGCGCGGCGTCGCGCGGTGGATCGACGCGGAAATGCGCGTTCACGATGGCACGGAATTTGGTCGGGGTTTTCAGGCCGGGCAGCAGGGTTGCCGCGGCGCGCGGCGGCACCGCGAGCACCACGGCATCGTCGGCCGCCAGCGTGATCTTGTCGCCACCGCCGAAGTCGAGCTCACTGATGCGATCACCCGATATGCCAAGCGTACGCAATTCGTGACTGAACTGGACGCTGTGGCCCCGCTCCTGCAGCAGCTTCACGGCCGGCTCGATCAGCACCGAGCTCAGGCCGTCGCGCGCGATCAGCGGACGGCAGGCCTGCCCGCCGGCGAGCAGCGTCTCGCGCACGATGGCGCCGGCAAGCCCGGCCGAGCCCTCCGGCGGATCGACGTTCAATGCGGCGAGCAGCAGCGGCTGCACCAGGCGGTCATACAGCGTGCCCTTGCAGGGAATCGTGTTGCCGACCAGCGCGTCGGTGCCGGCCCAGGCCAGCGGCGCCAATGCGAGATAATCGCGCAGGCCGGTGTCGGGAACGCGGCGCGCCTCGTCGAACACCCACAGAGGCAGGCGGGAATCGCCGAGGTCGAGCTGCCAGCGCTGGCCGGAGGCCAGATCGACGAACGGAAACTGCGCGCGCGCAGGTCCCACGAGGCCTGCCTCGGTGCCGATCGAACGCGCGTAGCTCAGCGCGTGGCGGTTGCCCGACAGCAGCAGATGGTTGCCGTTGTCGATGGTGAGATTGGTTGCAGCGTCGAAATAGGAGCGGCAGCGGCCGCCGGCCTGCTGCGTCGCCTCGTGGACGGCAACCTTGTAGCCGCCATTGGCGAGCCGCACGGCCGCGGAGAGGCCAGAAATACCGGCACCGATGATATGAACGGTCTTTTGCATCAGATGATCGCGTAACGAAGAAGAATGCCGATCTTGGCTGCCTTGGACACACGCACCGGCTCACGCGGAGCGGCGAAGCCGCGCGCGATCAGGAGATCGAGGATCGCGCGGTAGTATTTCGACATGATCCGCGGCGCGCGCACGGCGCGGCGCGAATTGCGCTTCATGATCTCGTCGGACTTCTGGAAGTGCATCTTGGCGCGCTCGGCAAGCGGCGCGCAGACTTTCGGCAGCGCGCGGTCGGCGGTGACGCGGGCCGGGTCGTTGTTGGTGATGCCGGCGTGCCAGAGCCATTCGCGCGGCAGATAGAGCCGGCCGAGACCGGCATCCTCGTCGATGTCGCGCAGGATGTTGGTGAGCTGCAGCGCGCGGCCCAGATGGTAGGCGAGCTGGATGCCGTCCTCCTCGGGCAGGCCGAACACGCGCACCGATAGCCGGCCGACCGCGCTCGCGACGCGATCGCAATACAGGTCGAGCGTCGCGAGATCAGGCGCGCGGATGTCCTGCGGCACGTCCATCTCCATGCCGTCGACGATCGCGACGAAATCCTCGCGCTTGAGGCCGAAGGCCTTCACCGACGCGACATAGTCCCTCAGCCGCTCCGGCGGATGCCCCGCATACAGCGCGTCGATATCGTCGCGCCACTGCTGCAAGGCGGCCAGGCGCTCCGGCCGCGGACCGTCGGAATCGGCGATGTCGTCGACCTGCCGGCAGAAGCTGTAGATCTGGAACATCGCCTCGCGCTGCGCGTGCGGCAGGATGCGCATCGCGGCATAGAACGAGCTGCCCGACGCGGTGCTTCCGTAATTTGCGTTGGCCGCCGCCTCAGCACTCATGCCCCTGCCGCCGTCTTGGAGACCGCACGCCGTCCGATCGCCCGCCGCGCGGTCTCGCCGGCGACGCCGCCAAGGCTCTGCAACAGCAATTCGACCGGGCTCAGATGCACGCGCTCGCTGAGCGGATCGCGCACCTTCAGTATGTTCACGATCTTGTCGGCGAACGCCTGGATCACCGAGATCTCGAGCCCGAGCCGGAAATCCTTCACTTCGGCGGCGAGCGACTTGCTCTGGTCGAGCAGCGCCGCGGTGCGCAGCGCGAGCGCCTGCAGGCATTTGAGCAGGGCCGGCTGCGACTTCGCCTCGCCGAGCATCTCGACGGTCGCACCCGTAGCGGCCAACGCATCGCGCGGCAGATAGACGCGGTTCAGGTTCCGGTAGTCCTTGCCGCAGTCCTGCAGATGGTTGTTGATCTGCAATCCGGCGCAAAGCGCGTCCGACGCCGCCCAGGTCGAAATATCCTCGCCATGCACGTCGAGCATGAAGCGTCCGACCGGCATCGCCGAGTAACGGCAGTAGTCGATCACGTCGTCCCAGTTTTCGTAGCGCAGCTTGGTGACGTCGAGGCGGAACGCCACCAGCACGTCGAGCGCATGCCGCGGCGGCATGCCGCGCTCGGCGAAGGCACGGCGCAGGCTGACCGCTTCCTTCTGGCTATCGCCATTGCCGAGCAGCTCGGCCTCCATGAGGTCGAGATACCGCAGCTTCTCCTCGGCCGGCAGCGTGGCGTGATCGGCGATATCGTCGGCGGTGCGGACGAAATTATAGAAAGCCAGGATCAAGGCACGATGCCGCGGATGAATGATCCACGACGCGACCGGAAAATTCTCGTCGCGGTGGGTCTTTCCGGATCGCAGGTCGCTCGCGGTGGTCATGGGAAATTTGGGCTACACTGGTCATGGCACGACGCAGGCGCGGACGGTCAGGCGCATGCGGGGGATTTGCGAGCCCCATATAGGGGAATACGCCACCAAAACCAATGCTATCTGTGACCGCCAGCATATGTGACCGCGGCCGGCATGGCTGCCAGCCGCGGCATTGATAGCGGTCCCTGAGACCTGAATTCGGTCTTATTGGCCGTGGGTCTTCAGCACCTGGTCGCAGGCGGCGCTGATCTTGCTGCGGTTCTGCTGCAGACAGGCGAGGATGGTGAAGTCGCCCTGATCGATCACGGAACGGCAGTGACGCTGCACGTCACGCGTGCAGGCCTTCTGCTCATCGGGCGTACCGCGCCCTTGCTGCTGGGCGAAGGCGCTGGACGAGAGCGGGATCGACAACACGGCAACAGCCAGGAGAAATTTACGCATCGTATTCCTTCATTTCCGACAGCAGAAAATCTGTTCCCGAAACGCGTTTCGGCATGGCCGGGACGGATTTTGGGGATTGCAGACGCCACGTAACGCGGCAACGGACCGACGACAAGCACTGCTAAATGCGGCTAAATTTGCGGCGCTGTAAACCCCCGCTTAAGCCATTGATTTAACATAGCGATTCATGCCATCACTTTGTCGCGTTTGGGTATTGCGGATCACACTCGCGCAAAGCTACATGCCATCATGAGGCCAATGGTTTCTGATTCTGTTCGATGACAACAGGGCTCGCGCGCGCCGCTTCTGTCGTTTGAACCTAACATTCTTGGGTGACACTAAACCTTCGATGCGGCGAGACGCTTTCTTGCGAAAGAGGCGTTGATTTTGATGGGAAAATTCACAATGAAACTGTTTGGTTCCAGCCTTTATGGTCAGGCCCTCAGAGCTGTGGGCGTCGGTGCCGCACTGATGCTGTCTGCCTCCGCAGTCCATGCCCAGGCCAACGGTCCATTTGCCGGTTTTGCCGGCTCGTGGACCGGAACGGGCACGGTGGCGTTGTCCAACGGCACGACCGAACGGATTCGTTGCAAGGCGGATTACAAGGTAGCGCCATCGGGCATGAACCTGAAGCAGTCGCTGCATTGCGCCAGCGACAGCTACAAGTTCGACCTCTCCAGCGACGTCACCAGCCAGGGCGACCGGATCTCCGGCAACTGGAGCGAGGCCAGCCGCAACATCTTCGGTAATTTGCAGGGCACCGCAGGCGGCGGGCGGATCGACGTGTTCGTCGAGGCCTCCGGCTTTGCCGCCAACCTGAACCTGCAGACCAACGGCTCCAAGCAGGTGGTGCAGATCGACTCCAAGGGCGAGATCCGCGGCGTCACGATCACGATGACGAAGACCTGACGCCTCCGGCCGATTTGGCAGGCAAACAAAAAAGCCCGGTTCCGAGCGCTTCGGAACCGGGCTTTTTGTTGCGAGTCTTTGTTGCCCGTCGATCAGGCCTTTTCGATCGGCGCCGGCTGCCCGCCCTTGCCGCGGAGCTTCTGCGACAGGTTGATCAGGAACATCGAGGTCGGCCGCAGGATAAAGAGGTCCGCGACCAGGGCTGCGACCATCGAGAACGCGCTGAGCCAGCCGAACAGGCGCAACGACGGCAGGTCGGAGAACACGGTGACGACGAGGCCGCAGGCCAACACCACCGTGGTCAGGATCAGCGCGGGCCCAACCAGTACGGTGGCACGCTCCACCGCAAGTTCCGGCGTGACGCCCGGCTTGGTCTCCAGCCGCAGGCGATTGAGGAAGTGGATGGTGGCGCTCAGCCCGAGGCCGAACGACACGGTCAACGCCACCACGCTGGCGAATTGCAGCCCTTCCCCGAGCAGCCACAGCACGGTGCCTGACAGCACCACGGGGAAGATGCCCGGCAGGATGCAGGAGAACATCACCACGACCGAGCGGAACGCGAGCCCGATGAAGATCGCGACCAGTAAGAATTCGACGGTCAGGCCACGGTTAAGTTTTTCGATCATGTTGGCGCTGTTGCGCGCGGCGATCACCGACAGGCCGGTGACCGCGATCTCGTAACCGGGATGCTCGACGCGGACCTTGTCCAGCGAGCTGTCCAGCTTGTTCACGACCGGAAGCAGCTGGCTCGAGTCGAGATCCGGGACCCGGCCCGATACCACGACCGCATCCTGATCCGCCGAGATGAAACGGCGCACCAGATGCTCGGGGATCACGCCGACATATTCCTTCAGCGTCGCGACGTCATTGCTGCCGGCCTTTTCAGCGAGCCATCGGCGCAGGGTTTCCAGCGACCAGACGTTGCCGACGCCCGCCGCGGTTTCGACCATCGCGTGGACTTCGGCGATCGTCTTCAAGGTCTCCGGCGAGTAGAGCGATTGGCCCTTGGGGAATTCGATCAGCACATCGACTGGATTGGCGCCGGTCAGCTTGGCGTCGAGCCGGCTCGACGCCGCCACCGCCTGCCGCTTGTCCGGAACCTGGTCGGCGAGCCGGTAGCGCGGCTCGAGATTGGCATAGATGATGCCGAGCCCGCCGACCACGATCACTGCGATCAGACTGAACAGCCCGGGCCGGCCCACCATGCGCACCGCGATCCAGTAGCAGAAATTGCGCAACGCCTGCACACCGGCGTCAGCGCCCTGGAATTTTACCGCGAAGACTTTTTCGTTGCGTACCAGAAGCACTCCGAACGCAGGCACCAGCGAGAGCACCGCAATTAGCGCGATGATCGTGGCCGCGAGCCCGGCTTCACCGAATTTGCGGATCAGGTCGGAATCCGAGAATTGCAGCGCGATGAACGAGATGCCGGCGGTGCCATGTGTAAGCACGCAAGCCGGGCCGACCACCATCACCGCGTTCCTGAACGCCGTGTACTTGTCCTGGCCGGCGATCAGGCGGTCTCGCGCCGCGAACGTCAGCTGCATCGAGTCGGAGAAGCTGATCACCATGATGAGCGGCGTCATCACGTTCAGGAACATGTTGAGATTGAAGCCGGCCCAGCCGAGGCCGCCTAGCGCGAGAAGGATCGCAATGATCGGCGGGAACGCGGCGATCACCATGAATGATATCTTGCGGAAGAAGATGATGGCGATAATGCAGCCAGCCAGAATGCCGAGGATATTGTAGGTCAGCCCGTCGCGCTTGACCGCGTTGCGGATTTCGAGCTGCATGACCGGAACGCCGGAGAGCTGGGCGTTGAGCCCGCTCCCGCTGAGATCATCGGCCATGATCTTTCTCATGTCCGCGACGACCTTGGTGAGCTTGTTGCTGCCGACAACCTCAGGCTCGAGCGACAACACGATCAGTGCTAGCGTTCCATCCTCGGACAACAGCTTGCCGCGAATGATCTCGTTGGATTTGACGGTCTCGACGAATTTGTCGTAGGCGGCGCCTTGCGGCAGCTCGGAGGGGAACAGCGCGGCCGGCAATTTGCCGGGCTCGGGCGCCTGGCGCGCCGAAAAAAGCGACACCAGGCCGCGCACGCCCTCGACCAGCTGCAGGTCGGTGACCGTGTCCCGGATCTTTTCGAGGTTCTCGCGCGCAAGGAGTGTCTTGCCCTCGATCACGACCAGCACGTCGAACTCGGTTGCCGGGAAGCGTTTGGTGACCGCTTCGTACTGTTTGTAGTCCTTGGAATTGGAACGGAACAACTGGCTGAGCGAGTCGTCGATCTTGATGCGCTCGATGCCGAAAACGGCCGCAACCATCAGCGCCAGCAGGATGACCACAGACAGGATCGGCGCCTTGATCGCGATCAGGCCGATACGCTCCAGCCCGAATGCGATGCTGGTCCCCGACCGCGGCTCTTCGACCTTCTCGACGTGGACCTGACTTTCGGAGTTCTTTTCGAGCATGCCCTGTCCAGTTCTGAAAACGGCTCAATCTATCTAGCTTGGGTCGAGGGGCGCGAATGAGGCGGGTGAGCGCGGCTTATCGGCGCTAGTCCTTGAAAACACGCGAATATTGACCGGCGCGTGTTTTACCTGTCTGCACCTTTGCTCGCAAGCGCGAGGGTAGAACCAAATGCGCGGGGAACCGCCGATCCCCGCTATTAAGTATCTGATTTGTCACACCCCGGTAGCGCATTCTGTGACGATCCACCGCCGCTTTCATCTTTCAACGCGACCCCGGTGATCTGGCGTGCCAGCCCCTCGCGCACAAGCCACGAGATCCTGAGTGCAGCTTCCGCATAGCTCAGCCCGGCACGGTGGATGTTGGAGATGCAGTTGCGGTCGGCATCGGTGAGGCCGATCCGCGGCGCGAAGGTGAGATAGGCGCCAAGGCTGTCGGGCGCGGACAGGCCGGGCCGCTCGCCGATCAGCATCACCAGCATGCGTGCACCGATGATGGCGCCGATCTCGTCACCGAGGGCGACGCGCGCGCCTGACGCGACGACCACTGCACCGGTGTCGATCCCGTCGGCTGCAAGCCGCGGCACGAGGTGCCGGATCAATTCAACGGCGTGCACATTGACCGCGGTCGGCGACAGGCCGTCGCCGATCACAATCGCGCAGGAGCATGCGGTGATGCCGCACCCTTCCAGCGACCGTCGCGATGCGGAGTCCAGCATGCGTCCGAGATCGGGCCGGCGCAGATAGTCGCGCCGGCCGGGCGCCTGGCTCGACACCTCGCGCGGCGTGATGCCAAGGCTGGCAAGACCGGCCGTAATGCCGCCGACATCGAAGGGTGCGTGAACGGCGTCGCGAGCGCGGGCGTGGTCGAGCGTGAACGAGAGCAGCGCATCGGTCGGCAGGCTGGCCCCGAACCGGCCGAGACCGACGCGCGCCGGCGTGAGGTCGCGCAGATCGGGAAGCGACGGGGACGATGGCGCCGGCGGTGTCGTCATGCTGTCATTCGGCGGGTACGGACGCCTCGCGCAGCCGGATCGAGTAGTTCGAGGCGTTCTGCCGGCCGCTGGAGGCTGCGCGCGCAAACGTGATCAGATGATGCGCAACCAGCGTCGCCGAGATCAATCCTTCAATGTCGCCGCGCTTGAGCCGGCCGAGCGCAAACTTCCAGAACACGCGCTTGTAGTCGCCGAGCACGCCGACCTTCCAGAAGATGTTGCGCAGCATGATCAGGCCGCGCCGGATGTTGGCCCAACTCTTCATCTCCGGGCTGACCGGCACCTTGATGCGGTTGGCGTAGGTGTAGTTGCATTGATGCAAATAGCGCTCGAACAGCTTCTCGGGCTGGTAGGCGATCTCCATGCATTTGCGCCAGGAACTGACCACGTCCTCGTAGGGCAGCAGGAACTCGACATTGGAGTCGCGGCCCTCGTCATGGACCAGCCTTCCTGCCTTTTCGAGCCGATCCCACAGCGGCGTCTTCGGCAGCGCCTGCAGCAGGTTGATGGTCAGAAGCGGAATCCGGGACTCCTCGACGAAGGAGAGCAGCGCGTCAGCGGTCTGGGGCTTGTCGGTATCGAGCCCCATGATGATGCCGGAGACGACCTCCATGCCGAAGGAGTTGATGGTGCGCACGCCCTCCAGGATCGGAACCATCATGTTCTGATCCTTGTGCATGGCCTTCAGCGCGTCGGGATCGGGCGTCTCGATGCCGACGAAGATCGTCACGAAGAAGGCCTCGCGCATCTTCTCCAGGATCTCGGGGCGCTTGGCGATGTTGAGCGTCGCCTCGCAGGCAAGGCGCGTGACATAGCCGGTCCGCTTCTGCCACTCGATCAGATGCGGCAGCAGCTCGCTCGCCGCCTTGCGGTTACCGATGAAGTTGTCGTCGACGAAATAGACAGTGTCGGTCGCGCCGCAGGCGCGCAGCTTGTCGAGTTCGGCGATGATCTGCTGCGGCGACTTCAGCCGCGGATTGCGGCCATAGAGCCCGGGGATGTCGCAGAACTCGCACTGATAGGGGCAGCCCGAGGAGAACTGGATGCTGCCGAGGAAGTACTTCTTGGTTTCGGCAAGCTCATAGGCCGGCAGCGGGAATTCCGTCATCGGCAGGCGGTCGATGGTCTTCAGCACCACCTGCTCGTCGGGGCGGCTGGTGTCCTGCTCCAGACGCTTGATCAGCTCATTGGTCGCATCGCCGAGCTCGCCGACATGAAGGTAGTCGAATGAGGGATAGTAGTCCGGACAGGCACTGACCGATGGGCCGCCGATCGCGACCACCAGGTCGCGGTCATGCGCGCGGTGGCAGATATCGTTCATCTGCTGGCGCTGGATGTGCATGCCGCTGACGAACACGGCTTCCGCCCACTCGAAATCCTCCGCTGTGGCCGGACGCAGATTCTCGTCGACGAAGCGGACCGGCCAGTTCTCGGGGAGGTATGCGGCGATCAGCAGCAGGCCCTGCGGCGGCATGAACGCCTTGACGCCGTCGGTCAGAGGATAGGAGTGCTCGAAGGTCCCAAAGGACGACGTATAGCGCGGAAAGACGCAGAGGATACGCCGTGCTGTCTTTATGCCCTCAGCTCTCATCAATCGACCCCGAAGCACCCGCAAATCTAACCATAGCGTGGAACGCTGGGCCAGAAATTCTTCAACATTGTGGCGCTTACCAACGTCACAACGGTGAGATAGTTGCTCTGCAGAATTTCGCTATCCCGTCAGGTCAACAGCTTGGCGGCGAGGTCGGGCAGCTGCCCCGCATCGGCAACGAGGCGGAAATCCTGCCCGGCAAGGCCGACGCGCGCCAGCCAATCGTCGAATTCGGGCGCCCGCTTCAGGCCGAACAGGTCGCGGATGTAGAGCGCATCGTGAAACGATGTCGACTGATAGTTCAGCATCACGTCATCGGCGCCCGGCACGCCCATGATGAAGTTCACGCCGGCCGCCGCAAGCAGCGTCAGGAGATTGTCCATGTCGTCCTGATCGGCCTCGGCGTGGTTGGTGTAGCAGACGTCGATCCCGAGCGGCAGGCCGAGCAGCTTGCCGCAGAAATGATCCTCGAGCCCGGCGCGGATGATTTCCTTGCCGTCATAAAGGTATTCCGGACCGATGAAGCCGACCACACTGTTGACGAGCAGCGGATCGAACGCCCGCGCCACTGCATAGGCCCGCGCCTCGCAGGTCTGCTGGTCGACCTGGTGATGGGCGTTGGCCGACAGTGCCGAGCCCTGCCCGGTCTCGAAATACATGACGTTGTCGCCGACCGTGCCGCGGCGGAGCGACAGCCCGGCTTCGCGTGCCTCCCGGAGCAACGAGAGGTCGACGCCGAAACTGCGGTTGGCCGCCTCGGTGCCTGCGATCGACTGGAACACGAGATCGACCGGCAGCCCCTGCCCGATCAGGCCGAGCGTGGTCGTGACATGGGTCAGCACGCAGCCCTGCGTCGGAATCCCGAGCCGGGTGATGGCGTCGTCCAGCAGCCGCAACAGGGTGCCGATGACGTTCGGATCGTCGCTCGCCGGATTGATGCCGATGCAGGCGTCGCCCGATCCGAGCAGCAGCCCGTCGAGGATCGAGGCGGTGATGCCCTTGGCATCGTCGAACGGATGGTTCGGCTGCAACCGCGTGCTCATTCGCCCGCGCAAGCCGATGGTGTTGCGGAAGCGGGTCGTCACCTCGCATTTCTTCGCGACCAGGATCAGATCCTGGTTGCGCATCAGCTTCGACACCGCCGCCACCATCTCCGGCGTGATGCCGCGCGAGATCCGGTTGATCGCGTCTCCAGTGGCGGCATCCGACAGCAGCCAGTCGCGGAAGCCGCCGACGGTGAGCGACGACACCGGCAGGAAGCCGGCAACGTCGTGGCTGTCGAGGATCAGGCGGGTGACTTCGTCGTCCTCATAGGGGATGACAGGCTCATCGAGGAATTGCTTGAGCGGAACGTTGGCAAGCGCGAGCCGCGCGGCGATCATCTCCGCGGCGCTGTCGGCCGCGATGCCGGCCAAACGGTCGCCGGACCGCGGCGGCGAAGCCTTGGCAAGCAGGATGCGCAGATCGTCGAATGCATAATTGGTGGCGTCGATGGTGTGACGATAGAGCATGGGGATTCGCGTCGAGGCTGGGGACGGCGTAACCTAGCACCTCTTTGCGAAAGTCGTGCCATCAGCTTCGCCCGGTGCGCCGGGGGATGTTGATGAATGATGATGATGGCGGTCCGTCATTCAACACGGCGGCAAGCCGCCGCCATCCGGTCGCCTCGGAGCATCTCATAAGACATTGGTATTATTTAGAGATTTTAACGGTTGCGGCGGCACAGAACGCACGCGTTAAGAAATTGTCCATGAAGATTTTGCATAAGCTTTAATTGGCCGAAGGTACTCCCCGGCCTCTTGGAGTGCCCGCAATGCCGTCCCCCGTCACATCCCCCATCTCCACATCCCGGCCTCCAATGGCATCCCGATTCTCGCTTGCTGCCAGGCTGTACTCGACGTTTGCGCTGATTGCGGCGCTGACCGCAGCCATCACCGTCCTGTCCGACTACAACGCGCGGCGCAATGCCGAGCTGACCGCGGCCGTCGACCTCGCAAGCCGCGCCGCGCTCAATGTCGAGCGGGTCAACTCGCTGGTTTACGCGGTGGTGATGGAATCCCGCGGCATCTACATGTCGACCGAACCTGCGGCGGTGAAGAAATACGGCGACGGGCTGCTGGCGTTCAACGACCGCATCCTCGGCGTGGTGAGGAACTGGGAGACCCTGGTGCAGGCCGACGACGCCGCGCAGTTCGCGGTGTTCAAGAAGCGCATCGAGCAATTCATCGAATTCCGCAAAGAGCTGGTCCGCCGCGGCATCGAAATCGGCGCCGCTGCCGGGCGCGAGTGGGGCGACAACGACGCCAATCGCGACGTGCGCACCGCACTGAACAAGGACCTCGAGGCGCTTTCCAAGGTCTACGCCGAGCGCAGCAAGAGACTGGCGCAGCAGACCGACACCAACCGCGAACTGGCGCTGCTGCTGACCGGGCTCGGCGCGGCGGCCCTGATCGTGGTGGTGCTCGGCGTGCTGATCATCGCCCGCTCGGTGGCGCGGCCACTGTCGCAGATCACCACGACCATCAAGCACGTCGCCGAGGGCGCCGACCATGTCGACGTGCCGCACGTCGGGCGCAGCGATGAAATCGGCGCACTGGCACGCGCCATCAAGGTCTTCCAGGAGGCGATGGACCGCAATCGCAGCCTGAACGCGCAAGTCGTGCAAGACTCCGAGGCTCGCGATGCCCGCGGCCGGCATATCGAAAGCTTCGTCGAGACGTTCCGCGGCACCATCGGTGAGGTGCTCCGCGCAGTGCACGACAACGCTGCCACGATGCGACAAACCGCGCAGACCATCGCAACCGTCGCGGCGGACGCCAGCGGCCGGACGGTTGCGGCGGCAGGCGCGACCGAACAGGCCTCGAGCAACGTGTCTGCGGTGGCAAGCGCAGCCGAAGAGCTCTCCGCCTCGGTCGAGGAGATCGGCCGCCAGGTCAAGCAGTCGTCGGGGGCGGTCGATCAGGCGGGTGCGCGCACCGACCGGTCGATCACCGAGATCGAGAGCCTTGCCGCCACCACGCAGCGCATCGACGGTGTGCTGAACCTGATCCAGGCGATCGCCGAGCAGACCAACCTGCTCGCGCTCAACGCCACCATCGAAGCCGCCCGCGCGGGCGATGCCGGCCGCGGCTTCGCGGTCGTTGCGCACGAGGTCAAGGCGCTGGCCGGGCAGACCGCCAAGGCAACCGCCGAGATCAGCGAGAATGTCGGCCTGATCCAGGCCTCGACCCGCAACTCGGTGGCCGCCGTGCGCGAGATCGGCCAGGCGGTGCGCGAGATCAGCAACGTCACCGCCAACATCGCAAGCGCGATCGGCCAGCAGGATGCAGCCACGCGCGAAATCTCCGCCAACGCGCAGATGGCCGCCCAGGGCAACGAAACCCTGGTGACGAATGTCGGCTCGCTCCGCGACGACATGGACCAGACCAGCAAGGCGGCGGAATCGGTGCTCGCGGCATCGAACGATCTGACCGCAACCGCCGAGACGCTATCGCGCGAGGTCGAGCAGTTCTTCCGCAACCTGCGCAGCGACGCCGCCGAGGACCTGCGACGGACCGGAACCTGAACGGATCAGCCGATCTGTCCGGCCCCCGCGACGGGTTCCGACCGACCTGGAATGGTTAAGAATATCGCAACGCACGGGCGCAAATTGCCTGTGCTTGCGGTCGCCTTTCTCAATTTGATGCCCCTATAGAAACTCAAAGTGCGCGGGGGGCGCGGGGAAGTGGAAGCGAGCAATGAACGGACTGTTGCCAAAGCCGAAAGCGGTGCCGACCAAACGGCTCCTCGCGCTCGGGATCGGTCTCGTCTTGTGCTTTTCGGCGATCTGCGCGTCCATTCTCTGGGAAATGGCCGGCAAGGACTATCAGCATGCGAAGGAGGGCGCGACCAACCTCGTCGCCTCCATCGCCAGCGAGATCGACCGCAACATCGAGCTCTATGACCTGTCGCTGCAGGCCGTCGCGGACGGCGTCAAGCTGCCGGAGCTGGGCAAGATCAGCCCGGAGCTTCGCCAGGTCGTGCTATTCGACCGCGCCGCCACCGCCAAGGATCTCGGCTCGATCCTCGTGCTGAATACGGCGGGAGACGTCACGCTCGATTCCCGGACATTGACGCCGCGGACCGCTAACTTCGCCGATCGGGACTTCTTCCGGGTGCATCAGGCGCGAGCCGACAGCGGGCTGTTCATTAGCGCTCCCTGGGTGACTTCAGACGGCGAATATCTGATCAGCCTGAGCCGGCGCATCAGCAATGACGACGGATCCTTTGCCGGCGTGGTCGCAGGCAGCATGCGGCTCAGCTATTTCCACAATCTGTTTCGCAAGCTGAGCTTCGGCCTCGGCGATAGCATGGCGTTGTTCAACACCGATGGCGTCATGCTGATGCGAGCACCGTTCGACATCGCCAAGATCGGGCAAAGCATCAGGGACTCACAGGTCTTCAGGCAGTTCCCGGCACGGCAATCCGGCTTCTACATCACGAAGTCGGTCGTCGATCACGTCAGCCGGCTCTATGTTTTTCAGGCGGTCGGACACCATCCCCTACTGATCGCCGAGGGCCTCGCGCTCGACGGCATCTATGCCGACTGGTGGCAACAGCTCTGGCTGATCGGAAGCGTGGTGGCGGCGCTCTGCGGTTTCTCGATCGTTTTGATGTTCTATCTGCTGGCGGCTCTCAAACGGCGGGCCGTCGCGGAAGGCCGGCTCGCGCACCTCGCGAACACCGATGCGCTGACGGGCCTCGCCAACCGCCGCCGCCTCGACGATACGCTTGACTTCGAATGGCGTCGTGGCATGCGCGCAAAGTCGCCGGTATCGCTTCTGATGATCGACGTCGATCATTTCAAGACCTTCAACGACACGTACGGCCATCAGGCCGGCGACGCCGTGCTCGCCACTGTGGGACGGTGCATCGCCACTAGCACCAAGCGCGCAACCGATCTCGGCGCGCGCTATGGCGGCGAGGAGTTTTCGGTGTTGCTGCCTGGCATCGGCAAAGCGGGTGCATTGGAGGTTGCCGAGCAGATTCGCGCGAAGCTGACCGCGGCGCGCGAATCCGAGCATGAGTTGCCGACCGTCAGCATCGGATTGTCTTGCCTCGTCCCGGATCACGAGCGCACATCGCGCGACCTGCTCAAGGCCGCGGACCTCGCGCTCTATCAAGCGAAGCATGAAGGCCGCGACCGCGTCATCATCAGCCCGATCGGGTGGGACAAATCGGGCAAGCGGCAGGTCGCCTGATCGAGATCGCGGCGGCGCGGCCGAACGCGCGCCAGTCCCCTCGGCTCACTCCACCGGCAGCACGTCGACGGCGACGCTGAGCTTCTGCTTGCGCGCGCCGACGATGACGCCGTCGACCGGCGAGACATCGGCGAAGTCGCGGCCGATGGCGAGAATGATGTGGTCGTTGGCGACCATGAGATCGTTGGTCGGATCGAACCCGACCCAGCCGAGTTCGCTACCGCACCAGACCGACACCCAGGCGTGGGTTGCGTCCGCGCCCTGCAACCGCGGCTGACCCGGCGGCGGAATGGTGCGCAGGTAACCGCTGACATAGGCCGCCGGGAGACCGAGGCCGCGAAGCCCCGCGATCATCACATGGGCAAAATCCTGGCAGACGCCGTGGCGCTTCTCGAATACGTCGCGAAGCGGCGTCGAGATCACGGTCGCCTTCGGATCGTATTTGAAGTCGCCGCGGATGCGACGCATCAGGTCGGCCGCACCGGCAAGGATGCCGCCGCCGGGCGAAAAGCTCGCGGAAGCGTAGGCCGTCACCGGCCGCAGCACCGGCACCAGCGCGCTGGCGAAGACGTAGCCGACCGGCGAGCCCGCATCGAGGCTCAATGCCTCGAACGCGTTGTCGCGCACGCACTCCCAGGACGGGCTCGCCGCGTCACGGAGCGGCGGCTGCCGCGCCACGGAGACCCGCGAGCGGGAATCGATGCGAAGGCTGCGATGCGCGGTCTCGATCAGGACGCTTTCGGTCAGCGTGCCGAAAAAGTCGCGCCGCGCGGTGCGCTCCGCGGGCTTCGGACGAATCTCGACCGAATGGGAAACCAGCTCCTGCCCGTCGCCGGTGATCGGCTCCAGTCGCAGCGCGCAGCGCGCGAAGCTGACCTGGGTCTCATAGCTGTAGGTCGTGACGTGACGGATGTCGTAGATCACGCCAGCCCCGTGAGCTTCTCCGGCCGGCTGGCGTTCGGCCCGTGCGGGAAATAATGCAGCCCGACCGAGTCGGCGAGGTTGAGCAGGTCCTGCTCCAGCGCAAACAGCGTCTTGACGTCGAGGCTGCCGGCTTCGGCCGTCGTCAACATCGCCTCGACCGCAACCGCGAGCCGCTGCGGCCGCTCGATCAGGCCGTGCTCCTTCAGGCTCGGCAGCGCGGCAATATGCTCGTTCAGCGCGGCGACCTGGAATGCGACAGAGCGCGGATTGTAGGGATCGAGCACGGCGAGATCGCGCACCGGCGTGAGCAGCGGCTGCACCAGATAGCGCGAGCGATAGGTGATCTGGCAATCGACCAGCGTCAGCAGGACGTCGAGATCCTCGTCACCGGCTTCGTCATAGGCGAACTGGCGGGCAAAGCGCGTGGTGTTGATGGCGCGCTCGGCACGGCGGCCCATCTCGAGGAAGCGCCAGCCGGCCGCGCGGTTCATGTTCTCCTGCGCGAGGCCGGCGAAGCTTGCGAGCTCCTGCAAGGTCAGCTCGGCGGCGCTGACGACGCCGTCATCGTCGTGAACCTCGATCGCGAGCCGATCGGCCATCTCGGTGATGACCTGCCAGGCGTCCGGCGACAGCCGCTCGCGGAGCGAGGTGGCGGTGCGCTGCGCCGATCGCACCAGCGACAGCGCCGAGCCGAACTTCTCCTCGTTCTGCAACGCTTCGAGCGCGACCTTGGCGGGATTGGCGCGCGCGGTCTGCGAGGCCGCGCCCCAGGTAACCAGCATGCGCTGGATGCGCTCGGCCGAATGCATCGCCGGCGTCGAGCCGGTCGAATTCGCCCGCGCCGGATCGCGCAGCGGCGTGCACAGCGCGCGGATCAAGCGAATGGTGGCTTCCGCGCGCTCGAGATAGCGCCCGAGCCAGAACAGATTGTCGGCGGCGCGGCTCGGCAGCACGCCGGCGATGCGGCGGATTCGGACGGTGTCGACCGCCGGCAGCAGGGTCGAGGTCGCAACCGCCTTGTCGGAGACCACCCAGACGTCGGCGGACACTGCGCCATCGCCCATCGACACCGCGCGCGCATCCGCCCGATCCGCGATCCGGCAGAAGCCGCCGGGCAACACGGTCCAGCCGTTCGGCGTCGCCGCGGCGAACACCCGCAGCACGAACGGACGCGGCGCAATGCGGCCGTTCTCCCACACCGGCGTGGTCGACAGCCGCACCAGCTCTTGTCCGACGTAGTCGATGCCGCGATGGCTGATCGCATCCTTCAGGCGGTCGCGGTCCGCGGCCGACAGTTCGCCCGGGAGCACCGGCCCGTGGCCTGGAAAATCCGCAACGCCGCAGCCATAGGCGCCTTCGATCGCGAATTCGTCGAGCCGCGAGAGCACTTGCTCGCGGGCGGACTTCTGGCCACACCACCAGGTCGCGATGTGCGGCATCATCAGGTCTTCGGAGAGCAGGCGCCGGCACAGGCTGGGCAGGAAGCCGAGCAGCGCCCTCGCCTCCATCACGCCCGAGCCCGGCATGTTGGCGACCACGACGCCGCTCTTGCGCAGCACCTCGACGAGCCCGGGCACGCCGAGATAGGAGGAGGCGTCGAGCTCGAGCGGATCGAGCATGTTGGAATCGACCCGGCGCAGCAGCACGTCGAGCCGCTTCAATCCGGCGACGGTGCGGATATGGATGCGGTCGCCGGAGACCGCGAGGTCGTCGCCTTCGACCAGCAGGAAGCCGAGATAGCGCGCGAGCGTGGCATGCTCGAAATAGGTCTCGCTGAACGCGCCCGGCGTCAGCAGGCCGATCCGGGGCTCGTCGCGATCGGCGCTGGCGCGCAGTGAATCGCGGAACGCTTCGAAGAACGGCGCGACGCGCTCGACATTCATCGACTTGTAGAGGTTGGAGAAGGCGCGCGACAGCACCAGGCGGTTTTCCAGCGCATAGCCCGCGCCCGATGGCGCCTGCGTGCGATCGCCGAGCACCCACCAGCGGCCGTCAGGCCCGCGGCCGATGTCGGCGGCATAGAGATGCAGATAGCGGCCGCCGGGCGGCTTGATGCCGCTGACCGCGCGCAGATACTCGCTGCTGCCGGCGATCGCCGCGGCGGGAATCGCGCCCTCTGCGACGAGACGGCCGTCGCCGTAGAGATCGGCCAGCACCATTTCCAAAAGCTGCGCGCGCTGTGCGACGCCGGCGGCGAGCTGCCGCCAATCGGCCGCGTCGATGATCAGCGGCAGATGGCTGAGCGGCCAGATCCGGTCCGAGGTGTCGCCGGGCGCACGGTAGGTGACGCCGGCCTCGCGCAGATGGCGATCGGCGGAGGCAAAGCGCCGCTCGATGTCGGCCGGCGACAGCCCGGCAAACGCATCGAAGAAGCGCGCCCAGACCGGCCGCGGCGCGCCGTTCTCGGCAATATATTCATCGGGAATGCCGGGGAGCCGGATATAGTCGCGGGTCCACTGCGCCATCCGGCGCTGACCGGGACGGGCCCTGCTCTCTTGACTGCTTCCTTGGCCACCCGATGCGGTCATTGCACTTCCCCTGCATCCAATTACTGCAGGAGCGGCGTCCGCAAGTCGAGGGTCAAGGGAAACTCAATTGTGCGTTCCTCCGGCGGTGGTTCGATCCTGCCGGGGGTATGACCGTGCTCCTGGAAGCGCGCCAGCCGCCGCGCCTCGGCCTCGTAGGAATTGACCGGCTTGGTCTCGTAGTTGCGGCCACCGGGATGGGCGACATGATAGACGCAGCCGCCGAGCGAGCGGCCGTTCCAGGTATCGATCAGGTCAAATGTCAGCGGCGCGTGCACGGGAATGGTCGGATGCAGGCCGGAGGCCGGCTGCCAGGCCTTGAAGCGCACGCCGGCGACTGCCTCGCCGGCGCGGCCGGTCTCGGTCATCGGCATCCGCCTGCCGTTGCAGGTGATGACGTGGCGGCCCTCGACGAATCCCGTCGCCTTCACCTGGAGCCGCTCGACCGAGGAATCGACGTAGCGCACGGTGCCGCCGGCGGTGCCCTCCTCGCCCAGCACGTGCCAGGGCTCGAGCGCCTGCCGCAGCTCGAGGCCGACGCCGCCGTGGTGGATGCGGCCGAACGCGGGGAAGCGGAATTCGAGCTGGGCCTGATACCACTCCGGCTCGACGTCATAGCCGGATTGCTTGAGCTCGGCGAGCACGCCCAGGAAATCCTCCCAGAGGAAATGCGGCAGCATGAAGCGGTCATGCAGCGCGGTGCCCCAGCGCACGAACTTGCCCTGCTGCGGCTCGCGCCACAGCTTTGCGATCAGCGCCCGGATCAAGAGCTGCTGCGCCAGCGACATCCGCGGGTCGGGCGGCATTTCGAGCGCGCGGAATTCGACCAGGCCGAGCCGGCCGGTCGGGCCATCGGGCGAATACAGCTTGTCGATGCAGATCTCGGCGCGATGGGTGTTGCCGGTGATATCGACCAGGATGTGCCGGAACAGGCGATCGACCAGCCACAGCGGCGCATCCATGCCCGACGGCGGAACGTGCGACAGCGCGATCTCGAGTTCATAGAGTCCATCATGCCGCGCCTCGTCGATGCGCGGCGCCTGGCTGGTCGGGCCGATGAACATGCCGGAGAACAGATAGGACAGCGACGGATGCCGCTGCCAGTACAGCACGAGGCTCTTCAACAGATCGGGCCGGCGCAGGAACGGTGAATCCTCCGGCTTGCTGCCGCCGACCACGATGTGGTTGCCGCCGCCGGTGCCGGTGTGGCGGCCATCGATCAGGAAACGGTTGGCCCCGAGCCGCGTCTTCGCGGAGTCCTCATAGAGACCGAGCGTGATGTCGACGGCTTCGCGCCAGCTTTGTGCCGGCTGCACGTTGATCTCGATCACGCCGGGATCCGGCGTCACCTTGATCACCTCGATCCGCGGATCGAACGGCGGCGCGTAGCCTTCGACATGGACTTGCAGCTGCAGCTGTTCGGCGGCGGCTTCGATCGCGGCGATCAGCTCGAGATAGTCCTCGACCTTCTCCACCGGCGGCATGAAGGCGCACAGCACGCCATCGCGCACCTCGATCGACATCGCGGTACGCACCGGCAGCGGCTCTTCAATGTCCTTGAGCGCCCGCGTCAGCTCCGGATCGATCTCCCCCAGCGCATCGCGCGGCGCCATCGGATCCTGCTCGATGACGTAGGGAAAATCCTCGGGCGGGACGTGTTCGAGCGAAGCGATCGGAAGCCGCAAGCCCAGCGGGGAATCGCCCGGAAAGAGAAACAAATGGCTGCGCCTGATCTTCCAGTGCTCGCTGCGCCAGCGCGCCGGCACGCGATCGCCGAGCGGGCTCCAGCGCTGGATCGGCAGCACGTAACCCTTCGGCGTGGTCAGCCCCTCGTCGAACACCCGCGCCATCCGCGCGCGCTCTTCCGGATCGGTCAATTTGGAATTCGCAGGGCTGACATTGGCCGGCAAGCCGGCCTCGCGCTCGAGCCAGAACGCAGTGTCCTCAAAGGCCGGCATGACGTAGTCAGCGTTCAGGCCAAGCCGCGCGGCGATGCCGATTGCGAGGCGCTCCGCATCGGCGATCTCAGCCTTGCCCGGATTTTCGACTGAAGCGATCAGGTCGGCATTGTTCCAGATCGGCTTGCCGTCCTTGCGCCAATAGAGGCCGAACGCCCAGCGCGGCAGGCTCTCGCCGGGATACCATTTGCCCTGGCCGTAATGCAGCAGGCCGCCGGGCGCGAACCGCGTGCGCAGCTTGCGGATCAACTCGTCGGCAAGCCCGCGCTTGGTCGGACCGACCGCGGCGACGTTCCACTCCGGCGATTCCAGATCGTCGACCGAGACGAAGGTCGGCTCGCCGCCCATGGTCAGCCGCACGTCGTCCTTATTTAGATCTGCATCGACCTGCTCGCCGAGCCGGTCGAGCCGCGCCCAGGATTCATCCGAAAAGGGCTTGGTGATCCGCGGCGCCTCGCGGATCCGCTTGACGCTCATCTCGAAGCCGAACTCGACATTGGCGAAGCCTGCGGTGCCGGTCACCGGCGCGGCCGAGCGATAGTGTGGCGTGGCGCAGACCGGGATATGTCCCTCGCCCGTCAGCATGCCGGAGGTGACGTCGAACCCGATCCAGCCCGCACCCGGCAGATAAACCTCGGCCCAGGCGTGCAGGTCGGTGAAATCGCTCTCGACCTCGCGCGGCCCCTCGAGCGGATCGATGTCGGGCCGCAGCTGAATGAGATATCCCGAGACGAAGCGCGCGGCGAGCCCGAGATGGCGCAGCGCCTGGATCAAGAGCCACGCCGAGTCGCGGCAGGAGCCGGAGCCCGCGGCCAGCGTCTCCTCCGGCGTCTGGATGCCGGCCTCCATGCGGATCACGTAGCCGATCTTCTTCTGCAGCTGCGCGTTCAGCTCGACCAGGAAATTGACGGTAGAGTCGGCCTTGCGCGGAATGTCCTTCAGATAAGCCGCGAGCAACGGCCCATGCACCTCGGTTTCAAGATAAGGCGCGAGCTCGGTCTTGAGATCGCCGGGATATTCGAATGGAAAGCTGCCGGCATAGGGCTCGACGAAGAAGTCGAACGGATTGACCACGGTCATCTGCGCGGTGAAGTCGACCTCGACCTTGAGCTCGGTCGCCTTCTCCGGAAACACGTAGCGCGCCAGCCAGTTGCCCTGCGGATCCTGCTGCCAGTTCACGAAGTGGTTTGATGGCGTGACCTTGAGCGAGTAGCTCAGAATCGGCGTGCGGGTATGCGGCGCGGGCCGGAGCCGAATGGTCTGGGGCCCGAGATCGATCGGCCGGTCGTATTTGTAGTGCGTGACGTGATGCAGTGCGACGAAGATCGACACGGACCGAGGACTCCAGCAGCTTTTTTGAGCAGAACACTGCTGCCGGTCGACATCAAGCACTAACAACGGGCAGCGACTGCCCAGGAATTATCCGCCGCGTTGTCCCGACCTCAGCAACTGGCGTGGCTGGTTAGCCTCACCCGCTAGCGGCCGATCGCGCCGGATACCTGCGAAGCGAGCTGCTCGGCGAGCGTGTGATAGCCCTCGGGAGTCAAATGCTGGCCATCGGGCTGATGCGGGAGCCCGCCCAGCATCCCGTTAGGAAGCATGATCACCGCGATGCCGCGGGCGCTCAGTCGACTTTGGATATCCGCGGTCCGGTCAGGGCTGCCCTTGCGCCGGTCATTGCCGCCCGGCTGTAGAATCACCGCACGGGTCCCGTTCGGGACGGCACGGTCCAGACGTTGCAGCATCCCTTCCGTGGTGTCGCCATTGATGCCGGCGTTCACGACACGGACGTTCAAACCCTTCGCCCGCAAGATCGCTTCGAGCTGCGCGGGATAGGCCTGGTTGCGCGCCACGCCTTTGCCGTAGGTATTGCTCGCGCCAAGTGCCACGATGGTTGCGGCGTCAGCCGAACCGACGCCAAGACTCAAGGCGGCCAGGAATGCGAGGCATCCAATGATTCCCAATCGACCCGCGCGCACCTTGCCTCCGTTCAGTCCGTTGCCCGGATGGAGCGAAGCGTAATCCGGGAGACCATGTCAACAGAACTCGTCGTCCCTGCGAAAGCAGGGACCCATACCGCGTGATTCATCGATGAAAAACGGTGGCAGACGCCTTGCACATCACTACGGCCGGTGGTTATGGGGCCCTGCTCCCGGGCGCAATTGCGCACTCGGCAGGGACGACAGCGGAGTGTAAGGCTGGATCGTAGCCCTAAACTACATCGTCGCGCCCAAGACCCACGGCGCGAATTCGGCACCGCCGAAATCAAAGCTCTCGCTCTTGGTCGGCTGGCCCGAGGCGGTCTTGAGGATCAGGTCGAAGATGCGCTGGCCGCATTCCTGTACGCTCTCCTCGCCGTCGAGGATGGTGCCGCAATTGACGTCCATGTCGTCTTCCATCCGCTTGTACATCGGCGTGTTGGTGGCGAGCTTGATCGACGGCGCGGGCTTGCAGCCGAACACGCTGCCGCGGCCGGTGGTGAAGCAGACCAGGTTGGCGCCGCCGGCCACCTGCCCGGTCGCGGCGACCGGGTCGTAGCCGGGCGTGTCCATGAACACAAAACCCTTCTTGGTGACGGGCTCGGCGTAGTGCAGGACGTCGACGAGATTGGTGCTGCCCGCCTTGGCCATCGCGCCGAGCGACTTCTCAAGGATCGTGGTGAGGCCGCCGGCCTTGTTGCCGGGGCTCGGATTGGCGTTCATCTCGGCGCCCTCACGCTGGGTGTATTCCTCCCACCAGCGCATCAGGCCGACCAGCTTCTCACCGACCTCGCGGCTGACGGCGCGACGGGTCAACAGATGCTCGGCGCCGTAGGTCTCCGGCGTCTCCGACAGGATCACCGTGCCGCCGTGACGGACCAGCAGATCGCTCGCGGCCCCGAGCGCCGGATTGGCCGACACGCCGGAATAGCCATCCGAGCCGCCGCATTGCAGCGCCACCGTCAACTCACTCGCCGGCACCGCCTCGCGCTTGACCTTGTTGGCGTCGGTGAGCGCTTCCTTCACGAAGGCAACGCCGGCTTCCACGGTCTTGCGCGTCCCGCCGACCTCCTGGATGTCCATCGCGCGCAGACGGCCGGCGAGCTTCTGCTCGGCCATCAGGCCGCCGATCTGGTTCACCTCGCAGCCGAGGCCGAGCACGATGACGTTGGAGAAATTGACGTGGCGCGCATAGCCGCCGAGCGTGCGGCGAAGCAGCGCCAATGGCTCGTCCTGGGTCATGCCGCAGCCGGTCTTGTGGGTCAGCGCGACGACGCCGTCGACATTCGGGAAATCGGCCAGCGGGTTGTCGCCGGTGAACGGATTCTTCTTGAACATGTCGGCGACGATTCCGGCGACATGGGCGCTGCAATTCACCGAGGTGAGGATGCCGATATAATTGCGCGTCGCGACGCGGCCGTCGGCGCGGCGGATGCCCTCAAACGTCGCCGGCAGATCGAAATTCGGCACCGGCTTGACGTCGACGCCGTAGGCATAGTCCTTGGCGAAATCGCCCATGCCGCAGTTCTGCGTATGCACGTGCTGGCCGGGCGCAATCGGCTGTGTCGCGAAGCCGATGATCTGACCATAGCGCCGGATCGGCTCGCCCTGTGCGATCGGCTTGATCGCGACCTTGTGGCCCGCGGGAATGCGATCGACGGTGGTGACGCCGTCGGTGACCTCGAGCCCCGGCGGCAGGCTCGCGCGCGCGATCAGGACGCTGTCGTCGGCGTGCAGACGGATCACTTGTGCCGAGGCCATGGGAGTTCTCCTTCGTCTTCACCTCTCCCCGTCCTTTACGGGGAGAGGTCGAATTCTCGCACAGCGAGAATTCGGGTGAGGGGCAAGGCACACGCGCAATCGCAAACAAAGTACTCGCCGGATGGAGGCCCTTCACCCCAACCCTCTCCCCGCATCCGCCTTCGCCAGAAGGCGGGCTTCGGCGGACATGAGAGCAGGGCGAGGAAGCAGAGCTAACATTGCGGACAGTCCTTACGCCTTGCCGCCGGACTTCTCGCGGGTCTGGTTGACCTGCATCCTGGCATAGACCTGCATCAGGCCGACTTCGTTCGACAGCGTCACGAGCTTGAAGCCCATGTTGATCGCGCGCACGGCGCCCTCCGCACCCGAGCAGTGGATGCCCGGGTTGAGACCGCGCTTGCCGCACTCCTTGATGATCTTCTCGTAGATCTTGAGGATCTCGGGCTCGTCGCGATCGAGCTTCGGCACCAGACCGTAGGAGAAGCCGAGATCGGACGGACCGATATAGACGCCATCGATGCCTTCGACATCGAGGATCGCTTCCATGTTCTCGACCGCGGTCTTGGTTTCCATCATCGGCAGCAGCACGATCTCGTCGTTGGCCGTCTGCTGATAGGTGCCGGCCGAGCCGTACATGCCGGCGCGGATCGGGCCGTTGGAGCGCACGCCCTTCGGCGGATACTTGGCGTAGGAAACCAGGTTCTTGGCTTCCTGCGGCGTGTTGACCATCGGGCAGATCACGCCGTAGGCGCCGCCGTCCAGCACCTTGCCGATGATGCCCGGCTCATTCCAGGGCACGCGGACCATCGGCGTGACCGGATGGGCATGCATCGACTGGAAGCACTGCACCATCGACTGATAATCCTGCACGCCATGCTGCATGTCGACGGTGACGCTGTCGAAGCCGCATTGCGCGATCACTTCGGCCGAGAACCCGGAGGGGATCGCGAGCCACGCGTTCACCACCGCCTTGCCCGATGCCCAGACTTGCTTGACCTTGTTTGCCATTGATCGCGTTTCCCTTTGCGGTTTATTGGGGGACGAGCCTCAGCTGGTCGCCCGCTGGATCGAAACTTCGCTGACGCCGACTTCGCGTGCGGTATTCACTATCGCTGCCCAGGTGTCGTCAGGCAAGGGGATGCCATTCCTGGTGCGATCGGCACGGGTTTTCCGCTCGGGATCGCCCGGAACCAGCACGGACTCCGTGCCCGCGATCGGCTTGGTGGCGCGGATGAAATCGGTGTAGCGGGTGATTTCGCCATCGAAGAAGTTGCTGGTGTCGATCACCTTGGGGTCGATGTAGAACGCCATCATGCCGTTGGCGAAGCGGCGGTCCGACGACGTCGCGCCGGTGCCGGTCAGTGCACCGCCGAGCAGCTCGCAGATGAAGGCGAGACCCGAGCCCTTGTGATCGCCGAAGGCGCGGATCGCGCCGGTTCCCTTGGTGTGGTCGCGCGGCCCGTCTGGCGTGTACGGGCCATACAGCACGTGCGGATCCTCGCTCAGCGTGCCGTCGGCATCGACGAGCGCGCCGTGCGGCAGCTTCTTGCCGCCGCGGCTTGCTACCAGGCACTTGCCCTCGGCAACGACCGAGGTCGCGAAATCGAGCACGATCGGATCCTGGCCCTGGCGCGGAATGCCGACGCAATAGGGCGCCGTCGACAGCCGCTTCTCGACGCCGCCATAAGGCGCCACCAGCAACGAGCCCGCCGCGGTCACGAAATGAACAGACACAAGCCCTTCGGCGGCAGCCATTTCGGCCCAGTCGCCGACGCGCCCGAGGTGGCCGGAGTTGCGCAGTGCGACCGCAGCAAGCCCCGCCTTCTTGCACTTCTCGATGCCGAGCCTCACTGCAACCGGCGTAACGGTCTGGCCATAACCGAACTTGCCGTCGACCACCGCGAGCGAGGCCGTGTCGACCACGACCTCGGGGGTCTGGTTCGGCACGATCGAGCCCATCTTCTTCCAACGGACATAGACGGGCACGCGGATCACGCCGTGGCTATCATGGCCCGTCAGATTCGCGGTCGTCAAATAGGTCGCGATGCGCTTCGCCTCTTCCGGAGAGGACTCCGAATGGGAGAACACTTCGGACACGAAGTTGATGAGATTATCGACCTTGATGGTGACCATGAAAAACTCGCTCGCTCGATGAAGCACAGTGCGTTGTCAGGCGTGGGTTTTGGCGTGGCCGCCGAGATAGGCCGCGGCGATGGCTTCGTTGCCCCACAATTCGTCGGGCTTGCCGCCCAGCACGATCCGCCCGGTTTCCAGGACGAAGCCGTGATCGGCGACCGAAAGTCCCATGCGCGCATTTTGCTCGACGAGCAAGACCGTGGTGTCCTTCCTGATCTGCGAAATGATGCGGAACACCGCCTGCACGATCACAGGTGCCAGCCCGAGCGAGGGCTCATCGAGCAGCAACAGCCGCGGCTTGGCCATCAGGCCGCGCGCCACCGCGACCATCTGCAATTGGCCGCCGGACAGCGTCCAGCCGAGTGCGTTGGAGAAGGCGCGGATGTCCGGGAACAGGTCGAACATCGCGTCGGCCTCGCGCGAGATCTGCGACGCCCCGACCTTCCGGTTCGACGCGCCGAGCATGATGTTCTCTTTCACGCTGAGACCCGGAAACACGCGGCGGCCTTCCGGTACATGCGAGATGCCGAGCCGCACGATCGCTTCCGGCCCAAGGCCCGCGATCGAGTGACCGTCGAACAGGATGTCGCCGGAGGCAGGCTTGGCGAGGCCGGAGATCGCGCGCAGCGTGGTCGACTTGCCGGCGCCGTTGGCGCCGAGCAGCGTGACCACTTGCCCCTGCTCCACGGCGATGGTGACGCCGCGCAGCGCCTCGATCTCGCCGTAGCGGACCACGAGATTGCGGATTTCGAGCAGCGGCATCATTCGCTCCCGAGATAGGCGGAGACGACGTCGGGATGACGCAGCACCGCCATGGACTCGCCGTCCGCGATGCGGCGTCCGAAGTTCAGCACGGTGATGTGCTGGGCGGCTTCCGAGACCAGCGTCATATCATGATCGATGATCAGGATGGTGAGGCCTTGCGCGGCGATGCGCTTGAGCAGCTCATGCAGCTCCAGCTTCTCGGTCGAGTTGAGGCCGGCGGCCGGTTCGTCGAGCAGCAGCAGCGTCGGGTTCGAGGCCAGCGCGCGCGCGATCTCGATCAGCCGCTGATGGCCGTAGGAGAAGCTCGAGATCAGCTCGTTGGCCCGGTTGCCGAGCCCGACGAAGGTCAGCGCCTCCATCGCGCGCTCGGTCAGCGCGTCGTCGCCCTTCCCGATCATGGTGTTGCCGGGCCGCTCGGCGCCGATCTCGACATTCTCCAGCGCCGTCATCGAGCGGAACAGGCGGATGTTCTGGAAGGTGCGTCCGAGCCCCGCCGCGGTGCGCTGATGCGGCGCCATGCCGGTGATGTCGGTGCCGTCGAGCACGATCCTGCCCGCGGTCGCCTTGTAGAGACCGGACAGCACGTTCAGCGTCGTGGTCTTGCCGGAGCCGTTGGGTCCAATCAGCGCATGCACGCTGCCGCGCTTGACCGCGATGTCGACGCCATCGACCGCCTTGAGGCCGCCGAAATGCTTCGAGAGCCCGGTGACTTCGAGCACGATGTCGCCGCCGGTCGTCGCAGGCTTGAGCAGGAGCGCTCCCGCGACCGGCGGCGCCTTGGTGTGCGCGCGCCAGCGTGTGAACGCGTCGGACACGAAGCCCCAGATGCCGTCCGGCATGAAGCGGATGATCAGGATCACCGACAGGCCGTAGATCGCGAGGTAGAGACCGGGCACGCTCTTCAGGAAGCGCAGCCATTCCGGAATCAGGATCAACAGCCCGGTGCCGATCGCCGAGCCGATCGGCGAGGCCACGCCGCCGAGCAGCGACATGGTCAGAAACTGGATCGATTCCGCAAACGAGAACTGGTCCGGACTGACATAAGCGAAGCCGCCTGCGAACAGGCCACCCGCGAGGCCGCCGAGCACCGCGCACACCGCAAAGGCGGAGACCTTGGTGCGGAACACGTCGATGCCGTTGACGCCGGCCGCGAGCTCATTGTCGCGCACCGCGCGCATGGCACGGCCAAGCTTGGTGTCGGGCAGATGCCAGACCAGATAGCCGACGATGGCGAGCATCGCGACGCAGAAAGCCAGATAGCTTTGCGAGGATTGGAACAGCTCGGGCCGGCGAATGTTGGCGACGCCGTCCGGTCCGTGGGTCACGCCGACCGCATTGATCATGACCAGCGTCACGATCTGCTGGAACGAGATCGTGACCATCGCAAGGTAGTGCCCGCCGAGCCGCAGCGTCGACATGCCGAGGAATGCACCGGCAACCAGCGTGATCGCGCAGGCGCCGACCAGGCAAAGCCAGAAGTTCAGATGCAGGTCGGCGGTGCCGAGGCCGACGGCATAGGCGCCGAACCCGAAGAACGCGGCCTGCGCCAGGTTGATCTGGCCGCACAGGCCGAGCACGACCGAAAGCCCGAACACCGCGATCGAGAAGGTCGTTGCCTGCAGCAGGATGTTGAGGATGTAGCCGTCGAACTGCATGCCGGCGGCGAGCGCCACCAGCACCGCGGCGCCGATGAAATACGGCAGATGACGGATGATCAGCGGTTTCGAGCGCACGGCCGGCGCCGGAATCATGTTGTCGCTGGCGCTCATGCTTTCTCCGCGACGCGTTCGCCGAAGATGCCCTGCGGCCGGAACACCAGGAAAGCGATCAGCACCAGGAAGGCAAAGCCGTCCTTGTACGGCACCGAAATATAGGCGGCGCCGAACGTCTCGATGACGCCGAGCGCGAGGCCTCCGACGATGGCGCCGGCAACGTCACCGAAGCCGCCGATGATGGTCGCGGCAAACGCCTTCAGCGCAATCGTCGAGCCCATCTGGATCGAGACGAACAGCACCGGTGCCACCAGGATGCCGGCGAGACCGCCGAGCACGGCCGAATAGATGAAGGTGATCATGATCATGGTGGAGACGGAAATGCCGAGCAGCGAGGCCATTTCCTTGTCCTGCGAGGTCGCCTGCAGCTTCTTGCCGAGCAGCGTCTTCTCGAAGAACCAGAAATTGAACAGCACCAGAAGGATCGTGACGCCGATGATCAACAGATACTGGCTGTCGAGATAGACCGGGCCGAGCTGGATGCCGGGGGTATCGAACCAGCCCTGCAGCACCTGCGGCTGCGGGCCGTAGATCGCGAGCACCGAGTTCGACAACAGGATCGAGGCGCCGATGGTGGCGATGATGACAGGCAGGTAGGTGCGGTGGCGCAACGGATAGTAGACGCCGAGATTGAAGATGACGCCGAACAGCGCCATGCCGGCGAGCGCGATCAGGAACGACAGCCAGTAAGGCCAGCCGAGATCGAC
Source organism: Bradyrhizobium altum (assembly GCF_020889705.1). Classification (GTDB taxonomy): domain Bacteria; phylum Pseudomonadota; class Alphaproteobacteria; order Rhizobiales; family Xanthobacteraceae; genus Bradyrhizobium; species Bradyrhizobium altum. Next base: position 158,106 of record NZ_JACMYP010000002.1, on the reverse strand, counting down.
CGAGAACACCACCATCAGATAGGCGGCCACCATCGAGAACTCGCCTTGCGCGAAGTTCACCACGTTGGTGGCGCGGAAGATCAGCACGAAGCCGAGCGCGACCAGCGCGTAGACCGCGCCGATGCCGATTCCCGTGAACAGCAGTTGTAGAACCAGATCCATGACAGCGCTCGATCAGTCAGTGTGCGCGGAAGATCGGCCCGCCGGTTTCGCCGGCGAGACCGATCCGCGATCAATCGTTGAAGTCGATGTGCTTGTCGTAGACGATCTTGCCCTTGTCGTTCTTCACGACGTTGTAGCCGTGCAGGCCGTCGCCGTTCTTGTCGAAATTATACTCACCTTCGGCACCGGCGAATTTCTGCGTCGCCAGGATGGCGTCGCGGATCTTGTTCGGATCGGTCGAGCCGGCCTTGTTGATCGCCGCCGACAGGATGGTGATCGCGTCGTACGGCCAGGCGCTCTGGTTGTCGGGCGCGGTCTTGTAGGCATCGCGATAGGACTTGCCGAACGCCTTCGCGGTATCGCTCGAGTCTTCGGCGAAGTCGGCGACGCCGTAGGTGCCAAACAGCGCCGGACCGGCGAGCTTGGTCGAGGAGACCGCCACCACCGAGGGCGAGCCGACCCAGGGGATGTTGACGCCGAGCTGGCGCAACTGCCGGGCAAAGATGCCGAGATCGTTCTCGAAGGTGAAGTAGGTGCCGAGCACGTCGGCGCCGGACTGCTTCACGGCCAGCACGACCGGGGTGAAGTCCTGGCTCTGGTTGGCGTAGCCCTGGTCCAGCACCGGCGGCGCGCCGAGCTTGGTCAGCGCCTCGGTGAGCGCCTTGCCGCCCGCCGTGCCGAAGGCGTCGGTGGAATGGACGATCGCCCATTTCTTCTTGCCGAGCGTGGTGACGCCGAAATCGGCAATCACGCGGCCGGAGTAATTGTCGTTCGGGCGGAAGCGGAACAGCCACGGATTGCCGGAATGGGTGAGATCGGGATTGGTGCCGCCGATCATCACCGGCTTGCCGACCTTGATCACATCGGGCGCCATCGCCTGCACCTGGGTCGAGCGGATCGAGCCGAGGAAGGCAACGATGTCGGATTGCGCGGCAAGCTTGGAGAACGCCAGCACGATGCCCGGATTGGTGGTCTGGTCGTCCTCGATGACGAGCTCGACCTGCTTGCCGAGCACGCCGCCGGCCTTGTTGACCGCGGCCAGTGCCAGCTTGGCGCCGTTCTGGGCCCACAGGCCCTGCTCCGCTGCCGGTCCGGTCACCGGCACGCACATGCCGATCTTGATGGTCGCTCCCTGCGCCCAAGCGCTGCGCATCAGCGCGGGAGCAGCGAGACCTGCCGCCAAGCCGGCGGAAAACTCACGCCTCGTCAGTTTCATTCAATCCTCCCTTTGGTGCGCCGACTTGCATATCGGCTGCGTTGAAACGAGCTGACGCGTCGATCTGCTGCCCTATCCGCAGCCATCAATCGGCGCGGCGAACAAACGTGAGCGCCGCTGCAGCGCAAATGACGCGCAACGGCGGCCATCGATCTGGCGTTTGAGGTAGCTAAACATGATTGCACATTGCACGCAATAGTCAAAAGTTCGCTGGCAACGGTGCGTAAATGCCTGCTACCAGCGACCTTGACGGGTTCACGTGATAGTGTGACCGGCGGGCAGTCATCCGATGTCGATTCCAAGAGCGAAATCGCAGACCAGACGAAAACAGCCGGCCTATGCGCTGATCAAGAGCGCATTGGCGAAGCACATCCGGGCCGGTGACGTGCCACCCGGCACGGTTCTCTCCGAATCGGCGATCGCGACCTTGTTCGGCTCCAGCCGCTCGCCGGTACGGCAGGCCTTCGAACAGCTCGAGCACATCGGCCTGGTGCGCCGCTTCGATGGCCGCGGCGTCATCGCCGGCAGGCGCAAGGTTGACCCGCGGCGCGTCCCGATCACGCCGGAGATGTTTGGGCTGACCGACGGCCCCGTCGAGGCGGTGCGCAGCGACGCCTGGGATACGCTCTATTACAAGCTCGAACGCGAGATCATCTACCGGTCGCTGTTCGGACGCTTCCGCGTCAGCGAGCTCGCATTGGCGCGGCACTTCCGAGTCGGGCGCACGGTTGCGCGCAATTTGCTGCTACGTGCGCAGGCGATCGGAATCCTGGAGAAAGGCGCGAAGGCTCATTGGTATGTCGTGCCGCTCGATGAGGATCGCCTGCGCGACATCTTCGAGGTGCGCGCAACCCTCGAGCCGCTGCTCCTCAAATCCGCTGCAACGAGGATTCCGACCGCACTGCTTGACCGGATGGCGGAGCGGCTGCGCGAGGGCATCCAATTCCGCAGCCGCGTCGGCGTCGGCGAGCTCGATGAGATCGAGGGCGACCTCCATATCCGCTGCCTGGGTTACGGCATCAATCGCGAGATGGTCGAAGCGCTCAAGCGCACCCACTGCGCCTTCGTGATCGGCAAGCACATCCAGGTCGCGCTGACCGCGCCGCAGATCGATTCCTTCATGGACGAGCATCTGGTGATCATCGAAGCCTTGCGCGCCCGCGACGGCGACGCGGCCGCCGCGACCTTGCGCCGCCATATCGAATGGTCCCACTCCAAGGTCGCGGGCTGGATCGCCGAATTCCGGGCCATCAACGTGATCTCGCGCGTGCCCTACATGGCCTGAGCGGCATTGCCGCGCATCGTCGTGCTACTCGTCAGTCTCGACCTCGGCGTCATCGGCCGAGCCCATTCCGGCGAGGCTTGCCTCCAGCGCGCCCAGCATTTCGTGCAACTCGGCAAGCTTGCGCGCGCCATATCGTCGTGTGATCTCGGCGTAGATCGCCTCCGACGTCGGCGCCACCGCCTCGATCAGCTTCAACCCCTTGGCGGAGATCGAGACCACCGCGCGCCGCCCGTCGTTCTCCGCCGCCTTGCGCTCGATCAACGCGCGGGCCTCGAGATCGCGCAGGATACGCGACAGGCTCGGGCCGAGCAGGAACGCCACGCGGGCGAGCTCGGTGACCTCGATCTCGTCGACCGCGGTGAGCGCACGCAAAATCCGCCACTGCTGCTCGGTCAGCCCGTGATTGCGCAGCGACGGACGGAACTGCCGCATCACTGCCTCGCGCGCACGGAGCAGCGACATCGGCAGCGAGCGCGAGAATTCGCGCATCGGGGTCCGTCGCGACGACGCGTCGTCGCCCTGCCCCTGCCGGGTCTCATCCAATTTCTTGCGCGCCATCGCCTAATCCACCGCAACAAAATTTTGCGTTGCAACATGCCCTGATTCAGTTTGCGGGAATTCACTTAACATGTTAATCATCTCCCCGGCATCCACTTTTGTGTATCACGCATGGCCCTCTCCAAGGACGATATCCGCGCTGCCGCCCAACGGCTCGACAACGCGGAAACGACCCGCAAGCAAATCCGCCAGCTCTCGCTGGAGTACCCCCGCATTACCCTCGAAGACGCCTACGCGATTCAGAAGGCCTGGGTCGAGATGAAGGTGGCGCAGGGGCGCGTCGTCAAGGGCCACAAGATCGGCCTGACCTCGAAGGCGATGCAGAGCGCGCTCAATATCGACGAGCCGGATTCAGGCATCCTGCTCGACGACATGTTCTTTGCCGATGGCGGCCTGGTGCCGACCACCGACCGCTTCATCGCAACCCGCGTCGAGGCCGAGCTCGCCTTCGTGATGAAGCATCGCCTGGCGGGACCGAACTGCACGCTGTTCGACGTGCTCAACGCCACCGACTTCGTGGTGCCGGCCCTGGAGATCCTGGATACCAGGGTCGAGCGCGTCGACCCCGAGACCAAGGCGACGCGCAAGATCTTCGACACCATCGCCGACAACGCCGCCAATGCCGGCATTGTGCTCGGCGGCCGGCCGATCCGCCCGCTGGAAGCGGATCTGCGCTGGATCGGCGCGCTCTGCTTCCGAAACGGCCAGCTCGAGGAAACCGGTCTGGCCGCCGGCGTGTTGAATCATCCGGCGACCGCGGTGGCATGGCTCGCCAACAAGATCGCGCCGAACGGGCTGGCGCTGGAGGCCGGACAAATCGTGCTGGCAGGCTCCTTCATCCGCCCGATCGAGACCCGCAAGGGCGACACCATCCAGGCCGACTACGGACCTTACGGGTCCGTGAGCTGCTACTTCGCCTGACGCACTCAGCAGGAGCGCTGCATGCCGCATTTCACGATTGAATACTCCGCCAATCTCGACGACCTCGTCGACATGGGCGCGACGGTCGAACTGGTCCGCAAGGCCGCGGTCGAGACCGGCATCTTCCCGCTCGGCGGCATCCGCGTGCGCGCCATCAGATGCGAGCACTACGCGATCGCCGACGGCCGCAAGAATTACGGCTTCCTCGACATGATGCTGCGGCTCGGCGAAGGCCGCGACCTCGCCGCGCGCAAGAAGGCCGGCGAGCACATCTTCAAGGCGCTGTCGGCCCATCTCGATCCGGTATTCGCCAACAGCAAGTTCGCTCTGTCGTTCGACATGCAGATCAACGACAAGGAAACCAGCTGGAAACGCAACAACATCCACGACGCACTGAAGGTGGAGACGGTCAATGGATAAAGCGACAGCGAAATCATCAGCCGACGTGTTCCAGGCCAATCGCGATCGCGCGGGCCCGCTGCTCGCCAAGTTGAAAGCAGAAGGCATCGGCCATGTGATTGACGGCAAGGTCGTGCCGGCGGCCTCCGGCCAGACCTTCGAGACGAAATCACCGATCGACGGCACGGTGCTTTCGACCGTGGCGCGCGGCAATGCCGAGGATATCGACCGCGCGGCAACCGCGGCGGCCAAGGCCTTCAAGGGCTGGCGTGACATGCCGGCAGCCCAGCGCCGCAAGGTGCTGCATCGCGTCGCCGATGCGATCGAGGAGCGCGCCGACGACATCGCCGTGCTCGAATGCATCGACACCGGCCAGGCGCACCGCTTCATGGCCAAGGCCGCGATCCGCGCGGCGGAGAATTTCCGCTTCTTCGCCGACAAATGCGGGGAGGCCCGCGACGGCTTCAACACGCCATCGGACGAGCACTGGAACATCTCGACCCGCGTGCCGATCGGTCCGGTCGGCGTGATCACGCCGTGGAACACGCCGTTCATGCTGTCGACCTGGAAGATCGCGCCTGCGCTGGCCGCGGGCTGCACGGTGGTGCACAAGCCGGCGGAATGGTCGCCGGTGACCGCCGACCTGCTGGTCAAGCTGGCCAGGCACGCCGGTCTGCCCGATGGCGTGTTCAACACCGTGCACGGCTTCGGCGAGGACGCCGGCAAGGCGCTGACCGAGCACCCCGCGATCAAGGCGATCGGCTTCGTCGGCGAGAGCACGACGGGCTCGGCAATCATGGCGCAGGGTGCGCCGACCCTGAAGCGGGTGCATTTCGAGCTCGGCGGCAAGAATCCGGTGATCGTGTTCGACGATGCCGATCTCGACCGCGCGCTCGATGCGGTTGTGTTCATGATCTACTCGCTCAATGGCGAGCGCTGCACGTCGTCGAGCCGGCTGCTGGTTCAAGCGAGTGTTGCCGACAAGTTCGTCGAGAAGCTGACTGCGCGCGTCAGGGCGCTCAAGGTCGGTCACCCGCTCGATCCCGCAACCGAAATCGGCCCGCTGATCCATGAGCGGCATCTGGCCAAGGTCTGCAGCTATTTCGACGTCGCCAAGAAGGACGGCGCCACGATCGCGGTCGGCGGCAAGCCGCATGACGGCCCCGGCGGCGGCCACTATGTGCAGCCGACGCTGGTCACCGGCGCCAACGCAAACATGCGCGTCGCGCAGGAAGAGGTGTTCGGACCGTTCCTGACCGTGATCCCGTTCAAGGACGAGGCTGACGCCATCGAGATCGCCAATGGCGTGCAATACGGCCTGACCGGCTATGTCTGGACCGGCGACATGGGCCGCGCGCTGCGCGTCGCGGATGCGCTCGAAGCCGGCATGATCTGGCTCAACTCGGAAAACGTCCGCCACCTGCCGACCCCGTTCGGCGGCATGAAAGCCTCCGGCATCGGCCGCGACGGCGGCGACTACTCGTTCGACTTCTACATGGAAACCAAGCACGTCTCGCTCGCTCGCGGGACGCACAAGATTCAGAAACTGGGAATCTAGCCAGCACTGTCATTCCGGGGCGACGCGTAGCGGCGAGCCCGGAATCCATAACCACGATCGTGAGTATGGATTCCGGGCCTGCGCCAAGAGGCGCATCCCGGAATGACGAGCCAAATTGAGGAAACACCGATGCCCGCTCCGACCCACGTTTTCGATCCACCGTTCAACATCATCCGCTGCAGCCACGCCGTGCTCGACGTCACGGATTTGGAGAAGAGCGCCACCTTCTACGAGAAGACCGTCGGCCTCCATATCGAGGACCGCGACGACAAATCGGTGTATCTGCGTGCCAGCGAGGAGCACCAGCATCACTCGGTGGTGCTGCGCAAGGCGGCGAAGGCTGCCTGCAACCGCCTCGGTTTCAAGGTCGGCAATGACGGCGACCTCGACAAGGCGGCGGCGTTCTGCTCCGAGAACGGCATCGCCTATGCCTTCGTCGACCAGCCGTTCCAGGGCCGCACGCTGCTATTCACCGATCCGTTCGGCTTCCAGATCGAGCTCTACGCCACGATGGAGAAGCGCCCGCATCTGTTGCGGCGCTACGATCTCTACAAGGGCTGCCATCCGCAGCGGCTCGACCATTTCAACGTGTTCGCCGCCGAAGTGCAGGACACCGTCGACTTCTACGCCCGGCTCGGTTTCCGCCTCACCGAATATGCCGAGGAGGACGGCGACAACGGCCGCATCGCAGCCGCCTGGATGCATCGCAAGGGCAATGTCCACGACTTCGCCATCACCAACGGCCGTGGCCCGCGCCTGCATCACATCGCCTATTGGGTGCCGACCGCGATGAACATCGTGCATCTCTGCGACGTGATGGCCTCCTCAGGCTTCCTCGCGAACATCGAGCGCGGGCCGGGCCGGCACGGCATCTCCAACGCCTTCTTCCTCTACATTCGCGATCCCGACGGCCACCGCATCGAGCTTTACACCAGCGACTATTTCACCGGCGATCACGACCACGAGCCGCTGCGCTGGTCGCTGCGCGATCCGCGCCGCCAGACGCTGTGGGGCGCACCGGCGCCGCGCTCCTGGTTCGAGGAAGGTTCGACCTTCGCCGGCCAGGCGGTGCGCGAGCCCCGCTTCGTCGCCGACGTGCTGGTTGCAGACTAGTGCACGCCTCCCTTCACACGTGGTCCCGGCCGAGTGCGCGATTGCGCACGGAGCCGGGACCCATAACCACCGGATAGGGTTGCCGAAAGAATGTCTAGCCGCGTACCCATTCCGATGGCCGCGGCGTATGGGTCCCGGCCTTCGCCGGGACGACATCAAGAATTGGATAGCTAATGTCAGCCCCTTGCCTCGCCACCTATTCCGTCAACGGCGCCTCGCAATATGGCGCCGTCACCGACACCGGCATCGTCGACCTCTCGTCGCGCTTCGCCAAGGACTATCCGACGCTGCGCGAGGCGATTGCCGCCGGCGCACTGACCAGGCTTGTCGAGGACGCCGCCAAGCGCGCGCCCGACGTCGCGCTGGACGCGGTCACCTGGCAGCCGCCGATCCCGGCGCCGGACAAGATCATCTGCATCGGCGTCAACTATCCCGACCGCAATGCCGAGTACAAGGACGGCTCGGACGCGCCGAAATATCCGAGCATGTTCCTGCGGGTGCCGCGCTCCTTTGTTGGTCACAACACGCCGGTGGTGCGGCCGCGCGTCTCGCCGCAGCTCGACTATGAGGGCGAGCTGGTGCTGGTGATCGGCAAGGCCGGCCGGCATATCCCCGAGAGCGCCGCGCTCGATCACATCGCCGCGATCACGCTCTGCAATGAAGGCACCATCCGCGACTGGGTGCGCCACGCCAAGTTCAACGTCACCCAGGGCAAGAATTTCGATTCCACCGGCAGTCTCGGCCCGTGGATCGTGCCCTACACCAGCGAGGCGCAGATCGCCGATATCAAGCTGACCACACGGGTCAACGGCGAAGTCAGGCAGGACGACCGCACCTCGCGCTTGATCTTCGGCTTCCGCTACCTCATCAACTACATTTCGACCTTCACGACGCTGGTTCCCGGCGACATCATCGTCACTGGCACTCCGACTGGCGCAGGTGCGCGGTTCGATCCGCCGCGCTATCTGAAGCCCGGCGATGTCGTCGAGGTCGAGGCCGAAGGCGTCGGCATCCTGCGCAACGGCGTCGTCGACGAAGCCACCTAACCTCACAAGCAAGTGGACAGTGCCATGACCTCAACATCCGGCGGCAAAGCGATCGTCAACGGCCTCGTCGCCCACGGCGTCGACACCGTGTTCGGCCTGCCCGGCGCGCAGATCTATGGCCTGTTCGATGCCTTCCACCAGGCGCAGCTCAAGGTGATCGGCGCCCGGCACGAGCAGGCCTGCGGCTACATGGCGTTCGGCTATGCCCGCTCCTCTGGCAAGCCCGGCGTGTTCAGCGTGGTGCCCGGTCCCGGCGTGCTCAACGCCTCGGCGGCGCTGCTGACCGCATTCGGCTGCAACGAGCCGGTGCTGTGCCTGACCGGCCAGGTACCGACGCAATTTCTCGGCAAGGGCCGCGGCCATCTGCACGAGATGCCGGACCAGCTTGCGACGCTGCGCACCTTCGTGAAATGGGCCGACCGGATCGAATATCCTGACAACGCACCCGCGATGGTGTCGCGTGCATTCCAGGAAATGCTGTCGGGCCGGCGCGGTCCCGCATCGCTGGAGATGCCCTGGGACGTCTTCACCCAGCGCACCCAGGTTGCCCCGGTCAAACCGTTCGATCCATTGCCTGCGCCGCAGCCCGATCCTGACCGCGTCAAGGCTGCCGCCGATCTGATCGCCGGCAGCAAGGCGCCGATGATTTTCGTCGGCAGCGGCGCTATCGAGGCCCGCGAGGAGATCCTCGAGCTCGCCGAGATGATCGATGCGCCAGTGGTCGCTTTCCGCAGCGGCCGCGGCATCGTCTCCAACGCGCATGAACTCGGGCTCACCATGGCCGCGGCCTACAAGCTATGGCCAAAGACCGATCTGATGATCGGCATCGGCACGCGCATGGAGCTGCCGACCATGTCGCGCTGGCCTTATCAGCCGGCCGGCCTGAAATGCGTGCGCATCGACATCGATCCGGTCGAGCTGCGCCGCTGGCCGGCCGACGCCGGCGTGATCGCGGACGCCAAGGCCGGCACCGCCGACCTCATCGCGGCCGTGCGCAAGGCGGGCTACAGCAAGACCTCCGGCCGCCGCGCCGCGATCCGCGAGGCGACCGCGGCCACCGCCCAGGAGATCCAGCGCATCCAGCCGCAGATGGCCTATCTGAAGATCCTGCGCGAGGTGCTGCCGGCGAACGCCATCGTCACCGACGAGCTGTCGCAAGTCGGCTTCGCCTCCTGGTACGGCTTTCCGATCTACGAGCCGCGCACTTTCGTCACGTCGGGCTATCAGGGCACGCTCGGCTCGGGCTTCCCGACCGCGCTCGGCGCCAAGGTCGCCAACCCCAATAAACCGGTGGTCGCGATCACCGGCGACGGCGGTTTCATGTTCGGCGTGCAGGAGCTCGCCACTGCCGTGCAGTTCAAGATCGGCGTGGTGACCTTGGTGTTCAACAACAACGCCTATGGCAATGTCCGCCGCGACCAGCGCGAGCGCTTCGACGGCCGTGTCGTTGCCTCCGACCTGGTCAATCCTGATTTCGTCAAGCTCGCGGAGTCCTTCGGTGTCGGCGCTGCGCGCGTCACCTCGCCGGATCATTTCCGACCCGTACTGGAGAAGGCGCTGGCCGATGGCGGCCCCTATGTGATCTCGGTGGAAGTGCCGACGGATTCGGAAGTCAGCCCCTGGGCGTTCATCCATCCCGCGAGGAACAATTAGGCATTTTTCACGCCGCGTTGCAGCCGCGACGCGGCGATCACGAGCAGGCCGGCGCCGGCGACCGACCAGCAGGCGACCGGCGCCCAATGCACCAGCGGCGCATAGTCCGGTATCTTCTGCAGGCCGCCCGCGACCGCGGCCATCCGCGCAAAGGTCGCGAGCGCCAGCGCGGAGAACACGAGCCCGGTGACCTTGCCTTCCGCGCCGGTCTCTCCGATCGCAAGCGCAGCGGACACTGCGCTCATCAGCATGCAGCCCCAGGCGGCTCCCGCCATGAATTGCGCCACGATCAGGGCATTGAGGCTTCCGGCGATCTCCGCGCCGACGATGGCGAATGCGCCGAGCAGCCCCGCCGCGCCCATCACGATCAGGCCGCCGCGATGCTTGACGACGATGCTTGCCGGAAACATCGCGATGTTGAAGCCGATCCAGAACACCGGCATCAGCCATTGCAGACTGTCCGGCTTGGCAAAGTGCAAGTAGAACGGGACGCTGTTGATGTTGAAGTGCAGCTGATAGCCGAGCGAGAGCAGCACCATCGACGCGATCAGGAACATCGGCACCGCCCCGAGCCGCTTTGCCGGTGGCGCCAGGCGCTCCGGCTGCGCTTCCTCCGCGACGCGGCGCTCGATCCCTGAGAACGCCACCGCGGTCAACAGCAGCACGGCGCCCGACAGCACGAACGGCAGCCGCGCATCCTGGTTGCGCAGCACGACGGCGAGATAGGGCGAGACCGCACCGGCGATGCCGTAGCCCAGCATCGCCAGCGCGGCGAGGAACGGAACCGACGGCTGCGCGCGATATTTTCCGAGCAACGTCAACGGCGGCGCGCGCAAGGCCGACGACGTGATCGCCCAGATCACGATCAACGCCATCAGCCAGGCCTTTGCGCCCGGCCCGCTGCCGGCCACGTAAGGCAGCGCGACGAAGGCGGCACAGGAGATCGCCGCGAGCACGCCGACAAACACGCCAAGGCGTCCGATCAGAAGCGAGATCCTGTCGGCGGCCATGCCCATCGCGGTGTCGGTGATGGTGAAGATGCCCTGATCCAGCATCAGGATCAGGATCACGGTTGTGGGCGCTATGCCGACCTCGGCGCACAGCTTTGGCAGGTAAATCAGATAGGTCGTCCAGCCCAGCGTGAATACGAGCTGCAGCACCGCGAGATAGACGCCGGTGCGGTTGACGGCGCGGTCGGCCTCGATGGTCATGGGCGAAGTTTAGACCAGCTCTCCCATTTGCGGGAGGCCTTTGGTCGACCAAGCAAAGGTACGCGCTGCCAAAATATCGAAAACAACCCCATGCAAAGGAGCAGCCGGCCACTGGCACTCGGAATAGCGCTTGACGCGTCGGGCAAATCAGAAGTATATTTTGATTATTCCGAAATAATGCAACCGCCGTCGCCGCACAATAGCTAGCGCACCTTGCGGAAAGTCAAATTGATGCGCTGGCGGCCGAGCATGCTGTGCTCGCCCTCGGCGAGCGCTGCCACGCCGTGATAAAACAACCGTGACGGTCCACCCCATACCGCGACGTCGCCATGTTCGAGCCGATAGCGGCGCGGCGTATCGCTGCGTTTCAGGCCGCCGAACATGAAAATCGCGGGCAGCCCGAGCGAAATCGAGACGATCGGCGCGCCGTAATCAAGCTCGTCCTTGTCCTGATGCAGAGACAGTTTCGCACCGGGGACGTAGCGGTTGATCAGGCAGGCCTCCGGCGCGAAGCCGTTGAAGCCGGCCGCGTCAGCCGCATCGGCGGCGAGCCTGCGCAACACCTCCGGCATCGCCGGCCAGGGCTGTCCGGTGTCAGGATCGATTGGATCATAGCGATAGCCGCTCGCGTCGGAGACCCAACCGACGCTGCCGCAATTGGTCATCGCTACCGACATCCGGTGGCCGCCCGGCGTGATCAGATGCCGGAACGGCGCCTGCTTGACGATGACGCGCAAGGCCGGGATCAGCTCGGCTTCGAACGCCCGGACAAAGCCGCGCAACAGCACCGCGCCGTCCGCGATGGTCTCGCGCGGCGGCCGTGCATCGCCAATGGTCTCGAACAGATCAGCAGCCACGCCTCTGCACACTCACTTTGCGTCGTGGAAGATCACACCAACGGTGTGGCGATGGCCGGACCTGATCCGGCTGACGCCGTGGCGCAGATTGACACGATACGGCCCGCGCGTCCCCTGCACCGGACGATGATGCACGGCAAAGGCCACCGCATCGCCCTTGGTCAGCGGCACCACCTCGGGCCGCGACTGCATCCGCGGCCGCTGCTCGGTCAGCACGAACTCGCCGCCGGTGAAATCGCGCCCCGGCTGCGACAGCAGGATCGCGACCTGGATCGGGAATACGTGCTCGCCATAGAGATCCTGGTGCAGGCAATTATAGTCGTCCTCGCCATATTGCAGCAGCAGCGGCGTCGGCCGCGTCTGCCCGGCCTCATGGCAGCGCTTCAGGAACGCCGCGTGCGACGGCGCATAGCTGATCTCGATCCCCATCGTCTCGTTCCAGCGATTGGCGGTGGCGGTCAGCCGCGCATACAGCGCCGGCCGCAGCTCCGCGATCAGGTCCGGCAGCGGATAGGAGAAGTACTTGTACTCGCCGCGGCCGAAGCCATGGCGGCCCATCACGACCCGGCTGCGGAACCGGCCGTCATCGGGATAGAGCGCGGCGATGGCATCGCATTCCTCTGGCTTCAGCAGGCCGCCAAGGACCGCGCAGCCCTGTCCGTCGAGGTCGGTCGTGATCTGGTCCCAGTCGAGCGCGTCAACGCGGGCGGGAATGCTGGTGGTCGGGCGGGTGATGGTTCTGGCTGTTGCTGTCATGGGGCGGAATCTGGCCCTTGAGCGCAGCTGGCGCCACCCGATTTCCGATCTAAATATGCCGAGAACGGTGCCACAATCACGGTGTCGTCCCTGCGAAAGCAGGGACCCATAACCACAGGTGCCGGTTGTAAGAAGGCCGTCCGGCCGCGTGCCCCTTACGAAAGCAGCGGCGTATGGGTCCCTGCTTTCGCAGGGACGACGTGCGGAGGAAGTGCCGACTAGCTTTCGACAGGATCACGCGCGGAAGGAAATCAGCCCCTGACCGGCAGCGTCACCACGTCGTAGCCGTGGCTGATCTTCCGCTTCAGCACCGGGTCTTCCAGCTCGAACTCGAAGCGGCTGGCGGGGCGGATGCCGCCCTTGGCCGCGAAGGTGCCGCCGAACATGGCGCAGCCGTCGGGCAGCGCACCTTTGTCGAAGCCGCGCGCGATCAGGTCCTTCACCGGCAGCATGTGATCGAGCGTGCCCTCCTGGTAGAGCACGCGCTGGCCGCCAATTGTGGCCCAGGACCGCAGGATGAGCTGGTCCCAATGATCGATGACGTCCTCGAGTTCCCACAGCTCTGACGCGACAGGCTTGTCGCACATCTGCTTCGACACCGTGACGCTGTAGCTCTCGACCTTGCGGTCGGTATGATCGGAGCCGCAGCCGACGAAGGTGCGGCCCTGCCAGCCGATCAGCACGAACTCGACCTCGCCGCTCGAATCCTCGCCGCAGACCTCGATGGTGTCGGCAAAGGTCAGCCGGCGCGCCGAGCAGCGGTAATAGATCGGCGTCGTCGCGGGCCGTGCGATGCCGAGCGCTTCGAGCTCGGCGATGTGCTTGTCGCGCGCCACCGGATCGCGGCCGGTCCAGCCGGCGATCACGGCCTGCTTGATTTCGAGCGTGAGCGGCGTCGCGACGCCCTTGTCATCGACATTGAAGGTGAGATCAAACACGGATGACAGTCTCCATTCCGGCGGCAAGCTCGAAGATATGGCGATCCGAACCGCCCGCGGCGGCGAGCATCAGGCCAACCGGCGCTTCGCCCTCGCGATGCGCGGGCAGCGAGATGGCGCAGCCATCGAGCACGTTGATCAGCGAGGGATTGCGCAGCGCTCGCAAATTCTCCGTGGCGAACGCCTTGTCGTCGGCGAGGCTGGCGATAGTCGGCGGCAGGTTCGCCGTGGTCGGCAGCACCATCGCGTCATAGGGCGCGATCCGCGCCTCGGTCCGGGCGATGAACGACCGCCGCGCGTTGATGATGTCGATATAGTCGGCGGCAAGAAATCCCTCGCCGCGCTGGATCCGCACCGCGACACGCGGATCGTAGATGTCGCCCTTGCTGGCCAGCAGGAAACGGTGCCAGGCATAGCTCTCGGCCGCGGAAAACCCGCCCTTGGTGTTCATCACGCCGACATCGAGCAGTTCGGGCACCTCGATCCGCTCGATCAAGGCGCCGGCGCGCGACAACGTCGCCAGCGCACGCTCGAAGGTCTTTGCGACGGCATCGTCGAGGTCGTCGAGCACGACCGTGGTCGGTACCGCGAGCCGCATGCCCTTCACCGGCCGCGGAGTGACCGGCGTCACCGGCTCGTCGGCCAGCACCGCATCGAGCGCGGCACAGCAGGCGACTGAATTGGCCAGCGGGCCGTAGCTGTCGAGCGTGAACGACAGCGGCACGCCGCCATCGAGCGGAATCCGGCGCTGCGTCGGCTTGTAGCCCACGATGCCGTTGAAGGCGGCCGGAATCCGGCAGGAGCCGCCGGTGTCGGTGCCGAGCGCGCCGAACGCCATGCCGTCGGCGATCGAGACCGCAGCGCCCGAGGACGAGCCGCCGGGCACATGGCCGACGCTCCGGTTCCAGGCGCTCTTCGGCGTGCCGTAATGCGGATTGATGCCGATGCCGGAATAGGCGAACTCGGTCATGTTGGTGCGGCCGATCACGATGAAGCCGGCGCGCTTGAGCCGCGCCACGGCGGGCGCATCGGCATCCGCCGGCGCGGAATCATCCAGCGCCCGGGAGCCTGCGCGCGTCACCTGCCCCTTGATGTCGAACAGGTCTTTGATCGAGACCGGGATGCCGGCAAAGGGTGACGGCGCCGCATTGGCCTTGCGCAGCCGGTCCATGGCGTCGGCGGCCTCCAGCGCGGCGTCGCGGTCGACACGGATGAAGGTGCGCTGCCCCTCGCCCGCCGGATCGGCGATCCTGGCGATGCATTGCTCGACGAGCTTGCGGGCGGAGGTCGCGCCGCTGGCGAGGTCGGCGGCAAGGGAGGCGAGTGTCGGATTTTTGGGCATGGCTTTCACTTTACGGCTTGCACTTCACGGCTTGCTGGCTGGCAATTCAAAAGGTCTTGCGGTTGATTGTCGCGCGAACCGGCGCCGATTTCCAGACCGGTGCGCCGGCATCACTTCAGCCCGAAATAGGCCCGGTGCAGTTCTTCATTGCCGCTCATCTCGGCAACCGAGCCGGAGAAGCGGATCCGCCCGCCTTCCAGCACGAATACGCGGGTGGCAATCTCAAGGAAACCGATATTTTGCTCGGCGATCAAGAGCGCCAAGCCGCGGCCCTGCAGGCTCGACAAGGCGCGAAGCACCTCCTTGACGAACAGCGGCGACAGCCCGGCCGAAGGCTCGTCCATGACCAGCAGCTTCGGCTCGGCCGACAGCGCCTTGGCGATGCCCAGCATCTTGCGTTGGCCGCCGGACAGGCTGGAGGCCGGATCGCGGCGCTTGTCGCGCAGCACCGGAAACAGGCCGTACAGTTCGTCGACCCGCGCGCCCGGATTGGCATGGCCGAGCGCCTGCGCGCCGACCCGGATGTTCTCCTCGATCGACAGATCGGGAAACACCGCGAGCTCCGACATGTAGGTCATGCCGCGCTTCATGCGGTCGGACGATCGCATCCTGGTGATGTCCTCGCCGCCGAGCTTGATGTGGCCGCTGCGGGCTTCGATCAGGCCGACCAGCGACTTCAGGAAGGTGGTCTTGCCCGCGCCATTGGCGCCGAGCAGCAGCACGGTCTCGCCGGGGCGGACGTCGAGATCGACGCCCCACAACACCTGCATGGTGCCGTACCCGGCATCGACGCCGCTGGCGTCCAGAAGCGACGCTGCATCAGTGGGCATGCTCGCCTCCCAGGAACACCTCGATCACCTGTGGCTCGCGCACCGCGGTCGCGAGCGTACCTTCGAAGATCTCCTTGCCCGCATTGAGCACGATGACGCGGTCGGTGATCTGCTCGATGAAGCCCATCAGATGCTCGACCACGATGATCGCCATGCCAGTCGCGGCCAGCGCCTTGATGCGGCCGGCGATCCAGTCGAGCTCCGCCGGGTTGAGACCGGCGGCGAGCTCGTCGAGCAGCAGCAGCCGCGGCCGCGTGGCGAGCGCGCGGGTGAGATCGAGCATCTTCTGCTGCGCACTGTTGAGATCGGCTGCGGGGCGGTCGGCGACCTCCTTCAGCCTGAAATCCTCGAGCAACTCGGCGATCGACGGTGGCGTACCGGTCGCGCCGCCATAGGCCAGCGCCACCTGGATGTTCTCGCGCACCGTGAGCGACAGGAACGGCTTTGGCACCTGGAAGGTGCGGTTGATGCCGCGGTGAACGAGCTTGTGCGAGGCGACGCCGCCGGAGGATGCGCCGTCGAACACGACCTCACCGCCGTCAGGCGCGTAAAGGCCCGAGATCACGTTGATCGCCGTGGTCTTGCCGGAGCCGTTCGGACCGACCAGGCCAAGGATCTCGCCGGGCACTACATGAAAGCTCAAGCCATCGAGCGCGTGGAAGCCGCCGAAACGCTTGACCAGCTTCGAGACCTTGAGGATGGAGTTTTGCTCAGGGGACATGCCACCCCCTGCGCGTTGCCAGCGACACCAGGCCTGCGGGCAGGAACAAGACCAATCCCATGATCAGGAGGCCATAAATCAGCTGGAAATATTGCGGCGTGGTGAAGCCGATCAGATTGTAGATGCCGTAGAGGATCAGCACGCCGACGATCGGTCCGGTGATGGTGGCAACCCCGCCGAACAGCGCGAACACGATCGCGAAGATGCTGAACTCGCCGGAGAACACGTTGTCGGGATAGAACACCGAGACGTACCAGGCGTAGATGCCGCCGGCGAGACCGGCGACCAGCGCCGAGGCGAGCCAGGCAATCACCCGCATCTTGATGATGTTGACGCCGGCCATCGAGGCCGACACCGCATCCTCGCGCACGGCCTGCAGCGCCAGGCCGAATGGCGAGTTCTTGAGATAGATCACCGCGCCGACCGTCAGCGCCATGACGACGACGGCTGCATAATAGGCATGGGTCGGGTTGAACGTGCCGGTCAGCGACACGCCGTACGGGCCCTTGGTGATCCCCTCCAGCGCGGGGTTGGCGACGAAGTGCAGCACGGCGAGCGAGGCCGCGAGGTTGGCGATCGCAAAATACGCGCCCGACAGCCGCAGCAGCGGCGTCAGCAACAGGCCGAGCGCGACCGCGACGACGCCGCCGACCAGTACGGCCAGCGGCGCCGGCGTCTGCAGATGCATCACCATGATGGCAAAGCCGTAGGCGCCGGCACCGAAGAAGCCGACATAGCCGAACGGCAGATAGCCGGTGAAGCCATAGATGATGTTCACGCCTTGCGCGAGGATCAGGAAGATCACGAAGTTGAACAGCAGCAGATGGTTCTGATAGACGCCGGGCAGCAGTGCGAACACCACCACCAGCGGCGCAAGGATGAACAGCAGGTGTTTCGAGGCGTTAGGCAACGCGCACCCGCCTTCCGAGCAGACCGCTCGGGCGCAACAACAGGATCACGATCAACAACACATAGGGCAGCAAGTCGGCCCAGGAACTGAGATAGGTCTGCACCAGCATATAGCAGAGGCCGTAGACGACGCCGCCGAGCGCGGTGCCCAGCGGGTTGCCAAGCGAGCCGAGCACGACGATGGCAAAGGACGTCACCGTCGCATCGGCGCCGAACGCCGGCGTCACCGAGCCGAACATGAAGGGCGCGAACACGCCGGCGACGGCCGCGATGCCGAGCCCGATGCCGAACGCCGCCGCCGAGACGCGATCGACATCGATGCCGGTCGCCAGCGCCTCGTCGCGGCGTGACATCACCGCACGGGTCAGGGTGCCGAGCCGCGTGTGGTAGAGATAGAGGTAGACCAGCGCGATCGCGACAAGGCTGGTGCAGGCTGCGATCACCCACGGCGCGGGAAAGCCCTGGCCGAAGATCTGGATCGGCCCTGCCCCGCCGGCCTTGCCGCCGAACCACTTGACCTTGATCGTGGTAAACACGGTGCCGAGCAGCCGGCTCTGGATCGAGCGCTCGCTGGTGCCGGCGAAGATCGTGGTGACGGCTTCGATTACCTGCGACAGGCCGAAGAACAGGATGATCGACAGCATTTCCGGGTTGGCCGAGCCCTGCAGCCGCGGCACCAGCACCCAGTACAGCAGCACGCCCGCCAGCACGAAGACCATGAAGGCCAGCGGCACCGCGAACAGCGGGTCGATGCCGGCAATGCCGACCACTCCGAGCGCGATGAAGGCGCCGAGCATCAGGATGTCGCCATGCGCAAGATTGACGATGCGCATGACGCCGAACACGAGATTGAGACCGATGCCGACCAGGCTGAAATACAGCCCGAACAGCACGCCGGCAACGAGCGCATAGGTCATGCTACCGCTCGCCGCCGAAGGTTACGCCTGCCGCACTCACCTGCATCACGGCGCCGGATAGATCGGCTTGCCGGTGGCGGTCTCGTGCGGATAGATCGAGACGAACTTGATGTGATCGTGCTCGTCGACTGTGAGCTGGCCGAGCGGCGTCAATTCGCCGATCTGGCCGCCGGTCTCATCCAGCGCGAAGGTGCCGTCCAGGGTCTTGAGCTGGCCGCTGAGCGAGAACACCGCGCGGCGCAGCTCCATCTGGTCGAGGCTGGTCGCAACCGACAGCGTCTTCTCGATCACCAGCGCCGTGGTGTAGCCCGCCACCGCGTTGAAGCCGAACTCCATCTTGCCGTCGTTGTACTTCTTCAGCCACGCGGCGCGGAAGTCCTTCATGGTCATCCCGAAATTGACGGGATAGTCCAGCTCGGACGGCGGCACATAGGTCCAGACGTGCTCGAGGCCCTTGGCGCCGACGTTCTTCTCGAGCAACTCGGTCTCGAGGCCGGCATAGATCGCGAACAGCATCTTGAACTTGGTGCCGACGTCCTGGACGTTGCGCAGAAAGGCGATGTCGTTCGGCGCGTAGCCGAAATGGATCACCGCGTCGGGATTGGTGTTGCTGATGTTGTTGATGATGACGTTGTAATTGGTGGTCTCGGTCGGAACGCCCTGGTCGTAGACGATCTCGATCGGCGCGCCGGACTCCTTGACGAACTTGCGGAACGCGTTGGCCTGGGTGCCCGTGAACTCGTTGGTCGCGTAGAGGATGGCGATCTTCTTGATGCCAAGGCCAGGGCCGTCATGGCTGATGAAATCCGCCACCGGCTTCGGCCAGACCGTCGACACGGGATCGGCCATCAGCGCGATGTAGGGATTGTCCTTGGAGAAGAAGCTCGCGCCGGTGCCGGTCTGGTCGAACAGGAACATCTTGTGGTCGCGCGCGATCGCGACCGCGGGCGCCGTCAGCACCGATCCGGAATCGGCGACCAGGAGGTCGACCTTATCCTGGGTGACGAGCTGATTATAAAGCGTCGAGGCGGTCGCGGTGTTGCTCTGGTCGTCATAGGAGACGAGCTTGATCGGGATCTTCTTGTCGAACGCCTTCACGAAGACGCCACCCTCGGCGTTCTTCTGCTCGACCCACAATTTGAGCGAGCTGTAGACCGGCATCGAGATCGAGGCGTAGCGCCCCGAGGACGCGTAGAGCGTGCCGATCTTGATCTCCGACGGTGCGTCGGCGGCCATCGCCTGCGTGGCAAATGCGAGGCTGGCAGCGAGTGCCGCGCCGATGATCCTCAGCATGATATTATTCCTCCCGGGTATCTTGGACGTCTTGTGGACCGGTCTTCGACACATCTTGGACCGCGGCCCTTCTACGCGCCGGACCGGAGCGACACAAGCATCGCGGCCTTAGCAATTGTGCGAGGGGCGGAATATGCGGCATGCGCGGGACACAGGCCGCTGCGCGGGGCGTGGATGAACCGTTGACGGCCGTTGGTCCAATGGCGCATCAAGACTGCAACGATTTCGGGAGGAGACATCAGACATGGCCGAGCCCGCGCGCGCGAAACCAAAACCGACACCTGAGACCCAGCATTTCTGGGACGGCACCAAGGCCGGCGAACTGCGCCTGCAGCGCTGTGACGCCTGCGCCAATGTCTACTTTCCGCCGCGGCCGTTCTGCCCCTCCTGCGCCTCGCGCAAGGTCTCGGTCTTCAAGGCCACCGGCAAGGGCAAGCTCTACAGCTACGTCATCAATCATCGTCCCGCCGCGCCCGGCTTCACGCCGCCTTATGCGATCGCCATCGTCGAGCTCGACGAAGGTCCGCGCATGATGAGCAACATCATCGATTGTCCGCAGACGCCGGAAGCGCTCGAGCTCGACATGCCGCTCGAGGTCGCCTTCGAGGCACTCGACGACAAGATCACCCTTCCTTTGTTCCGCCCGGCAAAGGGGTAATGTGATGCGCAGGAACCAGGTTGCCGTCGTCGGTGCGGCCGAAACCACCGAACTCGGGGTCATCCCGAACATGTCGCAGATCCAGCTGCACGCGGATGCGGCGCTGAATGCGATCGCGGACGCCGGCTTAAAACTGTCCGACATCGACGGCTTTGCCACCGCGGTCGAGACTCCGCAGCAGATGGCCCATTATCTCGGTATCACGCCGACCTGGGTCGACGGCACCTCGGTCGGCGGCTGCTCCTTCATGCTGCATGTCCGTCACGCGGCTGCGGCGATCGAGGCCGGCCTCTGCAAGACCGTGCTGATCACCCATGCCGAGAGCGGCAAGTCGATGATCGGCAAGCAGCCGCGCTTCACCGCACCCGACAGCCTCAACGGCCAGTTCGAGTCGCCGTTCGGCGTCTACGGGCCGCCGAGCATGTTCCCGATTCCGGTGCTGCGCTTCATGAAGACGCACGGCATCACGCATGAGCAGCTCGCGATGGTCGCCGTCGTGCAGCGCGAATGGGCGGCGAAGAACCCGCGCGCGACCATGAAGGATCCGATCACGGTCGCCGACGTGCTGAACTCGCGGATGATCGCCTATCCGTTCCGGCTGCTGCAATGCTGTCTCGTCACCGACGGCGGCGGCGCGCTGATCCTCACCTCCGCCGATCGCGCCAGGGATTTCCCGCAGAAGCCGGTCTACATTCTCGGCACCGGCGAGAGCGTCGAAACACCGATGGTCAGCCAGATGAAGACGTTTGACTCATCGCGCGCCTTCAAGGTGGCGGGCCCCTTGGCCTTCAAGGAAGCCGGCATCGCCCACAAGGACGTCGATCACCTGATGATCTACGACGCCTTCGCGCATTTGCCGCTCTACGGCCTCGGCGACCTCGGCTTCATGCCGCATGAGGAAACCGGCAAGTTCATCGCCGACGGCAACACCCGCCCCGGCGGCAAGCTGCCGCTCAACACCAATGGCGGCGGGCTGAGCTACATGCACTCCGGCATGTACGGCATGTACGCACTGCAGGAGAGCGTGCGGCAGATGCGCGGCATCGCGCCGGCGCAGGTGCCGAATGCGAAGATCTCGGTCTGCCACGGCGTCGGCGGCATGTTCGCTGCGTCAGGCACGATCATCTTTACGAACGAAAAGTAGCAACCTCCGTCATTCCGGGATGCGCCTTCGGTCGGCAATAGCCGACCTGAGGCGCAGGCCCGGAATCCATACTCCCGATCGTTGTTATGGATTCCGGGCTCGTCGTTTCGCTCCGCCCCGGAATGACGAAAAGAAAATCGCTCATTCCGAGAATCGGACACAAGGAGAACCCACATGGCAAAATCACTGCAGGATAAAGTCATCATCGTCACCGGCGCGGGCCGCGGCATCGGCCGCGAGATCGCGCTGCTTTGCGCGGCGGAAGGTGCCAAGGTCGTGGTCAACGATCCCGGCGGCGCCGCCGACGGTGGCGGCTCGAGCGCGGCGCCCGCCGAGGAGGTGGTCGAGGAGATCAAGAAGCGCGGCGGTACCGCCGTCGCCAATTTCGAGTCGGTGGCGGAGGCCATTCCCGCCAGCAAGATCGTGAAGACCGCGACCGATCATTTCGGCCGGCTCGACGGCGTCGTCAACAATGCCGGCATCCTGCGCGACATGATCTTCCACAAAATGAGCGTGGAAGCTTTCGAGGCCGTCATCAAGGTGCATCTGATGGGCTCGTTCTATGTCAGCCACGCCGCGGCGCGCATCTACCGCGAGCAGGCGTCGGGCTCGTTCGTGCACTTCACCTCGACCTCCGGCCTGATCGGCAATTACGGCCAGGCCAACTACGCCGCCGCCAAGCTCGGCATCGTCGGCCTGTCGAAGTCGATCGCGCTCGACATGGGCCGCTTCAACGTGCGCTCGAACTGCGTGTCGCCGTTCGCCTGGACCCGCATGATCGGCACCATCCCGACCGAGACCGACGCCGAGAAGGCGCGCGTCGAGAAGATCAAGCAGATGGGCCCGGAGAAGATCGCGCCGGTCTGCGCCTATCTGCTCTCGGACGCCGCCAAGGACGTCACCGGGCAGATCTTCGGCGTGCGCATGAACGAGATCTTCCTGTTCGGCCAGCATCGCCCGGTGCGCTCGGTTCATCGCGGCGAGGGCTGGACGCCCGAGACCATTGCTGAGCACGGCATGCCGGCGCTGAAGGGATCGTTCGCCAAGCTCGACCGCTCGGCCGACGTCTTCACCTGGGATCCGATCTGAATTTGGGATCCGATCTGACAGTTTTATGAAAAAGTCGCCTCGGCGAACGCCGTGCGCAATCGCGCACGAGGCCGAGGCGGCACACTCTTTGGTTGTTTCTTCATAGCGCGCCCGCATTGTGCCCGAATTGCGGGCGCATGATCGTCCTCCCGATAACAAAAAGCCTGGGAGGACTTTCGTGACAAATCCAAACAACACGAAGCAACACGAGAGCGACGGCGCGAAGGCGTTCGACCGTCGAACCATCTTGCGCGGCGCAACCGCGCTTGCTGCAACTGCGATGGCTGCATCCGATGCTACAGCGCGCGACTTCGGCCGCAACGCGGAGCCGCAGCGTTATCCCGATCCCGACATCGTCGTGATCGACGACAAGCGCTTCAAGGCCAAGGTCGGCAACACCGCGATCAAGCGGCTCTACACCGGCTGCCTCTGGGCTGAAGGCCCGGCTTGGAACGCGCAGGGCCAGTATCTGGTGTGGAGCGACATCCCGGCCAACCGGCAGTTGCGCTATCTCGACGATGACGGCCACATCTCCGAGCAGTTCCACAAGCCGTCGAACGAGGCCAACGGCTCGACCTTCGATTTCGAGGGCCGCCAGATCACGGCCGAGCGCACGCGGCTGGTGCGCTACGAGCACGATGGAACCGTCACGTCGTTGGCCGAGCAAGCCAATGGCAAGCAGCTCAACGGGCCGAACGACATGGTCGTGCATCCCAACGACAAGTCGATCTGGTTCACCGATCCCGGCTACGGCGCGATCTCGATCTACGAGGGCCAGCGTGCCAACACCGGCTCGAACCAGCCCTACCAGAAAGAGGCCGTCTACCGCATCGATGCTGTGACCGGGCAGATCACCAAGGTTGCCGACGAACCGTTCAAGCCGAACGGCATCGCCTTCAGCCACGACTACAAGAAGGTCTATGTCTGCGACACCGGCATCACGCATTATCCGAACGCGAAGAACATCGTCTGGCAGTACGACCTCAACGGCGACAAGTTGTCCAACCCGCGCACGCTGATCGACATGACGCTGGACGGAAAGTCTGGCTTCCCGGACGGCATGCGTGTCGACATCGATGGCAACATCTGGGTCGGTGCCGGCTGGGTCGGACCGGGCTATGACGGCGTGCAGGTGTTCGCGCCGGACGGTGCGCGCATCGGCCAGATCCTGCTGCCGGAGACCTGCGCCAACCTCACCTTCGGCGGCAAGAAGCGCAACCGCCTGTTCATGACCGCAAGCCAGTCGCTCTACGCGGTCTATGTGGAGACAAGAGGCGCGCACAACTGCTGAGCTAGCCGTCGTCCCGGCGCAGGCCGGGACCCATTACCACCGCTGTTGATTACAGGAAAAGGCTGGGGCCCACATCGTTCACGACACGTCCAGTCGTGGTTATGGGTCCCGGCGTTCGCCGGGACGACGCTGTGGCTAGCCGCTGTTCCTTAACCCCGCCGAGATCCCGTTGATCGTGATCTGAATCCCGCGCAGCACCTGCTCGTCGGGGTCCTTCGCGCGATGCTCCTTGAGTAGCTCGACCTGCACGTGATTGAGCGGGTCGAGGTAGGGGAAGCGGTTGCGGATGCCGCGCTCCAGCAGCGGATTGCCCTGCAACAGCCGGTCGTGGCCCATGATGTCGAGCAGCGTCTCGATCGAGAGATGCCACTCGCGGCGGATCTGGCCAAAGATCGTCTCGCGCAACGCGACGTCTGGCACCAGCTCGGCGTAACGCGAGGCGATCGCGATCGAGCTCTTCGCCAGCACCATGTCCATGTTGGAGAGCAGCGTCCGGAAGAACGGCCATTCCCTGTAGAGTTCCTGCAGGAACGGCATGCCCTGCTCGGGATGCCCGGCAATCCAGGTCTCGACCGCGCTGCCGAAGCCATACCAGCCCGGCAGCATCAGCCGGCATTGCGCCCAGGAGAACACCCACGGAATGGCGCGCAGGTCCTCGATCTCGCGGGTCTTCTTGCGCGAGGCCGGACGGCTGCCGATGTTCAAGGTCGCGATCTCGTTGATGACGGTCGAGCCCCAGAAATAGTCGGCGAAGCCTTCGGTCTCATAGACGAGACCGCGATAGGCCTTGAACGCGAGCGCGGAAATCTCCTCCATCGCCTTGAGATATTCGGGGCGCGGCGCGTTCTGCCGCGGCTGCAGCAGGCTGGTTTCCAGCGTCGCGGCGGCCAGTATCTCCAGATTGCTGCGGCCGACCTCGGCATTGGAATATTTCGACGAGATGATCTCGCCCTGCTCGGTGATGCGTATCTGGCCGTTCACCGCACCGCCGGGCTGCGCGATGATCGCATCATAGCTCGGGCCGCCGCCGCGGCCGACCGAGCCGCCGCGGCCGTGGAACAAGCGCAGCCGCACGCCGTGCCGTTCGAACACCTCGACGAGGCCGATCTCGGCCTTGTAGAGTTCCCAGCCCGAGGTGACGAAGCCGCCATCCTTGTTGCTGTCGGAATAGCCGAGCATCACCTCCTGCACGCTGCCGAGACTGTCGACCAGCTTGCGATAGTCGTGCAGCACCAGCATGCGGTCCATGATGCCGCTCGAGGCCTGCAGATCCTCGATGGTCTCGAACAGCGGCACGATGTTGATGGCGCTGCGGCCGGACGGGTTGACCAGCCCGACCTCCTTCAGCAGCACCGCCACCTCGAGCATGTCGGACATGCCCTTGCACATCGAAATGATGCATTGGGGGATCACTTCAGGACCGAACCTGGCGTGGGCCTCGGCCGCGGCCCGGAACACGGCGAGCTCGCCCTGCGTCTCATCGGAATATTTGACGAAGGGCGACGCCAGCGGCCGCGCGTTGCGCAATTCGCCGAGCAGCAGGCTGACGCGTGCATCCTCGCCTAGCGCCAGATAGGACATGCCGGGATTTGCGGTGTCGAGCAGCTCGGCGATGGTGCGTTCATGCACTGCAGAGTTCTGGCGGATGTCGAGCCGCGCCAGATGGAAGCCGAAGCAATCCACCGCGCGCCGCAACTGCCGCAGCCGGCCACGCGCGATCACGCCGGAATTGTTGGCGATCAGCGAGCGATTGAGCACGTCAAGATCGGCCTGGAACTCATTCACGCTCGCATAGGGTTCGGCCTTGCCGACCGGCGGCCGCGTGGTCTCGACCTCGAGCCGCATGGCGGTGGCTGCGAGCCGCGCATAGATGCCGGATACCGCCAGACGATACGGCTCGCCGCTCCGATGCGGCGAGGTGTCCGGCGAGCGCTCGGCAAGGATCCGCAATTCGTCCGAGATGTCGGCGAGATGCGCCGCGAGCGACAGCTCGGCGCCGAGCGTATGCAGCTGTTCGAGATAGAAGCTGAGCACCCGGCTCGACTGCAGCCGCAGCGTGCCGCGCATCACCTCCGCCGTGACGAACGGATTGCCGTCGCGGTCGCCGCCGATCCAGCTTCCCATCCGGAGGAACGAGGCGAGTTCGCCCGCCTCGCCGCCCTCGTTGTTCAGGCGGTCCTCCAGCGCGCAATGCACGCGCGGGACTTCCTGCAGGAAGGTGTAATCGTAGAACGACAGGCCGTTGGCGACCTCGTCGAGCACGGTGAGCTTGGTCCGGCGCAGCAGGTTGGTCTGCCACAACGTCACGACCGCGCGGCGCAGCTGTTCGTCGCTGGCCTCGCTCTCCTCCGGCGTCATCTGCAGCCGCTCGCGGCGGTCGAGCAGGTCGGCGATCTCCATCTCGCGGTCCATCGTGCTCTTGCGGCGGACCTCGGTCGGATGCGCGGTCAGGACCGGACTGACCAGCGCGTTCCTGAAGAAGCTGCGCAGGTCGGCCGGGCTGATTCCGGCCTGGCGGGCATGGACCAGCGTCTGCTCCAGCGTGCTCGGCCGCGGCGCCCCGCTGGGGCCGCGGCTGCGCATCTGGCGAATGTTGTTCTGGTCCTCGGCAATGTTGGCGAGGTGGGAGAAATAGCTGAAGGCGCGGACGATCTGCAGCGTCTCGGCGATCGACATGCCGTCGAGGATGCCTTCCAGCTCCCGCCGCGCCAGCTTGTCCTCGTCGCGATGGAACCGGACCGAGGTCTGGCGGATCCGCTCGACCAGGTCGAACACATCGGCGCCTTCCTGGTCGCGCACCGTATCGCCCAGCACGCGCCCCAGGAGCCGGATGTCGTTCCGGAGCCGGGCATCCTCCTCTTGTGCCGCCTTCTCAAGGAGACTGGCTTCTGCGGCACTCCTGGCACCGAGGTCGGTCTCGGAAGGCATGGTCTGGGGTGACATGGCGGACTACTCCAGAGGCTGCCGGGTTCCTCCGGAGTGTGCGCTTTTTTTGCCGCAGCGCAAGATGAACTTGGAAGCGCTGCACACTCGGCCGTCGTCCCTGCGAAAGCAGGAACCACAGTCGGCTGTGGTTGGCCGGCTGGGGCCACAGCGATGCGCAACACTGCCACTCTTGGTTATGGTCCCGGCCTTCGCCGGGACGACGGCGAGTTTGCGGCCCTAGATCCTAGATCCTCCGCCCGGCCCGCTCCCAATACGGATCGCGCAGCCGGCGCTTGAAGATTTTTCCGGAATCCTCCCGCGGCAAATTGGTCTGGATCTCGATGTGCTTGGGCACCTTGTAATCGGCGAGTGCGGTCTTGAGCTGGGCGCGGACGGAGGCGATGTCGAGCGTCACGCCGGGCTGCGGCTCGACCACCGCCAGCAGCGCCTCGCCGAACTCGGCGTCGGGAATGCCGAACACCGCGCAATCATGCACGCCGGGCACCGCATGCAGCACGGCCTCGATCTCGGCCGGATAGATGTTGACGCCGCCTGATATTACCATGTCGCGCTTGCGGTCGCAGATGAAGACGTAGCCGTCGGCGTCGATATAGCCGACGTCGCCCGAGGTGATGAATCCCTGCCGGTCGATCTCGGCGCGCTTCTCGGACTTGTTGTGATAGGTGAAATCGGGATTGCCCGCGATCCGCGAGTAGATCTCGCCGATCTGTCCCTGCGGCACCTCCTTGCCGTCGTCGCCGACGAAGCGAAGCTCGGCACCGGGCGAGATCTTTCCGACCGTGCCGGGCTTCTTCAGCGCGTCCTCGGAAGTGGCGAACGTCACGGCGCCTGACTCGGTCGAGCCGTAGAATTCGTAGATCACCGGCCCCCACCATTCGATCATGGCGCGCTTGACGTCGGGCGGACAGGGCGCGGCGGCATGGATGATGTGGCGCAGCGACGACATGTCGTACTTCCGGCGCACCTCCTCCGGCAGCTTCATCAGGCGGATGAACATCGTCGGCACCATGAAGATGGTGTCGATCTTCTCGCGCTCGATCAGGTGCAGAAATTCCTCCGCGTCGAAGCGCGGCATCAGCACCAGCGCGCCGCCCAGCTTGCCGGAACGCAGCCCGAAGGAATTCGGCGCCGAATGGTAGAGCGGTCCCGGCAGGATCGCGCGTGCTCCCGGCCTCAGGCCGTAGATCATCCCGCGCATTGCTTCCGCATTGGCGGTCTGTTCCGGCGTCGGCGCGAAGCGGCGCACGCCCTTCGGATGGCCCGTGGTACCCGAGGTGTAGATCATGTTCTGCGGCTGCGGCACCACAGGGCCGTCATAGCGCGGGAATTGCGCCAGCCAGGATTCGAAATCGATCGCGAAATCGGGCGTCGCGAGATGATCGGGATTGATCTTGTAGTTGGCGAGGATTTCCGGCGGCGTCGGCACGCTGAGCACGGTGACATCGGGCGGGATCGCACCGCGCAGCGGGTGCAGCATGTCGGTGTGGCCGATCAGGACGCGCGTGCCGGAATCCGTCAGCACGTAGTTGATCTCCTCCGGCTTGAAGTGCCAGTTTATCGGCACGCCATAGGCGCCGAGCCGCATCGCCGCATAGGCCGCCTCGATGAAGGCGATGTCGTTTCGCATCAGCATGCAGACGCTGTCGCCCGGTTTGACGCCGAGCTTGTTCAGGCCGCTGGCAATGCGTTCAGTGCGCCCGGCGACCGCAGCGTGATCGCGCCGGCGACCACCGCTGATGATGCCGAGGAAGGGTTGGGACGTTTCCATTTTGTCTTGATCCGATCTCTCGTCGGGTTACGTGGTCATTCCGGGTTGGTCCGAAGGACCAGACCCGGAATCTCGAGATTCCCTGGTGCGCAATTGCGCACCATAGTTCGATGCTGCGCATCGCGCCGGAATGACGGAAGGATCACCCCACATCCGCAAACCTTGGCGCCCGCTTCTCCAGATTGGCGCGCACGGATTCGGTCTGGTTCGGGCTGCCGAGCAACTTCTGCTGCTCGACGGATTCCGCAAGCAGCGCGGCGGCCGGATCGACCGACAGATTGTTCAGCATCCGCTTGGCGGCACGGATCGCATCCGGGCTCTTACCGGCGATCTCGCGCGCGACTTCGAGCGCGGCGGCGCGCGGATCGTCGCAGACGCGGGTGGCGAGGCCATAGCTCTGGGCTTCCTGCGCCGAGAAGATGCGGCCGGTGTAGGTGAGCTCGCGCAGGATATCGTCGCGTACCAGGCTCGCGAGGATCGGCGTGCCGGCCATGTCGGGGACGAGGCCCCATTTGATCTCCATGATCGACATCCGCGCATCCGGCGACAGGAAGCGCATGTCGGCGCCGAGCGCGAGCTGGAAGCCGCCGCCGAACGCGACGCCATGGACCGCGGCGATCACGGGCACCGGAAGCTGGCGCCAGCCCCAGACCGCCTGCTGCGCGAAATTGGCCTTGCCGTGGGTGCGGATGGTGAGGTCACGGTTCTCGCCGCCGGGTACCCCATTACCGCCGTCCTTCATGGCGGCGAACCGGCCCATGTCGAGGCCGGCGCAGAAGGCCCGGCCCTCGCCGGACAGCACGACGACCCGAACGCCTTTTTCCTTGGAAAGCCGGTCGGTTGCGGCGACCAATGCCTCGAACATCGCGGCATCGAGCGCGTTCATCTTGTCCGCCCGCACCAGGCGGACATCGGCGATACCGTCTGAAATCGATATCGAAACGCGATCTTCCATCATTCCCTCCGCTTTGTTCCTTGAGTTGGCGCTTTACACAAAGGCCGTTGTCCGCTTTTAGTCAATCGACCAATTAACTGACAACCCCCGTGGAGGAAACGATGTTCTCTGATCAGCTTCTTGCCGGGCGGCGCATACTGGTAACCGGTGGTGGCACCGGCCTTGGCAAGGCCATGGCTTCGCGGTTCCTGCAGCTCGGGGCTGAGGTGCATATCTGCGGCCGCCGCAAGAGCGTTTGCGACGAAACCGCCACCGAGCTGATGGCCGAGCATGGCGGACGCGTGGTCAGCCACGGCGTCGATATCCGCAACGCGATGGCGGTCGACGAGATGATCGAGGCGATCTGGACCACCAGCGGTCCGCTCACCGATCTCATCAACAACGCCGCCGGTAATTTCATCTCGCGCTCGGAAGAGCTCTCCGCGCGCGGGTTTGATGCAGTGGCCAACATCGTGATGCACGGCACGTTTTATGTGACGCACGCAGTGGGCCGGCGCTGGATCGCCGGCGGGCATCGCGGCAACGTGGTGTCGATCACCGTGACCTGGGTGCGCAACGGCTCGCCCTACGTGGTGCCATCGGCGATGAGCAAGTCGGCGATCCATGCCATGACCATGTCGCTCGCGATCGAATGGGGCCGCCACGGCATCCGCCTCAACACCATCGCGCCGGGCGAGATCCCGACCGAGGGCATGAGCAAGCGCATCAAGCCCGGCGACGAGGCCGGCGCGCGCACCAAGGCGATGAACCCGATGGGCCGCGTCGGTACCATGGACGAGTTGCAGAACCTCGCCGTGTTCCTGATCTCCGGCGGCTGCGATTGGATCAACGGCGAGACCATTGCCATGGACGGCGCGCAGGCGCTCGCGATGGGCGGCAATTTCTACCAACTCCGCGACTGGAGCGACGACGACTGGACCAAGGCGCGCGACTCGATCAAGGCGCAGAACGAGAAGGATCGCGCGGCGCGGGGCTGAAGCCCGCGCTTGCGCCTCAACCACCACTGTCGTCCCGGCGAAGGCCGGGACCCATAACCACCGCTCTCTGCGGCGGCGCACGCTGTGGCCCCAGCGTCGCGCCAAACCAACATTTGTGGCAATGGGTCCCGGCCTCCGCCGGGACGACGATGTTGAAACATCGCGGCCACTTCCCCCGTATTGTCTTTGCTGCCGGATGCCGCCACACTCTGCGCAACCAAAATAAGACGTCACGGGGGAAACATGTCCGACGCGCCGAAACTGAGCAACCTTGCCGACATGGTGCGAGACCGCGCCAGGAGCCGCGGCGATGCGCTGGCCTATGAGTTCGAGGGCCGGCAGACCAGCTTCGCCGAATTCGACGTCAAGACCAACCGCGTCGCCAACGCCCTGATCGAGATGGGTATCAAGAAAGGCGAGCGCATCGCCTATCTCGGCAAGAACAGCGACTTCTATTTTGAATTGCTGATGGGCGCGATGAAGGCCGGCGTGGTGATGGCGCCGGTGAACTGGCGGCTCGCAGGCCCCGAGGTCGCCTTCATCGTCGAGGACTGCAAGGCTCCTATCCTGTTCGTCGGTCCCGAGTTCATTACGCAGGCGCGCAACATCAGGGACAAACTGCCGAGCGTCCGCACCATCATCACGACCGAGGGCGGCGCGCCGGAATGGCCCGACTATCTCGCCTGGCGCGACGCGCAGAGCGGCGACGACCCACGCATTGCGATCGAGCCGAAGGATATCGCGATCCAGCTCTACACCTCGGGCACGACCGGCAAGCCGAAGGGCGCGATGCTGTCGCACGCCAACTTCCTCAATCTGGTGCAGAGCGGCAACGAGGCCGAGAAGCCGGAATGGAACCGGTGGACCACCGACGACGTTTCGCTGGTCGCGATGCCGATCTTCCACATCGGCGGCTCCGGCTGGGGCGTGATGGGGCTCTATCACGGCGCCCGCGGCGTGATCGCCCGCGAGTTCGACCCGACCAAGGTGCTCGACTTCTTCGAGCAGTCCGGCATCACAAAGCTGTTCATGGTGCCGGCCGCGATGCAGTTCGTGGTGCGGCAGCCGCGCGCGCAGCAGGTCGACTTCTCGCGCCTGAAATACATGCTCTACGGCGCTTCCCCGATCCCGGCGGCGCTGCTGAAGGAGTGCATCGAGGTCTTCAAATGCGGCTTCGTGCAGATGTACGGCATGACCGAGACCACCGGCACCATTGTCGCGCTGCCGCCGGAGGATCACATCGAGGGGCTCGACCGCATGCGTTCCGCCGGCAAGGCGCTGCCCGGCATCGAGCTTGCGATCCTCGATCCGGACGGCAAGCCGCTGCCGCCGGGCGAAGTCGGCGAGATCGCCACCCGCTCCGGCTCCAACATGGCCGGCTACTGGAATCTGCCCGAGGCCACCGCGCGCACGATCGATAGCGACGGCTGGCTGCGCACCGGCGATGCCGGCTACATGGACCGTGACGGCTATCTCTACATCCACGACCGCATCAAGGACATGATCATCTCCGGCGGCGAGAACATCTATCCGGCCGAAGTCGAGAGCGCGCTGTGCGATCACCCTGACGTCGCGGAAGCCGCTGTGATCGGCATTCCCGACGACAAATGGGGCGAGGCGGTCAAGGCGGTGGTGGTGATGAAGCCGGGCAAGAGCGCGACGGCGACCGACATCATCAACTTCACCCGCGAACGGATCGCGGGCTACAAGACGCCGAAATCGGTCGACTTCATCCCGGCGCTGCCGCGCAACCCGTCGGGCAAGATCCTGCGGCGAAGCCTGCGTGAACCGTATTGGGTGGGCAAGGACCGGCAGGTGAACTAGCCCTCTCTGTCGTCCCGGCCAAGCGAAGCGCGAGCCGGGACCCATAACCACCGTTGTTCGCGGTGGTAACACGCTGGGGCCACATCTCGTTCAACCAATAGCCGACTGTGGTTATGGGTCCCTGCTTTCTTTCGCAGGGACGACGCTGGTGAGACAAGCGTCCATCACGTCTTCTTCATCCTCTCGCGCAAGACCCGCCAGCGCTCCTGCGCCTCTTTCGGCCAGACCTCTCTCCTATCGTAATACTCGGCGAACACTTTTGCGCCAGCGGGGAACGTCACCCAGGGCTGCTTCGACGACGTGAAGATGTGGACATCGGGCGGGCACTGGTTCGGATCATCCAGCGTGCCGACGCGGACGAAGCGCACCGCCGGTCCCGAGCCCGGATAATTGCTCCAGACCGCGACCTTGCAGCGCGGGCAGCGGGCGATCTTCTGCCCCTTGCCGCTCGCCGACGGCGTGTCCACGATCTCGGGCTCGGCTGCGATGTGCTCGACCCGCTCGGCCTCGTACATCGCGTTGAGCGCATGCACGGTGCCGGTCTCGCGCTGGCACCAGGTGCAGTGACAGGCGTGCACGATCAGCGGCCTGCCAGTGAGGCGGTAGCGGACGTTTCTGCAGGTGCATCCACCTTCCATGTCGTGCCACCTCCCCGGCTGGAGTTCCGTTCCGAGGAATCGGAACGGAACTCCAGATTCATTTTTGACGCGTTTTCTTCACGCGAACCGGTATCCACTTCGCTCGAAAACGCTCTGGCGTCTCAATGCTTGCCGGCGCCCATGTAGCCGAACAGGAAGCCCGCCACCTTGCGCTTCTGGATCTCCTCGCTGCCTTCGGTGATGCGATAGCGGCGGTGGTGACGATAGATGTGCTCGAACGGCTTGTGGCGCGAATAGCCCATGCCGCCATGCACCTGCATCGCGCGGTCGGCGGCCTCGCAGCACAGACGGTTTGCCCAGAAATTGCACATCGAGACTCGGTCCGACAGCGTGTGCTCGACCTGCGCCTGGGTCAGTTGATCCATCTCCCAGGCGGTCTTGCGGATCAACAGCCGCAGCATCTCGGCCTGGGTCGCGAGCTCGACCAGCGGCCACTGGATCGCCTGGTTCTCCGCCAGCGCCTTGCCGAACGGCTTGCGCTCGCGGGCATACTTCACGCTCTCGTTGATGCAATAGACCGCAGCGCCGAGCGAGCTCGCCGCCTGGCGGATGCGGTTCTCATGCACGAAGCATTGCGCCAGCGACAGGCCGCGGCCAACCTCGCCGAACTGCGCATCCTCGGGCACGAACACGTCGGTGAAGCTGACCCGCGGATGATCGGTCGGCATGTTGAAGGTCCACATATACTCTTCGACCTTCACACCCGGCGATTTCGCCGGCACCAGGAAGCAGCTGATGCCGCGCGCGTCGCCGTCATTGCCGGAGGTGCGGGCAAACAGCGCGCAATGGGTCGCGACATGCATGCCGGTGGTCCACATCTTCTCGCCGTTGATGATCCAGCCCTTGACGTTGTCACGCGTCGCCGGCACCGCCCTGGTTTCCATATGCGTTGCATCGGAACCGTGCTCGGGCTCCGTGAGACCGAACGTGATGCGGTACTTGCCGGTGATCGAGCCGTCGATCATCGCCTTCTGCTCGTCGGTTCCATAGCGGTCGAGCATGGTCACGATGGGCAGATTGCCGACGATCGAGTGCTCATTCTGCAGATCGTTGTGCAGGCCGAGACCCTTTGAGGCAAAATGTTCGCGGATCACAGCCATCCAGAGGTTGGAGCCGTCCTTGCCGCCGTAACGCTTCGGGATCGCGAAGCGCAGATGACCCGCGGCGTCGGCCAGGTTCTTGACCTTGCGCAGCAAGAGCTCCCATTCACGGCGCGGCAGGCCGCCCTTGTCGAAATCGGTGCGCGCCCATTCGCGGCGATGATCGAAGAAGCGGATGTTGTCGTCAGCCGCTTCCAGCGGCTTGATCTCGCGTTCGATGAAGCGATCGAGCTCGGCGAGATAGGCTGTCAGGTCGGCCGGCAGATTGAAATCCAAGGCGGTCTCTCCCGAAGATATTGTTGATTCTGGTTTTGCGTTTAGGCGCTATCGCGCATCCGCAGTCGAACCGATTAAGGTGAGAAGCACGCGGCCAAGTCAAGCAGGCCGATGAGGCTTGCGCGCGCGGTCGCGTTGCGTAATTGGATGGCGCGGAACGAGCCGCAGGCGGTAGGATATCAGCCATATTCTTCGCCGCAGAAAATCGACGGGAGCAAACATGGATCTGAAATTCTCCAAGGTGACGCGCAAGGGTCCCATCACCATCGTGACGCTGTCGCGGCCCGAGGTTTACAATGCGCTGCATATCGACGCGCATTTCGAGCTCAACAAGGTGTTCGACGACTTCTCCGCCGATCCCGAGCAGTGGGTCGCGATCGTCACCGGCGCCGGCGACAAGGCGTTCTGCGCCGGCAACGACCTGAAATGGCAGGCCGCGGGCGGCAAGCGCGGCTGGGACAAGGGCGGCTTTGCCGGGCTCACCACCCGCTTCGACTGCGACAAGCCGATCATCGCCGCCGTCAACGGCGTCGCGATGGGCGGCGGGTTCGAGGTCGCGCTGGCCTGCGACCTGATCATTGCCTCGGAGAACGCGACCTTCGCCCTGCCCGAGCCGCGCGTCGGCCTCGCGGCGCTCGCCGGCGGCCTGCAACGGCTACCGCGCCAGATCGGGCTGAAGCGCGCCATGGGCATGATCCTGACCGCGCGCCATGTCAGCGCCAAGGAAGGGCTCGAGCTCGGCTTCGTCAACGAGGTGGTGCCGCATGGCGAGGCGCTGGCCGCAGCCGAGCGCTGGGCCGAGACCATCGCCAAGAACTCGCCGATGTCGATCCGCGCCTCCAAGCAGGCGATCCAGAAGGGCCTCGAAGTCTCGCTCGAGCAGGCGCTCGCCGAGCAGCGCGAATATCCGGCGGTGAAGGCGATGGCCGCTTCGCAGGATTACATCGAGGGCCCGAAGGCGTTCTCGGAGAAGCGCCCGCCGAAGTGGCTGGGGCGGTAGCAACAACCTTCCTTCACCCGTCATTCCGGGCTCGCCGCTTTGCGGCGCCCCGGAATGACAGCTTGTAGGATGGATAGAGCGAAGCTCTCTACCCATCCTACGTATTCCCCAACTCCCTCTTGTACGACGCGTAGTTCGGCTGATCGACGGCGAGCTTGTCCATCGTGCTCTGCCAGAGATGCTCCGATAGCCCCGGCGTTGTCAGATCGACCTCGCCGCGTGCGATCTTCTCCGACAGCGCGCGGTTGAGCTCCATCAGCGTGCCGTCCGCGCCGAGCAGTTGCTTCAGCCGCGCGGCCTC
The DNA here is from genome assembly GCF_020889705.1 of Bradyrhizobium altum. GTDB lineage: Bacteria > Pseudomonadota > Alphaproteobacteria > Rhizobiales > Xanthobacteraceae > Bradyrhizobium > Bradyrhizobium altum. Next base: position 122,433 of record NZ_JACMYP010000002.1, on the reverse strand, counting down.
GGTCGCATCATCCGCCTGGGCGAGCGCGAGCTGCCGCGTCACCAGATCGAGCGCGTTGATGCCAACGCGCAGCTTGAAGCTATTGTGCCCCTTGATTGCAGGCGCGATCTCGTTGCGCAGGAAATCGGCGACGGCCTTGATCAGTTCGGTGGGTGTCGGTTCATCCTGCATCTCAACGACCTCTCGGTACGAGTAACCTAAGCAGATCGATCTCGGTCTCCGACGCGCGCCGCCCGATCATCGCGCGCTCCATCGAGTGATCGGGGCCGGAGCGGAAGCGCTGCATCATGCCGCAGCACATCACGCCCCAGCGCAGCGTGCCCATCACTTCCCAGAACATCACGCGGTCGGGGTCGGCTTTGCGGCCGGCTTCTTCATAGCCCGCGAACAGGTCCTCGCGGGAGCCGAAGCCGCCGACCGGCTTGTCGATCTCGCCGAAGCGCCACGAATTGACGCAGATCCAGCCGAGATCCTCCATCGGATCGCCGGTATGCGCGAGCTCCCAGTCGAGCACCGCGCGCACCCCGTCGGGGCCGACGATCAGATTGCCGTGACGGAAATCGCCGTGCACCAGCGTCACCTCGGACGACGGACCGGGATCGTGATCGCGCAGCCAGCGCAGCGCCAGTTCGAACACCGGCCGCGGCCAGTTGAAGCTGTGATATTCACGGGCGAGATCCTCGATCTCCTTGGTCGCCGTCAGGCTGCGCAGCTGCGGCAGTTTTGCCTGTGGCAGGCCATGAATGCCGGCGATGACGCGGCCGAGCTGGCGGGCCAGGATCGGCCGCGCCTTGGCAAATTCCTCGTCGCGCAAAATCTTGCGCGCGATGGTCTCGCCTTCGACCCGCGCCATGATGAAGCCGCGGCCGAGGCCGTCCTCCGGGCTCAAGACATGCATCACCTTCGGCGACGGCAGGCCCGCGTCATGCGCGAGCTGCATCAGCGTCGCCTCGGCATCTAGGCCGGCGGCGCGGCCGGGCGCGGCACCGTAGCCCGGCGGCGCGCGGCGCAGGATCGCGCCGACATTGCCGTTCGGGTGCACGATGTCGAACGTCCAGGTCTCCTGGCTGGCGCCGCCGGATAGTTTTGCGGCGCCGGTGACGCCGGTCGCGCCAGGATGAAACGAGGCGACGCAGCGGGTGAGCTCGGTCTCGATCATTTGCCCTTGAACTTCGCCGGCCGCTTCTCGAGGAACGCGGTGACACCTTCCTTGAAATCCTCGGCACCACCCGCGATCCGCTGCGACTCGAATTCCTGGTTGAGCTGCTCCTCGAACGAATTCTCCGGGCTGTCCCAATACAGTTTTCTGATCAGCGACAGCGCGACCGTCGGGCCATTGGCCAGATCGTGCGCCAGCTTCATGGTCTCCTCCATCAGCGCGCCGTCGTCATAGACGCGGTTGACGAGGCCCCATTCCAGCGCCTTCTCGGCCGGCAGCCGCTCGCCGAGCAGCGACAGCTCGACCGAGCGCGCCTTGCCGATCAGCCGCGGCAGCAGCCAGGTCGAGCCGCAATCCGGCACCAGGCCGATGCGGCGGAACGCCTGCAGGAAATAGGACGAGCGCGCGCACAGAATGAGGTCGCCCATCAATGCGAAGCTCATGCCGGCGCCGGCGGCCGGGCCGTTCACCGCCGTCACGATCGGACAGTGCAGCTTACGCAATCGGCGCAGGAACGGGTGGAACGCGGTCTCCAGCGCCGCGCCGGCGTTGCTCTTGCCGGGCTTCTGCTGCTGGTTGCGGCCCTGCAGATTAGCGCCGGTGCAGAAGGCCCTGCCCGCGCCCGTGATCACCAGGCAGCGCACCTCGTCGCGCCTGTCGTCGATCGCATCGAGCGCCTCGGCAAGGCCGCCCAGCATGTCGATCGAGACCGCGTTCATGACTTCCTGATGGTCGAGTTTGAGGATCGCGACCGATCCGTCGAAGTCGAGCGTGACGTGCTTGAACTGCATGGTTTCCTCTTTACGTTGTCGCGGCGGTTGGTACCGCGGTAGGTCGATGCTTCGACCCATATTTGATTTTTGTGCCGGGCTTGTCCATGGTCGGCGGCAAGCCCATCCGTGAACGCGTGATTAGCGCGCACCAAACCAAATGGAAACCCCAATGAGTGGCATCTTCGATCTCACCGGCCGCGTCGCTGTCATCACCGGCGGCAATGGCGGTATCGGCCTCGGCATCGCGCAGGCGTTGAACGCCGCCGGCTGCAACGTCGCGATCTGGGGCCGCAACGCGGAAAAAAACGCCAACGCCGCGGCCTCGATGAAGGCCGCGCCCGGCAAGGTCGCAACCCAATTCTGCGACGTCACCGATCCCGGCTCGGTCAAGACCGCGATGAAGGCGACGCTCGACACCTTCGGCCGCGTCGACGGCTGCTTCGCCAATGCCGGCATCGGCGGCGGCGGACGCCGCTCCTTCATCGACCGTACCGAGGAGGAATGGCGCAGGATGTTCGCGACCAATCTCGACGGCGTGTTTCACGTATTCCAGGCTGCGGCACGCCACATGACCGAGCGCGCCGAGGCCGGCGACAAGTTCGGCCGGCTGGTCGCGACCTCGAGCCTCGCCTCGCTGTTCGGCACCGCGCGCAACGAGCACTATGCCGGCACCAAGGCCGCGCTGAACGCGCTGTGCCGCGCGCTCGGCGTCGAGCTCGCCCGCCACGGCGTCACCGCGAATGCAATCCTGCCCGGCTGGATCAAGAGCGACATGACCGCCGGCATCATGGCCAACGACAAGTTCGTCGCCAATGTGATGCCGCGCATCCCGGTACGCCGCTTCGGCGAGCCGAGCGATTTCGGCGGCATCGCCGTCTACCTCATGAGCAAGGCGTCGTCCTATCATACGGCGGATTGCTTCGTGATCGACGGCGGGTACACCGCGTTCTAGCCTGACTCTTGCCGCATCACCGGTGTCGTCCCTGCGAATGCAGGGACCGATAACCACAGGACGCCGTTGTTGAAGCAAGCTGGCCACAGCGTCGTAACGCAATGAGCAACGGTAGTTATGGGTCCCGGGTCGCGCGGAGCCTGTCATCGGGCGGCGCTTCGCGCCGACCCGTTGGCTTGCCCGGGACGACATCGAATATGTGGTGCCAGATTGAATCATAATCCGCATCCTCGCGGCGCTGGCGCGTTCGAGTCTTGCGTTAACTTGCTCCTCTGATTGAACAGAGGGCGCAGGGAATGCCGGGTGCCGATCGCACCCATGGGCCCCGAGCAAAAGGTGGATGAATGGATTCCGGGCTCGTGCTTCGCACGCCCCGGAATGACGAAAGGAGAGTGCGCGGCGCGACGCAGCGTCGCTTCCGTCGCGGCAAAACTGCTGCTAAGCGTTCGAGCGGCAAGCACGCGACAAAGCGGCTTTGGTCAACGACAGGGAGGATATTTCAGATGTTTTCACACGTGATGGTTGGCACCAACGATCTGGACAAGACCAAGGCGTTTTATGATGCGCTGCTGGGCACGCTCGATGTCCGGCCGGCCCGGGTCGACGGTCACCGCATCATGTATCTCACCAAGGCCGGCATTTTCATGGTTTCCAAACCGATCAACGGCGAACCGGCGACCCACGCCAATGGCGGCACGATCGGCTTCGCCTGCTCTTCGCCGGAGCAGGTCCACGCCTGGCACGCGGCCGGCATCGCCAATGGCGGCAAGACCTGCGAGGACCCGCCGGGCGTGCGCGAGGGTAACGGCATCAAGCTCTACCTCGCCTATTTGCGTGACCTCGACGGCAACAAGATCTGCGCCATGCACCGGATGACCTAGCCGGCGTGCGCTGACTCTTTCACGCTGTACGCGGCGGCGTTCAAACAACGTTTGAAACGCCGTCGCGATATTCCGCGATGCGGTAGAGATGATCGGAAAATCGGTACTCGCGCTTCGCGCCGCACGCGTTTATTGTCCGCCGCGAAACGCGCCTTCGCGACGGGAGAAACGACAATGAAGCATGCCTATGTGCCGCGCACGACGAACTACACGCTCAATCCGGGCGACGAGCTCAACGACCTCCGCATGTCGGAGAAGGTCCGCCCGCTCTACGACCATGTGAAGCAGTTCATCCGCGACACGGTCGACCCGATGTCGGTCGAGTTCTATCGCGCCGGCGAGAAGAAGACCGACCGCTGGAGCTTCACGGACCAACAGCTCGCGATCCTGCAGAAGGCCAAGGACAAGGCGAAGGAGGTCGGTCTCTGGAACTTCTTCCTGCCCGACGCCGAAACCGGCGACGGCCTCAACAACCTCGACTACGCCTATATCGCCGCCGAGCTCGGCAAGAGCCCGCTGGCCTCCGAGACGATGAACTGCTCGGCGCCCGACACCGGCAACATGGAAGTGCTGGAGCGCGTCGGCACCAAGGCGCAGAAGGAGAGGTGGCTGAAGCCGCTGCTCAACGGCGAGATCCGCTCGGCCTATGCGATGACCGAGCCGAACGTCGCCTCCTCCGACGCCAAGAACATCTCGACCACCGCAAAGCTGGTCGGCGACGAGTGGGTGATCAACGGCGAGAAGTATTACATCTCGGGCGCCGGCGACCCGCGCTGCAAGATCATGATCGTGATGGTGAAGACCAATCCGGACGCGGCGCCGAGCAAGCAGCAGTCGCAGATCCTGGTGCCGATCGACACCCCCGGCGTCGAGATCCTGGGCCCGATGCACGTGTTCGGCCATGATCACGCGCCGCGCGGCCACATGCATCTGCGCTTCAACAATGTGAAGGTGCCGAAGGAGAACATGCTGCTCGGCGAAGGCCGCGGCTTCGAGATTTCGCAGGTCCGGCTCGGACCGGGCCGCATCCATCACTGCATGCGCACCATCGGCAAGGCCGAGAAGGCGCTCGACATGATGGTGCAGCGCGGCCTCACCCGCGAAGCGTTCGGCAAAAAGATCGCCCATCTCGGCGGCAACATGCAGATCATCGCCCAGGCGCGCTGCGAGATCGAAGCGATGCGCCTGATGGTGTTGAAGGCGGCCAAGGCGATGGACGTGCTCGGCAACAAGGAAGCCCGCGTCTGGGTCTCGATGGTCAAGGCCATGGTGCCCGAGCGCGCCTGCAAGGTGATCGACCAGGCAATCCAGATGCACGGCGCCACCGGCATCTCGCAATGGTCCCCGCTCGGCGAAATGTACCAGGACGTCCGCCATCTGCGCTTCGCCGACGGTCCGGACGAGGTGCACTGGATGGTGGTCGGCCGCCACGAACTGAGCATGACGTAAGCTTGTCGTCTCCTCCCCGCGTGCGGGGAGGCGAACAAGCGGAAGGGCGGGTTAGCGCAAGCGTAACCCGCCTTTTGCCTTCTTGTCCGCTCGCGGCGGGTTACGCTTCGCTAGCCCGCCCCACGTTTTCGGACACCCCATGGAATATTCCCCAAGCGACCTCAGCCAGCGCGAACGCTACAAGGTGCTGACCTCCTTCGTGCTGCCGCGGCCGATCGCCTGGGTGACGAGCCTGGGCGCGGACGGCGTGGTCAACGCGGCGCCGTTCTCGTTCTTCAACGTGTTCTGCGAGGACCCGCCGCTCTGCATGTTCGCGGTCAACCGAAGGCCGGACGGTCGCGAGAAGGACACGCTGGTCAATATCCAGCGCCTGGGCGAGTTCGTGGTCAACCTCACCGACGAGCCGCTGGCGCGTGCGATGCACGAGACTTCGGGCGATTTCCCGCCCGAGATCGGCGAGCCCGACTATCTCGGCCTGAAGCTCGCGCCCTCCAGCAGGATCGCGGTGCCCCGGCTTGCCGACGCGCCGTTCGCGATGGAGTGCAAGACCTGGAAGCTGATCGACGTCAACGGCGACCGCCAGCTGATCATGGGCGAAGGCATCCACTTCCACATCCGCGACGAATTGTGGGATCGTGAAGCGATGCGCGTCCATATGGAGCGCTACCACCCGATCGGCCGCATGTTCGCCGACCGCTACTGCCGCACCGACGACCGCGTGGTGTTTCCCGCGGCCGAGGGCGCAAAGAAGAAATAGGACAAGACAATGAGCGAAGCATTCCACGACAACCCGGCACAGAGCCGGTTCGAACTCGCCGTCGATGGCGCCACCGCCTTCGTGGTCTACCGCAAGACGCCGGATACGATCACGCTGGTTCACACCGAGGTGCCGGCGGAGCTCGGCGGCCGCGGCATCGGCTCAATACTCGCCCGCGCGACGCTCGACGCCGTCCGCGCGCAGAACATCAAGCTCGTCGTGAAATGCGAATTCATCCAGGGCTTCATGAAGAAGCATCCGGAGTACGACGATCTACTCGGGTGAAGCACGGACGCGTAGGGCGGGTTAGCCGAAGGCGTAACCCGCCGACCCGTCCGCGCATGATGGCGGATTACGCCTTCGGCTAATCCGCCCTACGCAGCTACGCAAATTACGACGCCGCCTGCTCGCCGATCTTGTCCTGCGTCCTGGTCTCGAAATCGCTGGCGTCATGCCGCTCGTGGAGCTGGCTCGACGGCTCGCCCCAGGTGCGGTTGACCATGCGGCCGCGCTTCACCGCGGGCCGTGCCGCGATTGCGTCGGTCCAGCGCTGCACGTTTTTGTAATCCTGCACCGAGAGGAATTCACCGCCGCCGTAGAGCAGGCCCTTGGCGAGGCTGCCGTACCACGGCCACACCGCCATGTCGGCGATGGTGTAGACGTCGCCCGCAAGATATTCGTTGTCGGCGAGGCGGCGGTCGAGCACGTCGAGCTGGCGCTTGACCTCCATCGCAAAGCGATCGATGGCGTATTCGATCTTGGTCGGCGCATAGGCATAGAAATGCCCGAAGCCGCCGCCGAGATAGGGCGCCGAGCCCATCTGCCAGAACAGCCAGGAGAAGGTTTCGGCGCGGCTCTTGACCTCGGTCGGCAGGAACGCGCCGAACTTTTCCGCGAGATAGACCAGGATCGAGCCCGACTCGAATACCCTGATCGGCTCCGGTCCGCTGCGGTCCATCAGTGCCGGAATCTTCGAATTCGGATTGACCGCAACGAAGCCGCTACCGAACTGGTTGCCGTCGATCTTGATCAGCCAGGCGTCGTATTCTGCGCCCTTGTGACCCGCCGCCAGCAGCTCCTCCAGCATCACGGTGACCTTGACGCCGTTCGGCGTCGCCAGCGAGTAGAGTTGCAGCGGATGACGGCCGACCGGCAATTCCTTGTCATGGGTGGGGCCGGCGATCGGCCGGTTGATGCTGGCGAAGCGCCCGCCGCTCTCCTTGTTCCAGGTCCAGACTTTCGGCGGCTCGTAGGCAGAGGTGTCAGTCACGTCGTTGGCTCCCGGTTTACGTTTTTCCAAAGGCTGGGCCGGCGACCGTCGTGCCCATCCGCATGCTCGCACTAGATGGTGGGCGCGCTCGGCTTTGCCCAGCCCGTACTCTCGCATTTTCTACCTTGCGGAATGCATCGCGAGGGATGCTGCCAGAGCAGCGCCTGCACGCAAGATCGCCGTAGTGGAAACCAGCTTGGCTTGACCATCCATGATGCGCTAGCGTCGCGGAAGCCTGATGCCAACAAGCACAAAAAACGGCTGCCGGGAGAAAACCGACCCATGAAATCACCGATCTGCGACATGCTGGGAATTGAATTCCCCCTGCTCGCTTTCAGCCATTGCCGCGACGTGGTGGCGGCGGTCAGCCGCGCCGGCGGCTTCGGCGTATTCGGCGCGACCCGGTATCTGCCGGAGACGCTGGAGCAGGAATTGAAATGGATCGACGATCACGTCGACGGCAAGCCCTACGGCATCGACGTGCTGATCCCCGAAAACATCTCGACCGCGGGTGAGAAGAACGTCACCTGGAAGAGCCTTGAAAAACGCGTCTCCCAGGAGCATCGCGATTTCACCCGCAATCTCCTCAAGAAATACAACATCGAGCTCACGACGCAGAGTGTCGCCGACAACCAGCCGCAGCCGTTCGATGCCGAGACCGCGCTGCAATTGCTCGAGGTCTCGTTCCGCCATCCGATCCGGCTGATCGCGAACGCGCTCGGCGTGCCGCCGAAGGCGATGATCGAGATGGGCCGCAAGCACGGCGTGCCGGTGGCGGCGCTGGTCGGCTCCAAAGAACATGCACTGCGTCAGGTCGCGGCCGGCGTCGACATTCTGGTTGCGCAGGGCACCGAGGCCGGCGGCCACTGCGGCGAGGTCTCGACCTTGGTGCTGGTGCCCGAGGTGATCAAGGCGGTCAGGAAGATTCGCGACGTGCCGGTGCTCGCTGCCGGCGGCATCATGACCGGCAGCCAGATGGCGGCCTGTATGGCGATGGGCGCGGCCGGCGCCTGGACCGGCTCGATTTGGCTTGCGACAGTGGAGTCGGAGACCTCGGAGATCTTCCGCGAGAAGATGATCGCGGCATCCTCGCGCGATGCCATCCGCTCGAAGGGCCGCACTGGCAAACCGGCGCGGCAGCTCCGCTCGGTCTGGACCGACGCCTGGGACCGCTCGCCGGACAGCCCCGGCGCGCTGCCGATGCCGCTGCAAAGCATCATCAGCCGCGACGCCTTCAACGCCATCGACCGCGCGGCTGCGGCAGGCAACGAGAAGGCGCGCGATCTCGTCAGCTATTTCGTCGGCCAGGGCGTCGGCCTGGTCGACAGCGTCAAGTCCGCCGGCGCCGTGGTGCAGGAGTTCAAGGAAGATTTCGTCGAAGCCGTCGAGCACATGAACGCGCTGGTGGCGGAGTAGAATACGTGGCCCATCCTTCGAGGTTCGCCCAACGGCGCTGACGCGCCGCAGAGTTCGCACCTCAGGATGACGGTGTGCCCGCAGCGAGCGCAGCGAGCCTCGAAGGGCGGCGGCGTACCAAAGAAAGCAAAGCAAGAAGAAATGACCACATCTCATATCCCCGAAGACCGCATTCCCGTCATCGTCGGCGTCGGCGAGATCGTCGATCGTCCCAAGGACATCGCCGCCGGCCTCGAGCCGCTTACCCTGCTGGAAGAGGCGCTGAAGCGCGCCGAGGCCGACAGCGGCGCAAAGCTGCTCTCCGATGTGCAGTCGCTCGACGTCGTCAACTTCCTGAGCTGGCGCTACCGCGATCCCGAGAAGCAGCTGGCGCAACGACTCGGCATTGCGCCGGCGCATCTCTACTACGGCCCGGTCGGCGGCGAGAGCCCGATCCGTTATCTGCACGAGGCGGCGCAGCGCATCGCGCGCGGCGAATGCAGCGTCGCCGCGGTCTGCGGCGCGGAGGCGCAGTCGACCGCGACCAAGGCGCAGCGCGCCGGCGTCGAATTGCCGTGGACGCCGTTCGCGCACGACGTGGAGGAGCCGAAGCGCGGCGCCGCATTCCAGAAGCCGCTTGCGGTTGCGCTCGGCGTGTTCCGGCCGATCACGGTCTATCCGCTCTATGAGTCCGCGACCTCAGCGCATTGGGGTCAGACGCCGCGCGAGGCGCTGAACGAGTCCGGCGAGTTGTGGTCGACTTATGCGCGCGTCGCCGCCGACAATCCGAACTCCTGGCTCAAGAAGCGCTTCAGCGGCGAGCAGATCACGACTGCGACGCCCGATAACCGGATGATCGCCTGGCCGTATACAAAACTGATGGTGGCGAACCCGACGGTGAACATGGGCGGCGCGCTGATCCTGACCAGCCTGGCGAAAGCGCGCGCCGCCGGCGTGCCCGAGGACAAACTGATCTATCCGCTCGGGGGCGCCTCGGCCGAAGAGCCGCGCGACTATCTGATCCGCGACCAGTTCGTCGAGAGCCACGCGCAGAATGCGGTGCTGAAGGCGGTGATGGACCTCGTCGGCGGCGACGGCAGGAAGTTCGACGCGATCGAGCTCTATAGCTGCTTCCCCTGCGTGCCGAAGATGGCGCGCCGGACGCTCGGCTTGGGCGTCGACGTGCAGCCGACCGTGACCGGCGGTCTGACGTTCTTCGGCGCGCCGCTGAACACCTACATGACGCATTCGGCCTGCGCGATGGTGCGCAAGCTGCGCAGCGGCGGCACACTCGGCCTGCTCTATGGCCAGGGCGGCTTCGTCACCAAGCACCATGGCCTCGTGCTGTCGCGCGCCGCGCCGACGGCGGCACTCAAGCAGGAGACCAGCGTGCAGACGGAGGCCGATCGCCACCGTCGCAACGTGCCTGATTTCACTGCGGAGGCGACAGGGAAAGGTAAGGTCGAGGCCTTCACCGTGATCTATCGCGCCAATGGCGAGGTCGAGCATGGCGTCACCATGCTGCGCACCGAGGACGGAAGGCGCACGCTCGGCCGCATCCCGGCAAGCGACACGGCGACGTTGACCTATCTGCAGAACCTCGACCGCACGCCGGTCGGCACCACGGGCGACATCGTCACCGCCGGCGACGGCGTGCGGGAATGGCGGGTAGCTTGAACCACCAATACCGTCATGCCCGGGCTTGACCCGGCCATCCACGTCTTGGCGGAGCAAAAGGAAGTCGTGGATGCCCGGGTCAAGCCCGGGCATAACGTGATGAGCGGGGCTACGCCCTACCCCTTCACATCCTGCTTTTCCGACGCGGTCGTCGGCTTGCCCTTGGCGCCGACGCCGGTGACGCGGACATGATCGCCGTCGGCGAGGCCATCCGGCGGGGCGGTGATGATGCGGTCGTCGGGGGCGAGGCCCGAGGCGATCTCGATCTCCTTGCCGAGGTCACGACCGATCTTCACGGTCTTGAACAGCACCTTGTCATCAGGGTTGACGGTGGCGACCCGCAGGCCGTTGCCGTTGAAGATCAGCGCGCTGGCCGGAATGCTGAGCGGCGCGGCCTCGCGCTGCAAATTGAGCTTCACGCTGGCATAGCTGCCCGGCATCAGCTCGCCGGAGGAGTTGTCGAGCCCGAGTTGCATCCGCGTGGTGCCGGAGGCGACATCGACCGCCTGCGAGGAGGCTTCCACTGTCGCCTGGAACGTGCGGTTCGGGTAATCCGGCATCACCAAGGAGGCCTTGGCGCCGATCTTGATCGCCGGAACGTAGTTCTGCGGCACGTTGACGTAGACGCGCAGCTTGGTGATGTCCGAGATCGTGAACATCGCGGGACCCGAGTTGCCACCGGCGTTGATCAGCGCGCCGACGTCGGTGTCGCGCGAGGTCACCACGCCGTCGAACGGCGCCGTGATCTTCTTGTAACCGGCGAGCGCTTCCAGCCGCTCGACATTGGCCTGGCCGGACCTGACCGCACCGTTCTTGTTGGAGAGGTCGGCGGTGCGCTCGTCGATCTCCTGGGCGGAGACGAAGTTCGAGGCGACCAGCGTCTTGCGCCGGGTCAGCGTGGCCTCTGAAAGCTTGGCCGAGGCCTGGGCGCTGGCGAGATCGGCGCGCGCCTGCAGCAATTGCTGATCAAGGTCGGGCGCCTCGATCTCGGCGATCACCTGGCCGGCCTTGACGCGGGCGCCGATGTCGGCGTCCCAGTTCTTGAGATAGCCGGACACCCGGGCGAAGATCGGCGCACGGGAATAGGCCTCGAGCCGACCCGGCAGGTCGATCGTGGGGCTCAGCGCCTTGGCATTCGGCAGCGCCACGGCGACGGTCGGAATGGCCTGGTCGTCGGTCCATTCCTTCAGCCTTGTGTCCTGCTCCTCGCGGGCGCGGATTCCGGTGCCGACGATCAGCCCCGCGCCGACCAGTGCGACCACGCCGAATATGCCCAATTTCCGGCGAGACACCGGTGGGCGCTGTTCAGTGGGCGGCATGCGGAATCTCCGATGAGGCGGCGGCTTTGGCGCCTTGCTTCTTGTGTACCATACTGAATACCACGGGAACAAACATCAGCGTCGCGAAGGTTGCAAAGATCAGGCCGCCGATCACGGCGCGGCCCAGCGGCGCGTTCTGCTCGCCGCCCTCGCCGAGCCCCAGCGCCATCGGCGCCATGCCGATGATCATGGCGAGCGCGGTCATCAGAACCGGGCGGAAGCGGACAAATCCGGCTTCCAGCGCGGCCGCGACGGGATCGCCGAGTTCCTCATAGCGCTCGCGGGCAAAGCTGATCACGAGCACGCTGTTGGCGGTCGCGACGCCCATGCACATGATGGCGCCCGTGAGCGCCGGAACCGACAGCGTGGTCTGGGTCGTGAACAGCATCCAGACGATGCCGGCAAGTGCTGCGGGCAGCGCCGTGATGATCACGAACGGATCCGACCAGGACTGGAAGTTCACCACAATCAGGAAGTAGATCAAGACGACCGCGCCGAGCAGGCCGAACAGCAGGCCGGTGAAGGCCGAGTTCATGGTCTGCACCTGACCGAGCAGCACGACCGAAGAGCCCTTCGGCACTTCCTTGGCGGTGTCGGCGATCAGCTGGCGCACGTCGGTTGCGACGCCGCCGAGATCGCGGCCTTGCGTCGTGGCGTAGATCTGCACCAGCGACTGGATGTCGTATTGCGACACCACCGCGCTCGAGGTCGCGCGCTTGATGTCGGCGATGCCGCCGAGGATCGGCGCCTGGGTGTTGCCGGTCGCGGTGATCGGCAGCGTCTGCAGCGCGCTCAGCGAGTCGATCTGATATTGCGGCGTTTGCATCACGATCGAATAGGACACGCCGTTATCGGGATTGAGATAGTAGGTCGGCGCGACCTGCGAGGAGCCGGCGAGGTTGACGACCAGCGAGTTGGTGACGTCGCGCTCGGTCAGGCCGACATATTGCGCACGGGTGCGGTCGACATCGATGTTGAAGGTCGGATTGTTCGGCGACTGCTGGATCCGCGCGTCGGCGATGCCGGGGATGCGCTTGATCTTCGCCAATAGCTTGTTGGCGTAGGCGAAGTTGGCGTCGAGGTTGGCGCCGCGGATCTGCAGGTCGATCGGCGCCGGCGCGCCGAAGTTCAGGATCTGGCTGACGATGTCGGCCGGCAGGAACGCGAAGCTGGTGCCCGGGAACAGCCGCGGCAACTGCTCACGCAGCGTGCGGACATGCTGCTCGGTCGGCTTGTGGCCTTCCTTCAGGCGGATCTGGATGTCGCCGTCCTGCGGACCAATCACGCCGGTGTTGTTGTAGGTCATGTTGATGCCGGAGATCGGCATGCCGATGTTGTCGGTCATGGTCTCGATCTCGCCGGGGACCAGCTTGCGGATCGCCTTCTGGATGTCGGCGAGCTGGTTGGCGGTCTCCTCGACGCGGGTGCCGACCTGGGTGCGGACATGCATCAGGATGTTGCCGGCGTCGACCGACGGAAAGAAGTTGCGCCCCAGGAACGGCACCAGCACGAACGACGCGGCGACGACCGCGAGGAAGCCGCCGACGAACACCTTGCGGTGGCCGAGCGCCATCTCGAGCAACCCGCGATAGCCGCCGCGGATGCGCTCGAACCGCGCCTCGAAGCCGCGCTGGAACCAGACCAGCGGATTGCGCGACTTCGGCGGCGCGCCGTCGTGATGGACATGCGCCTGCAGCAAATAGTTCGCCATGGTCGGCACCAAGGTGCGCGACAGGATGAACGACCAGATCATCGCGAACATGACAGCTTCGGCCATCGGCACGAACAGGAAGCGCGCCACGCCGGTCAGGAAGAACATCGGCACGAACACGATGCAGATACAGAGCAGCGAGACGAAGGCCGGCGTCACGATCTGGTTGGCGCCGTCGAGGATCGATTGCTCGACCGGCTTGCCCTGCTCGAGATGGTAGTTGATGTTCTCGATCGTCACCGTGGCGTCGTCGACCAGGATGCCGACCGCGAGCGCAAGGCCGCCGAGCGTCATGATGTTCAGCGTCTCGCCGATCAGGGACAGCATGATGATGGCCCCGAGCACCGACAGCGGGATCGACACCGCGATGATGACGGTCGAGCGCCAGCTGCCGAGGAACAACAGGATCATCACGCTGGTGAGCAGCGCCGCGATCACGCCCTCGAAGGCGACGCCGGTGATCGCGCCGCGGACGAACACCGACTGATCGCCGATGAAGCCGATCTTCAGCGCGTCCGGCATCTGGTCCTTGACGTCGATCACCTTCTGCTTGATGCCGGAGATGATATCGAGCGTCGAGGTGGCGCCGGCCTTCAGCACCATCATCAGCACCGAACGGTTGCCGTCGACATGGACGATGTTGGTCTGCGGCGGGTTGCCGTCGCGGACGGTGGCGACGTCACGCACATAGACCATTGCGCCGTTGACCTGCTTGATCGGCAGATCGCCGAGTTCCTCCATCCGGAGCGGCGAGTTGTTCAGGTTTACGGTGTATTCGAAATTGCCGATCTTCTGCGTGCCGACCGGCGTGATCAGGTTTTGTGCCGCGAGCGTGTTAGCGACGTCCTGGCCGGACAGGCCGCGCGCCTGCAGCGCGGTCGAATTGAGATCGATCTGGACCTGGCGCTGCTTGCCGCCGAACGGATACGGGATCGCGGCGCCGGGCACCGTGACCAGCGGCGTGCGCAGCTGGTTGATGCCGATGTCGGCGAGGTTCTGCTCGGTCAGGCCTTCGCCCGACAATGCGACCTGGATGATCGGAACCGTCGAGGCGCTGTAGTTCAGGATCAGCGGCGGCGTCGCGCCCGGCGGCATCTGCTTGAGCAGGGTCTGCGAAATCGCGGTGACTTGCGCGTTGGCGGTACGGATGTCGACATTGGGCTGGAAGAAGATCTTGATGATGCCGAACCCGTTATACGAGTTGGCGGTGATGTGCTCGATGTCGTTGACCGTCGTGGTCAACGCGCGCTGGAACGGCGAAGTAATACGGCCGGCCATCTGGTCGGGCGGCAGACCGGTGTACTGCCAGACCACGCCGATCACGGGGATACGGATGTCGGGAAAGATGTCGGTCGGCGTGCGCAGCGCCGCCAGCGGTCCGATGATCAAGAGCAGGATCGCGAGCACGACGAAAGTATATGGCCGGCTCAGCGCGATACGGACCAGTGCGATCATAAAAGCAGCATTCCCGAAATGAAGCCCGCCCCGGGCAGAGGAATCGACATTGCAAAAGCCGTTCCGCAGCGGCCGATTTACCCGATGACGGGCAAAACGCCAACCGGCGGAGCCGCGGCGGCCTTCACTTCCTTGGCATAGTACGTGAAGCCGTGCACTCCGATCGGGTACGCCGGACGCAGTGCCGCCGATCGCGCTCGTATCATCGTCAAAAAAGAGACGGCTCTGCTGCGAATATGCGCTGGCCGAGCACGCCGTTTCGGCCGTCACGAGGCTAGCGCATCGCTGCTCTGCGAAAATGTAGAGCGTGGTGAGCCGGCCGGCTCGCCACGCCGGGATCGGTTGCCCCGACAACGATGTCTGTATGGCCGAACCGGCGGCGCCCGATCAGGCGGCGCGGACGGCGTTGAGGAACTTGCCGACTTCGAGCTTGAGGCGGCTGCTGTCGCCCGAGAGCAACTGCGCCGCCGAGAGCACCTGGGTCGACGCCGAGCCGGTCTCATTGGCGCCGTGCTGCACGTCGGTAATGTTGGCCGAGACCTGCTGGGTGCCCTGCGCCGCCTGCTGCACGTTTCGCGATATTTCTTGCGTCGCCGCGCCCTGCTCCTCGATCGCGGCGGCAATGGCGGACGAGATCTCCGACAGCCGCTCGATGGTCGAGCCGATGGCGCGGATCGCGGTCACGGAGTCTTCGGTCGCAGCCTGGATGCCGGAAACCTGCTGGCCGATCTCACCGGTCGCCTTTGCGGTCTGCTCCGCGAGTGCCTTCACCTCCGAGGCCACCACCGCGAAGCCACGTCCGGCCTCGCCGGCGCGCGCCGCCTCGATGGTGGCGTTCAGCGCCAGCAGATTGGTCTGGCCGGCGATGGTGTTGATCAGTTCGACCACGTCGCCGATCCGGGCGGCAGCCTTCGACAACTCCCCGACCCGGTCGTTGGTCGCACGGGCCTGGTTGACAGCATCGCCCGCCATCCGGGCAGACTCCTGCACCTGCCGGCTGATCTCGTTGACCGAAGATGACAGTTCCTCGGTTGCGGACGCTACCGACTGGACGTTGGTGGTGGCCTCCTCCGAGGCAGCGGCGACGGTGGTGGCAAGGTTTTGCGAACGCTCGGCGGTCGAGGTCAGCGTGGTCGCCGACGCTTCGAGCTCGGTCGAGGCGGATGCGACGGTCTCGACGATCTCACCGACCGCGCGCTCAAACCCATCGGCCAGCTGCAGCATGTCGATGCGGCGCTGTGCGGCGGCGCGCGCTTCGATTTCCTTCTGCTCGCGCTCCATCCGGACCTTGGCAAGGCCGTTGTCCTTGAACACAAGCGCGGTCTTGGCGACGTCGCCGACCTCATCGCGGCGATGGGTGCCGTGCACCGGGATGTCATATTGGCCATTGGCAATCTGCTGCAGCATCGCGACGACGGCACGGATCGGCTTGGCGACACCGTACTGCCCAACGACGAAGCCGAACAGCAACCCGAGCAAGACCCCAGAAGCAGCAAGCAGGATCAACAGCTCCGAGGTCGATACGTATTCCTGCTCATTGGCCTTGACGTTGTCCCTGACCCGCTCGTCCTGGCGGTCAGCGACGGCCCGAACCCTGGCCTGAAGCTCTTCCGCGGCCGCGCGGCTCTTCATCGCGACATCGCGCAGTTTCTCGGCGGACTGGGTCAGGTCGGCCGCCTTCGCGCTCTCGACCGCGTCAAGTGTCTGCTTCAGCTGGGCCCGATAGGCCGACAGCGCCGATCGCACGCCGGGCAGCAGCGCGATGGTTTGCGGGTCCTGCGTCTTGCTGATCGTGGCGAGGCGCTCCTCGAGCGACTTGAACTGCTCATCGATCAGCGATCGTGCCGCAAGCCGGTTCTCGTCGCGCGGATCGAGCGCGCTGCGGAATTCGGCGCGATTGATCGCGAGCACGTTCTGGTTGGCCTCAGCCGACAGCAACGCGCGTTCCGCAGCGCGCGCAGTGATGACGCCGCGTTCGCTGAGCGATTTCAACGAGGAGATCCCGAGATAGGCGAGCATCCCGGCGATAATCGAGAGACCGCCCACAATCGCCAATATCTTCGTGAGAATGCGGAATCTCGCCAGGAACATCATCCGGTGCCTCGTTTGGAATGGATTTCGCGATTCTGTGCGGGTGGTCGCGTCGCGCCACAGCAGGTTACCGCGCGCGGAACTACGGTTCGTTAATCACACATACAGTGGAACTACTGAGCACCGCATCCAGGCAAAGAAAAATGCCCGGCCTTTCGACCGGGCATTGTTCGATGGTCAGAGATTCGGCCGCCGTCAGGCCGCGCGGACGGCGTCGAGGAATTTGCCGACCTCGAGCTTGAGGCGGTTGCTGTCACCCGAGAGCGACTGGGCCGCCGACAGCACCTGGGTCGAAGCCGAGCCGGTTTCGTTGGCGCCATGCTGCACGTCGGTGATGTTGGCCGAGACCTGCTGGGTGCCCTGCGCCGCCTGCTGCACGTTGCGGGAAATCTCCTGCGTCGCCGCACCCTGCTCTTCGACTGCAGCGGCGATGGTGGACGAGATCTCCGACAGCCGCTCGATGGTCGACGAGATTTCCTTGATGGCGCCGACCGACTCCTGGGTCGCGGTCTGGATGCCGGCGATCTGCTGGCCGATCTCGCCGGTCGCCTTCGCGGTCTGCTCGGCCAGCGCCTTCACCTCGGACGCCACGACCGCGAAGCCGCGGCCGGCTTCACCGGCGCGCGCCGCCTCGATGGTGGCGTTCAGCGCCAGCAGATTGGTCTGGCCGGCAATCGTGTTGATCAGTTCGACGACGTCGCCGATGCGCGCGGCGGCCTTCGACAGCTCGCTGACGCGATCGTTGGTGGTGCGCGCCTGGCCGACGGCGTCACCGGCCATCCGCGCCGACTCCTGGACCTGGCGGCTGATCTCGGTCACCGACGACGACAGCTCTTCGGTCGCCGACGCCACCGACTGCACGTTGGTCGAGGCTTCCTCGGACGCAGCGGCGACCGTGGTGGTCAGTTCCTGCGAACGCCTTGCGGTCGACGACAGCGTGCTGGCCGAGGCTTCGAGCTGGGTCGAGGCCGACGACACGGTCTGCACGATCTCACCGATCATCTGCTCGAAATTGCGGGTGATGGTATCGACCCGGCGGCCGCGCTCGATCTTGGCCTCGGCGTCGGCGGCGGCGGCCTCATCGGCGGCCTTCTTGGCGACCAGGGCCTCCTTGAACACCTGCAATGTATCAGCCATGGCACCGATCTCGGTCTTCTCGCCCCGATGCGGCACTTCGGCCGTCAGGTCGCCGCGGCCCAGCGCCTGCATCGGGCTCACGATCGAGGCGATGCCCGACGAGATGTCGCGGACCGTGTAGAGGCTGACGCCGACCGCGATCAGGATGGCAAAGCCGAGGATCGCCGCCACCATGATCAGGGCCGAGCTGTAATTGTTCGCAGCGTCCTGCGCGGCCTTGTCGGCACCGGCGTTGTTGAAATCGATGTCCTTGTTCAGGATCTCGTCCGCCTCGAGACCGATCTTGTTCACGACCTTGGTGTTGAGCTCGTGCGCCTCATGCGGAAGCTTGCCGGCTTCCTTGCGCGACAGGCTCATCACCTCCTCGGTGCCCTTGCGGTACTTGTCCCAGGTGTCGGACCACTGCCGGTAGAGCGCCCGCTCTTCGGGTGAAGTGATCATCGGCTCGTACTTGACCCGCGTCTTGGCGGTCATCTCGACGACGCTGGCGAGTGTCTTTTCGGCCGCCTGCTTCTCCTCGAGCGTTTCCGAGAGCATGTGCTCGCGGATCACGTTGCGATAGGTGATGACCCCGGCGCGCAGCTCGCCGAGCACGCGCACGCTCGGCAACCAGTTGGTCGTGATGTCGACGGTGCTGGCGTTGATCGCCCGCATATTCCAGACTGCAAGCAGGCCCATGCCCGTCAGTGCGACGAGCAGGAACGCAACCGCGGCAATGATCTTGGCGCGGATCGAGAATTTGGCGAACATCGTGGGGTCTCATGGGTGCCGGGCTCGCGAGGCCCGTTCATGCGGAAAGAAGACTGATGGCGCGGCGGTGCGCCGCGGATATCAAAGCCAGCCCCCCTCCTTAAGTAGGGTTAATTTGCTTCACCGTTGAACTACGGAGATATCAGTCATCAGCCCGTCATGATGCGCGACAGGCGCATCAAGGCATCAATGCCAGCGCGTCCGAGAAGAACTCCGGCCCGCCGAAATTGCCTGATTTCAGGGCAAGCACCATCTCGCTTTTTCCAGCGCCGACCGCGCGCAGAACCGGCACGCCCGCAGCGATTTCCGCCCCGACCAGGAATCCCGGGATACCCAGCCGATCGACCACGGCGCCTGAAGTTTCACCACCGGCGACCACCAGCCTGTGCACGCCGGACCGCACCAGCCCTTCCGCGAGGTCGGCCATCGCCTGCTCGATCGCATGTCCGGCGGCATCACGGCCATGACGGGATTGCAGAGCAGCCACCTCCTCCGGAGTCGAACTGCTGGCGATCAGGATTGGACCCGTGCCGAGCCGCTCTTTGGCCCAGGCGAGCGCGCGCTGCGCCTCGTCCCTGCCGGCGATCACCCGCTCGGGGTCGAGGTGCAGGACCGGCATCACCTTCTCGGCGCTGGCGATCTGGCGCAGGGTCGCCTGCGAGCAACTGCCGGCGAGGCAGGCGGCCGGCCCGCCGATCGCAGCGCTGGTCACGGCATTCACTTCAGCCGATTTGGCCTTGCCTTCGGCGACCAGCGCCCGCGCCAATCCAAGCCCGATGCCGGAGGCGCCGACCGAGAGACCGTGATCCAGCGCCACCTGCCCGATGGTTTCGAGGTCGCGGTCGAACACCGCGTCGACGATCGCAGCGCCGATGCCGCTGCGCGCAAGCTCGGCGAGCTTTGCCCGAACGGCCTCGGTGCCGCGGCTCAGCGTCGCCAGATCGACCAGGCCGATCCCGGTCGTGCTCTGGCGCGCCAGCACGCGGACCAGATTGGAATCATGCATCGGGTTGAGCGGATGGTCCTTCAACGGGCTCTCGTTCAGCGGCACCGAGCCGACGAACAGATTGCCCTGATAGACGGTGCGGCCGGTTTCCGGGAAGGCCGGCGTCACCAGCACGATATTGTCTTTGGAGTCGGCGCGCAGCGCGTCCATCACCGGTCCGATATTGCCGGCATCGGTGGAATCGAAGGTCGAGCAGATCTTGAACAGGATATGCCCTGCGCCGCGGCCGCGCAGCCAGCTCTCCGCGGCGCGCGAACGCGTCACGGCGAGGCCAGCCTCGATCGAACGGCTCTTCAGCGACACCACGACAGCGTCGACCTCCGGCAGCGCGAGATCGTCGGCGGGCACGCCGATGGTCTGCACCGTGCGCAGGCCGGCGCGGGTCAGCGTGTTGGCGAGGTCGGAGGCGCCGGTATAGTCGTCGGCGATGCAACCGAGTGCGAGTGTCACGGCTTCACTCCGGCATAGGGCTTGAACCAGGCGAGGCCGTCGGTGGTCTTGCCGCGCGGATTGTATTCGCAGCCGACGAAGCCGCCGTAACCGAGCCGGTCGAGCTCGTCGAACAGGAACGGATAGTTCAGCTCCTCGCCGTCGGGCTCGTTGCGCGAGGGGATCGAGGCGATCTGGATGTGGCCAATGATCGGCATCATCTCGCGCAGCCGCATGGTGACGTCGCCATGGATGATCTGGCAGTGATAGATGTCGAACTGCAGCTTCAGGTTTGCGATATCAAGCTCGTTGATCAGGTCGCGCGCGAAGATGAAGTCGTTGAGGAAGTAGCCGGGCACGTTGCGCGGATTGATCGGCTCGATCACGACGTCGAGGCCGTGCGGCGCGAAGAACTCGGCGGCATACGCGACCGATTTGCGAAACGCAGCAACCGCTTTGGCATCGCTGCGGTCGGCGATCCCGGCCATCAGATGCACGCGCTTGACGCCGGTCGCCTGCGCATAAGGTAGCGCGGTCTTCAGGCTCGCTTGCAAATCGGCGAAACGATCGGGCAGCGCGGCAAAACCCTTCTCGCCGGCGTTCCAATCGCCCGGCGGCAGGTTGAACAGCGCCTGCGTCAGCCCGGCGGCCTTCAGCCGCTTGCCGACCTCCTCGGCCGGATGGTCGTACGGAAACAGGAACTCGACCGCGGTGAAGCCCGCTTTCGCTGCCGCCTCGAAGCGGTCGAGGAACGGGACCTCGTTGAACATCATGGTGAGGTTGGCGGCAAAGTGGGGCATCGCAGGATCCTCTTATTTCGCGCCGGGAAGCTTGGTGCCGGTGACCTGCGCATACATCCGCGCCACCGATGCATCGTCGTCGCGGCCCATGCCGGCCGCCGATGTCATCAGAAACATCTGCAGCGCCGCGGCCGAGACCGGCACCGGGAAGCGCGCATTGCGCGCCATGTCCTGAATGATGCCGAGGTCCTTGACGAAAATCTCCACCGCGCTGCGCGGCGCATAGTCGCCGTCGAGCACATGCGGCATGCGGTTCTCGAACATCCAGGAATTGCCGGCGGAGGCCGTGATCACCTCATAGACCTTCCTGATGTCGAGGCCCTGCTTGGCGGCAAAGGCGATCGCCTCCGAGGCGGCCGCGATGTGCACGCCGGCCAGCAGCTGGTTGATCATCTTGAACGCGGCGCCCTGCCCTGCGGCGTCGCCGAGTTCGTAGAGCTTTGCCGCCATCGCATCCAGCGCCGGCCGCGCCTTCGCGAACGCCGCCGCGCTGCCGGAGGCAAGAATCGTCAATTCACCCTGCGCCGCGCGCTGCGCGCCGCCGGAGATCGGGGCATCGAGATAGTGCCGGCCGGTCGCCTCGAGCTGTTTCGCGAGCCGCCGCGCGATATCGGGATCCATGGTCGCCGAGGAGATGAAGACCGCGTCCCTGGCCAAGGTCTCGGCGGCGCCGTCCTTTCCGAACAGGATGGCTTCGGTCTGCGCCGCATTGACGACGACGCTGACGACGATGTCGGCATCCTTGGCCGCTTCGGCCGGCGTTTTGGCACCCTTGCCGCCGTCGGCCACGAAGCGCGCGACGGCATCGGCCGAGACGTCGCAGCCGGTCACGACAAGGCCGGCGCGCTTGAGCGAAGTCGCCATGCCGTATCCCATCGAGCCCAGCCCGATGACGGCGACGTGCGGTGTTGCGGAACTGGACATGCGGCGATCCTCAAATTTTTACTTGATTGCACATGAAACGGTTTCCACTCTTCCGGACCATGCGCGTTGCTGCTTGCCTATCACGCCTTGGCCGTGCTGCCAAAGCATGAGACAAAGCGGAAAACGGATAGCGCCAAGACAAACAGGCGGGCGAAACCGGGTGGGCAAAAGCGGATGAGCGAAACAAGACTTCGTGAGGATATCTGCCGCTTCGGCCGCTCGCTGTTCGAGCGCGGGCTGACGCCGGGCTCCTCGGGCAATATCAGCGTCCGGCTCGACGACGGCGGCTGGCTGGTGACGCCGACCAACGCCTCGCTCGGTTTCCTCGATCCGGCAAAAATGTCGCGGCTCGACGGCAATGGCCGCCTCGTCTCCGGCGATGCCCCGACCAAGGAAGTGCCGCTGCACACCGCGCTCTACCAGACGCGGACCAGCGCCGGCGCCGTGGTGCATCTGCACTCGACCCATTCGGTCGCGCTTTCGATGCTGCCCGAGATCGACCCGCGCGCCGCGCTGCCGGCGATGACGGCCTACTACGTCATGAAATGCGGCCAGACCGCGCTGGTGCCCTATTATCGCCCCGGCGACCCCGCGGTCGCGGATGCGATCAGAGGACTGGCCGGGAAATATTCATCGGTGCTGCTCGCCAATCACGGCCCCGTCGTCTCCGGCGACACGCTGGAAGCCGCGGTGTTCGCGACCGAGGAGCTGGAGGAAACCGCCAAACTCTATCTGCTGCTGCGCGGGCTGAACCCGCGCTATCTCTCGCCCGAACAGGTGGCGGATTTGACCAGGACGTTCGGGCTCGTGCTGCCGGATCACCCTCACTAGATCAAGCAAAGGTGAGATATGCGGAGAACAGTCATGATGAGGTTCACAGGCGTGGCATTCGCGGTTCCGTTCGTCATTAGTCTGGCAGGATCGACTGCACGGGCCGAGCAGACCTTGCCGGACCTGCTGGCGGTACAGCTGCGCGCGCAAGGCTATGCCTGCGACAAGCCGCTCAAGGCCGAACGGGACGACAAGCTCTCGAAGCCCGACAACGAGGCCTGGACGTTGACCTGCAGCAACGCGACCTACCGCGTCAGCCGCGTGCCGGATCTTGCCGCGAAGGTCGAGGTCGTCCCCCATTCGGACCAGCCCAAACGATGAAATAGGGCGACCGCTC
The DNA here is from genome assembly GCF_020889705.1 of Bradyrhizobium altum. Lineage (GTDB taxonomy): Bacteria > Pseudomonadota > Alphaproteobacteria > Rhizobiales > Xanthobacteraceae > Bradyrhizobium > Bradyrhizobium altum. The sequence goes on along the minus strand of NZ_JACMYP010000002.1, from coordinate 99,330 downwards.
GCCACGGATACCGGCGTCATCCTGAGGTGCGCGCCTCTTCGGCGCGCCTCGAAGGATGGCCACGGGCGCGCGGGGCCCATCCTTCGAGGCTCGCTCCGCTCGCACCTCAGGATGACGTCAGAGTGCGCGGAGTGAACGCTTAGCGCTACAGCCCCAGATACGCCTTCCGCACATCCGGATTGCCGGTGATCTCGGCGGCGGTGCCCTGCATCAGCACGCGGCCGGTTTGCAGGATGTAGGCGCGATCGGCGATCTCCAGGCATTCGGCCATGCGCTGCTCGACGATCAGGACCGTCATGCCGGCGTCGCGGATGCGCTTCACGGCCTGGAAGATCTCGTCGACCAGCTTCGGCATGATGCCTTGCGACGGCTCGTCGAGCATCAGAAGCCGCGGCCGCGTCATCAGCGCGCGGCCGATCGCGAGCATCTGCTGCTCGCCGCCGGACAAGGTCTCCGCGCGTTGCTCCAGCCGTTCGCCGAGCCGCGGGAACAGATTGAACACCAGATCCAGCGGCGCATCGCGGTCGGATCGGCTGCGATAGAGATAGCTGCCGAGCCGCAGATTGTCGCGCACCGAGAGCCGCGGAAACAGCCGGCGGTTCTCCGGCACGAAGGCGATGCCATCAGCGGTGATGACGTGCTGCGGCTGGCCGTCGATCCGCTTGCCGTCGAAGGTGACGGTGCCAGCGCGCGGCCGTTCGGCGCCGGCGATCGATTTCAGCAGCGTCGACTTGCCCGCGCCGTTGGCGCCGGCGACGCAGACGATCTCGCCCTTGGTGACGTCGATCGACACCGAGGAGATCGCAACCAGGCCCTGATAGGCGGTGGTGACTTCACGCACCGACAGCATGACGATCCCCGAGATAGGCAGAAATGACTTCTGGATTGCGGACGACCTCGGTCGGCTTGCCCTCGACCAGCACCTTGCCGAGATTGAGAACGATGGCGCGGTCGACCAGCGGCATCACAATTTCCATCACATGCTCGACCATCAGCACGGTGACGCCGGTGGCCCGCACCTTGCGCACCAGATCGACGCCGGTCTGCGCCTCGACCGGCGTCAGCCCGGTCAGCACTTCGTCGAGCAGCAGCAGCTTCGGTTCGGTGGCCAGCGCACGGGCGACTTCGAGCCGGCGCTTCTCCGACGGGACGAGGTCGGCGGCAAGCTTGTCGGCGCGCGCCGCAAGTCCGCAGAACTCCAGGACCTCATAGGCCTTCTGCCGCGCGATGCGCATCTTGGTGTTGCGGATCAGCGCACCGACGATGACGTTGTCGATCACGGTCATGGTCTCGAAACTCTTGACCACCTGGAAGGTGCGGCCGACGCCGCGCTGGCAGCGCTCCGCCGCCGGCAGCATTGTCACGTCCTCGCCGTCGAACATGATCGAGCCTTGGGTGGGCGGCAGCACGCCCGCGATCAAATTGAACAGCGTCGATTTGCCGGCGCCGTTCGGGCCGATCAGGCCGACGATCTCGCCGCGGCCGACCGAGATCGAGACGTCGCTGTTGGCGACGAGGCCGCCGAAGCGCTGCCAGACGCCGCGGGTTTCCAAGAGCGGGGCCGTCATCGCGCGGCCCCCTTGCGCCCGGAGAGCATGCCGAACACGCTGACGAGTCCCTTCGGCAGTGCGAGCGAGATCGCGACGATCAGCGCGCCATAGACGATCAGGTCGACGCCGCGGCCGGAACCGCCGACAAAGGACCGCGTCAGCTCGGTGAGCGGGATCAGGATCACGGCGCCCAGCACCGGCCCCCACAGCGTGCCGATGCCCCCTAACACCGCGGGCAGCGCCATCAACAGCGAGAACTGGAAGCCCATCACGCTCTCAGGATCGATATAGGAGACGAACTGGGCGTAGAAGCTGCCGCCGACGGCGACGAGGAAGGCGGAGACCGCCGCCGCGCCCATCTTGGAATTGAACACGACGACGCCGAGGCTTTCGGCCGCATCGGGATTATCCTTCACCGCGCGCCACCAATAGCCCCATTTGGAATCTTCCAGCCACCAGGTGACGAGCCAGGCGATGCAGGCCAGCGCCAGCGCAAAATAGAAGTACGGCAGCTTCGAGCGGGTGAACTGGAATTTCAGCCAGCTGTCGCCGCGCACCGGGATATCGATGCCGAGGGCTGCGCCCGCCCAATCCCAGTTCTGGATCAAGAGCAGCGCGATCTCGGCGATCACGATGGTCGCGATCACGAAATAGTGCCCGCGCAGGCGGAAGCAGGGATAGCCGAGCGCCATCGCGATCACGGCGGAGATCGCCCCGCCCGCCAGCATGCCGAACCACGGCAGCACGCCGAACTTGGTGAACAGCAGCGCGGTGGTGTAGGCGCCGAGCCCGAAATACAGCGCATGGCCGAGCGAGATCTGTCCGCAATAGCCGGACAGGATGTTCCAGCTCTGCGACAGCGCGGCATACATCAGGGTCAAGACCATGATGTTCTGGATGTAGACGTCCTTGACGAACAGCGGCACTAACGCGGCGATCACCGCAAGGCAGGCCGCCACGATCAGGTCACGCCTGCGGCGTTGGGCGAAGTGGGTGTCCATCACATCGATCCGAACAGGCCACGCGGGCGGATGAAGACGACCAGGAGATAGACGGCATAGATGCCGACCGATTTCAGCGACGGCGGCAGGATCATCGCGGTGGTCGCCTCGACCAGGCCGACGATGATGCCGCCGGCAAAGGCGCCGAACACGCTGCCGAAGCCGCCGAGCGCCACGGTGACGTAGGCGATCAGCGCAAACGACGCGCCGACGTCGGGATAGACGTAGAAGAAGATCGCCATGATGGCGCCGGCCAGGCCGACCAGCGCGGCACCAAGGCCCCAGCCGAGCGCGAACACCCGGTTCTTGTCGATGCCGACCAGCGCCACCGCGCCGGCGTCCTCGCGCGTCGCCTCGAGCGCGCGGCCGAAATCGGTGCGATTGATGAAGAAGTAGAGCGCGACGAAGGCCGCGATCGACAGCATCGCGCCGATCAGCTGCGGCTCCGGCAGATAGATGCCGGCGATCGAGATCGTCTTGCCGCCGACCCAGGAGTTGGTGACGCTGCGGTAATCGGGCGTGAAGAAGAACTGGGCGAGACCCCGCATCACGATCGCAAGGCCGAAGGTGGAGAAGATCTGCACCATGCCGGCATTGGCCTTGGCGCGCATCGCGAAGCGGACCACCAGCAGGTAGACCACCGCGCCGAACACGAACAATGCCGCGGCGACCAGCGGCGCCGCGAGCAAGGGGTCGATCGCGAAGAACGCGAACAGGAAGAAGGTCGCGTACATCGCGATCATCAGGAATTCGCCGTGCGCGAAATTCACGACGTCCATCAATCCGAAGATCAATGCGAGGCCGGCGGCGATCAGTCCGTAGAGCAGCCCCATCAGGAGGCCGCTCGCCAAACTCTGGATAATGGTCTCGGCTGTCACCGCTGCGCCCCAGTCAACATGTGTCTCCCGCGTCTCCTGGCGAAGGCCAGGACCCATAATCACAAATGCATCGGTAGAAGGACCAACAACCAATCATCGCAAAACGCCTGCCTGTGTTACGCGATGAGTGCACGCACTCGCGCGGGGGGTCCCGGGTCGCGCTTCGCTTGCCCGGGACGACGTAGGGACGCGCCCGAGCGATCAGCTGTTCATCGGCCAGATCGCCTCGGAGACGGCGGCCTGTTCCGGGAAGATCGTCACGAAGTTCTTTGCGGTATATTGCAGCAGCACCGGATCGGCGAAATTGTTCTGCCCCATCTCGTCGAACTTGACGCGCCGCCACGGCATGATGGTCACGTCGCCCGGCATGTCGGTAGCGACCAGCGCCTCGCGGATCTTCTCGCCGTCGGTCGACTTGGCGCGGTTGATGGCGTCGGCCATCACGATCAGGCCCATGAACTGGCGCGACGAATAGTCGTTGAAGTCCTTGCCGGACTTGGCGCGGTACATCTCATTGATGAGACCGACCATCGGCCGCTTCTGCGCCAGGTCGAGCGAGAAGCTGCCGCGCGAGATCACGCCCTCGAGCTTGTCGCCGACCGCGTCATAGGTCGCCTTCTCCGAGAACCCGGCATCTTGCGCCATGATGTTCTTCGGCCTGTAGCCGAGCTCGGCCATGGTCTTGACCAGCAGGATCGAGTCGGTGGTGTAGCTCGACGGCATCAGCACGTCGGCATTCGCCGCCTTGAGCTGCTGCACCTCGGCGGTCAGCGACGGCGAGTTGGCGCGGTACTTGATGTCGGCCACGATCTTGTAGCCGCGCTCGCCGGCGAGCTTGGTCTGAGCGTTCGCCGAATCGGTGCCGAAGATGGTGTCCTCGTGGAACAGCGCCAGCGTCTCGATCTTCTGGCCCTTCTTCTTCATCGCATCGAAGAAGTCGAACATCGCGGCCGAGAACATCTCGTCATGCGGCGAGGCGCGGAAATAGTATTTCAGGCCGCGGCGATGCAGGCTCGGCGAGGAATTGTCGGCCGAGATGAACGGAACGCCGTAGCGCTCGCAGGTCTGGCTGACGGTGACGGCAACCGCGCTCTGATAGGTGCCGACCACGGCGCAGACCTTCTCCTGCGTGATCAGGCGCTCGGTCTCGGCACGGCCCTTCTGCGGATCGGCCTGGTGGTCGGCGAACACGAGGCGGACCTTGGCGCCGCCGAGGCCGGACAGGCCCTCGCCCTTGGCGAGCGGCAGCGCGAAATCATAGTTCTTGTTGATGATCTCGGCCGCGGTATTGAAGGCGTGCTGCGCGTCGACGCCGATCGCGGCGCTGGAGCCGGACAGCGGATAGATCACGCCGATTGCAACTTCGCTTGTCTGCGCGCGCGCGGCCATTGGACCGAGCGCAGCGGCGGCAGTGGCACCCAGCAACACGTTACGGCGAGAGATCGTCATCGAAATTCCCCTTAGGTCAGCTTGTTATTATCGATGTGATGCTTGTAGCGCGCAGTAAAGCCTCAATGAATTGCACGAATTGCCTACTCAGAGCACAGCCAGCTGCTTGTTCCTGAGATCGGTCACCAGCATCAGGCCCGGCGAATGCGTGATCGCAAACGGCAGCTTCGCACTTGCGATCACCGATTGCGGCGTCACGCCACAGGCCCAGAACACCGGGATCTCGTCATCGGTCACCGGCACCGCATCGCCATAGTCGGGCTTGGCGATATCCTTGATGCCGATCGCATGCGGGTGGCCGAGATGGACCGGTGCGCCATGCACCGACGGGAAGCGCGAGGTGATCTGCACCGCGCGGATCGCATCCGCCGGCTTGAACGGGCGCATCGACACCACCATCGGTCCCGCGAACGGCCCCGACGGCTGGCAGGCGATGTTGGTCCGGTACATTGGCACACGCAGGTTGCGTTCGATGTGACGGATCGGCAGCCCGTCCTCCAGCAGCGCCTCCTCGAACGAATAGGAGCAGCCGAGCACGAAGGTGACGAGATCGTCGCGCCAATATTTGGTGATGTCGGTCGGCTCGTCCGCCACCTCGCCGTCGCGCCAGACCCGGTAGCGCGGCACGTCGGTGCGGATGTCGAGGTCGAGGCCGAGTGCGGGGATTCTGGGATCGCCGACGTCGGACATGCCGATGATCGGGCACGGCTTCGGATTGAGCTGGCAGAAGCGGTGGAAGGCGCCGGCGAGTTTCTCCGGCAGGATCGCCAGATTGCCCTGGACGAAACCGTTGGCGAGCCCGGCCGTGGTGGCCGAGGCCATGCCGTTGCGGCTGGCGCGCCGCGCTTCAACGCTCGCCAACACCGGCTCCCCCTGAGATCGCTGCACTGCCGCAAAAACAGTCATGGGATTCTCCTGCCCATAATCTCGACAAGGACAAACCAACACCAAGCGTGATATAATGTCTAATCGTCCTTTCTAATCAAAATCGATAAATAGGATTTATCGATCGGGAGTATGCTTCCAATGACGGACTTCCGCTCGATCGAAACGTTCCTCTGGGTCGTCAAGCTCGGCAGCTTCCGCGGCGCCGCCCAGCGGCTCAACACGACCCAGCCGGCGATCTCCCAGCGCATCGCCCAACTCGAGCGCGAGATGGGCGTCAAGCTGTTGAACCGCGATCACCGGGTGGCGTCGCCGACGCCGAGCGGACGGCTGATGATGACCTACGCCGAGAAGCTGATCGGCCTGCGTTCGGAGATGATGGCGGAGGTCGGCGACCGTTCGGCGATGCGCGGCGCACTGCGGCTCGGTGTCGCGGAGACCATCGTGCACACTTGGCTGCCGCGGCTGGTGAAGAGCGTCAACGAGATCTACCCGAATTTGTCGCTGGAGATCGAGGTCGACATCACGCCGAACCTGACCCCGCGACTGCTGGCGCAGGAGATCGAGCTCGCCTTCGTGCTCGGACCGGTCTCGGCATCGGGCGCGCACAACCATGTGCTGTGCGATTACCCGATCGGTTTCCTGGCGAGCCCCTCGCTCGGCCTCGGCTCCGGCCCGGTGGCGCGGCGGGATCTGGCGCGGTTTCCGATCATCACATTTCCGCGCAAGACCCAGCCTTATGAGACCGTGCGCGCGCTGTTCAACGCCCCTGACCTGCCGCCGATCCGGCTGCACGCCTCGACCTCGCTCGCGACCGTGATCCACATGGCCAATGAAGGCCTTGGCATTGCCGTCATTCCATCGGCGATCGTCGAGAACGAGCTCGCCGACGGCCGGTTGCAACTGCTCGATACCGACCTCAAGCTGCCGCCCCTCACCTTCACCGCAAGCTGGCTCGCTTCGCCCGATGCGGTCGCCATCGAGCGCGTCGCCCATCTCGCCAGGCAGATCGCGCAGGCGAGCGTAGCGGTTGACGCGATGGAAGCGGCGCGCCATTGAACGAGTGCCGGATAATCAAACGTCATTCCGGGATGGTCCGAACGACCAGACCCGGGATCTCGAGATTCCGGGTTCGATGCTGACGCATCGCCCCGGAAAGACAGCTGAAATGGACTGACGACATGAGCCGAGCGGCCACCAACCTGCAGATCGATTCCGCCCGCCTCTGGGGCACCATCCACGAAACCGCGCAGTTCGGTGCAACGCCAAAGGGCGGCGTGCGGCGGCTGACCCTCAGCGCCGAAGACAAGCAGGTGCGCGATTGGTTCCGCAAGGCGTGCGAGAACGCCGGCCTCGAGGTGCAGGTCGATGCGCTCGGCTCGATGTTCGGCTTGCGGAAAGGGCGGGATATGTCGAAGCCGCCGATCGGCGTCGGCTCGCATCTCGACACCCAGCCGACCGGCGGCAAATATGACGGCATCCTCGGCACGCTGGCCGCGCTCGAGATGGTGCGCACGCTCAACGATGCCGGCATCGAGACCGAGCTGCCGATCTGCATCTGCAACTGGACCAACGAGGAAGGCTCGCGCTTTGCGCCGGCGATGATGGCCTCGGCCGCTTACGTCGGCGATTTCACCACTGACGACATTCTGTCGCGCAAGGACGCCGAGGGCATCACGGTGGCGCAGGCGCTGGACTCGATCGGCTATCGTGGCGATGCCCCGGTCGGCCGCCAGAAGTTCACCAGCTTCGTCGAGCTGCATATCGAACAGGGCCCGATCCTGGAGGCCGAGGGCAAGACCATCGGCGTGGTCGATTCCGGCCAGGGCGTGTTGTGGTACGACGGCAAGATCACGGGCTTCGAGAGCCATGCCGGCTCCACCCCGATGCCGCTGCGCCGCGATGCGCTGGCGACGCTGTCGGAGATCGTGCTGGCGATGGAAAGCATTGCCAGGAAGCATGGCCCGAAGGCGGTCGGCACCATCGGCGAGGCCGTGATCGCAGCACCCTCGCGCAACGTCATTCCCGGCGAGATCGCCTTCACGGTGGATTGCCGCAGCGCCGACGCCGCGATCATGGACGCGCTGGATCGCGACCTCCGCGGAGCCGTCACCGAGATCGCTGCGCGGCGCAAGGTCGAGGTCCAGCTCGACCTGGTCTGGCGCAAGGCGCCGACGCATTTCGACCCGAAGCTGGTCGACACGGTGGAGAACGCGGCCCAGCAGCTCGGCTATTCGCACCGCCGCATCACCTCCGGCGCCGGCCACGACGCTTGCAACCTCAACACGGTGATGCCGGCGGCGATGGTGTTCGTGCCCTGCAAGGATGGCATCAGCCACAACGAGCTGGAAGACGCCACGCAGACCGATTGCGCCGCCGGCGCCAACGTCCTGATGCATACGGTGCTGGCGCTCGCCGGCGTCGCATCCTGATCACCCTTTCTTCCTTCGATGGAGGCTTTCGTGCGCGCAGTGTTTGTCGACGCCAATGAATCGCTCGCTGTCATCACCGAGCGACTGGAAAAACCCGGCGATCCCAGCATGCGGATCAACCGCAACCCGGACATCAAGCCGGAGGACTATCCTGCAGTGCTCGACGGCGCCGAGATCGCGGTCGTCGACCACACTGCGCTGCCCACCGACATTGCGAAAAAGTGCGCCGGCCTGAAGCATGTCGTGTTCCTCGGCACCGGCGCACGCAGCTACATGAATCCGGAAGAGCTCGCCGAGCTCGGCATCTCCGTGCATCTGATCAAGGGCTATGGCGACACTGCGGTGGCGGAATCCGCGATCGCGCTGATGTGGTCATCGGCACGGGTGATCGCACAGATGGACCGCGAGATGCGCGCCGGCAACTGGCTGCGCGAGGACGGCATGCAGCTCACCGGCAAGACGCTCGGCCTGGTCGGCTTCGGCGGCATCGCCGCCGAGGTCGCCCGCATCGCGCTCGGCAGCGGCATGAAGGTGATCGCCTGGAACCGGTCGCCGAAGAGCCATCCGGGCGTCGAATTCACCGAACTCGACACGGTGCTGGCCAACAGCGACGTGGTTTCGCTCCATCTGCTCTTGAACGACGACACCCGTGGGATGATCACGCGTGACAAGATCGCCAAGATGAAGAAGGGCGTGGTGCTGATCAACACCGCGCGCGGCGCGATCGTCGATGAGCAGGCGATGATCGATGCGCTCAACTCCGGCCACATCCGCCACGCCGGCCTCGATGTCTACAACATCGAGCCGCTGCCGAAGGATCACCCGCTGACGAAGATTCCGAATGTGACGCTGTCGGCGCATTCCGCCTTCCGCACGCCCGAGGCGAGCGAGAATTTGATCCACGCGGCGTGGGAGCATTGCCGACGGATCGTGAGGGGGTAATCATCGGCGTCGTCCCGGCCAAGCGAAGCGCGAGCCGGGACCCATAACCACCGTTCCAAATTGTCACGAAGGCTGGGGCCACAGCGAGCCCCAACAACAAGACCCTGTGGTTATGCGTCCCTGCTTTCGCAGGGACGACAGCACGGGGTCGGGCGACGAGCCACCCACTCCCACAAGGCGGGAGGGTACAGCGCAGCCTACTCCACCATCTCCGCCACCGCCTTGCCGCAGGCCGTAGTGTCGGCATTGCCGCCGAGGTCGCGGGTGCGCAGCGTGCGTTCGCCGAGCGTGCGCTCGATCGCACCGACGATGGCACTAGCTGCCTGCTTCTCGCCGAGGTGCTCCAGCATCATCGCGCCCGACCAGATCATGCCGATCGGGTTGGCAATGCCCTGCCCGGCAATGTCAGGCGCCGAGCCGTGTACCGGCTCGAACACCGAGGGGAAATCGCCCTCCGGATTGATGTTGCCCGACGGCGCGATGCCGATCGTGCCGGTGCAGGCCGGGCCGAGGTCGGACAGGATGTCCCCGAACAGATTGGAGCCGACCACGACGTCGAACCAGTCCGGATGCAGCACGAAGTTCGCGGTGAGAATGTCGATGTGGTACTTGTCCCACTTCACGCCGGGATACTTCTTGGCCATCGCCTCCACGCGCTCGTCCCAATAGGGCATGGTGATGGAGATGCCGTTCGACTTGGTCGCCGAGGTCAGGTGCTTCTTCGGCCGCGACTGCGCGAGGTCGAACGCGAATTTCAGGATGCGGTCGACGCCAATGCGGGTCATCACGGTCTGCTGGGTGACGAATTCGCGGTCGGTATCCGGGAACATGCGGCCGCCGACGGAGGAGTATTCACCCTCGGTGTTCTCGCGCACCACCCAGAAATCGATGTCGCCGGGCTTGCGGCCCGCCAGCGGCGACGGCACCCCGGGCATCAGCCGCACCGGGCGCAAATTGACGTACTGGTCGAACTCGCGGCGGAATTTTATGAGCGAACCCCACAACGAGATATGGTCAGGTATTTTCGCCGGCCAGCCGACCGCACCAAAGTAGATCGCGTCGTGCTTGCCGATCTGGTCCTTCCAGTCGGCCGGCATCATCTCGCCGTGCTTCTCGTAATAGTCGTAGGAGGCGAAGTCGAAATGGTCGAACTTCACGTCGACGCCGTGCTTCTTCGCCGCCGCCTCGATGACGCGCAGGCCCTCCGGCATCACTTCCTTGCCGATGCCGTCACCGGGAATGACCGCAATTCGATACTGCTTTTTTGCGCTGCTCATCGAGAACACCCTTGTGATTTGCGCGGCCGGCAATGCCGCCTATCCTGATGGTCCTGCAATGGACCAAACTTCGCGCCAGCGCAACGCTGCAATGCAGTGTTGACCGCGGCGCGACCCTGCCCCACCAATTTCGCGGACATCCCACTCCTCATACCAAAGCGAGACATCCCATGGATCTGCATCTGCGCGGCAAGCGTGTCCTGATCACCGGCGCCTCCAAGGGCATTGGCGCGGCCGCCGCCGAAGCCTTTGCCGAGGAAGGCGCCAATCTGCTGCTCGCCGCCCGCAACGGCGAGCAATTGAAGGCGCTCGCCGAACGGCTGCGCTCCGCGCATCAGATCGATGCGGCGATCAGCGTCGTCGACCTGCGCAAATCCGAAGATCTGGCGCGATTGGCAAAAGAGGCCGCCGATATCGACATCCTCGTCAACAATGCCGGCGACATCCCGGGCGGCTCGATCGACAAGATCGACGAGGCGACCTGGCGGCACGCCTGGGAGCTCAAGGTGTTCGGCTATGTCAATTTGACGCGTGCGATCTATGCCCAGATGAAGGCGCGTGGCGGCGGCGTGATCGTCAACGACATCGGCGCGGCCGGCGAGAAGTTCGACGCCAATTACATCTGCGGCAGCGCCGGCAATGCGGCACTGATGTCGTTTACCCGCGCGCTCGGCGGCAAGAGCCTCGCCGACAACATCCGGGTCGTCGGCATCAACCCCGGCCCTGTCGGCACCGACCGCCACGTCACGCTGCTCAAGACCCGCGCCAAGAACCAGTTCGGCGACGAGAACCGCTACAAGGAATTCCAGAAGGGCCTGCCCCTCGGCCGCCCCGCGCATGCGCGCGAGATCGGCGACCTGATGGCGTTCCTGGCGTCCGATCGCGCAGGCTATACGTCGGGCGTGATCTACACGGTGGATGGCGGGCTGACGTCGGGGTGGGGGTAGGCCTTGCCACTTATTTGACGTCATCCTGAGGAGCCGCGCCTTGCGCGGCGTCTCGAAGGATGGGCCACGGGCTGCGTCATCCTTCGAGGCTCGCTTCGCTCGCACCTCAGGATGACGCCGTCCGGTCGAACAACTGCCGGATCAGCGTGGTGATGCGGCCCTGCGGCGCCAGCATCTGGTTCATGATCGAGAAGTGGTCGGCGCCGCCGATCTCCTCATAGGTCACCGGCAAGCCGTAGCGGGCGCGATGGCCGGCGAAATCGGCGGTCTGCTTGCGCAGCAGCGGCAGTTCGGCGCTGCCGACCACGAGCGACAGCGGCTTTGCCGTGCCGCCTTGCTGCATCATGGGCGAATTGCGCCGTGAGGCGGCTTCGTCGAGCCTGAGCTTCTCGTTGAGGTAGGAATGCCTGATCGGCTCGAGGTCATAGATGCCCGAGATCGCCATGCCGGCCCGGACATGGGCGTTCGACAACGCCATCGATGTCAGATGGCCGCCCGCCGACCAGCCCGACACGACGATGCCTTCGGCAACGGCACCGAGCGCGGGCAATTGCCCGGCAAGACAATCGATGCCTGCGTGAATCTCGGCGACGATGTCATCGAGCGTCGCATCCGGCGCCAGCGTGTAGCCGATCAGGGCCACATTGATGCCGTGCGCCAGCGGCCCCTCGGCAAAGATCGTGAACACCTCCTTGGCGCGGGTCTGCCAATAGCCGCCGTGGACGAACAGCAACGTCGCGCGCCATCGCGGGCTTTGAGGAAATCGATCCGGTTGCGCTCACGCGGACCGTATCGGAGGTCGAGATGGTCGGGATGCTTCTGCCGCAGCGCCGCGGAGCGCTGCTCCCAGCCGGCGGCGATCTCGGCGCTGCCCTTGACGGCAACACCATTGTTCAAGCCGAGGTCCCGCTCCTGCTGGCTCATCGCGCGCCAGTCCAGCGCGGAAAACAACGCTGCCATCCCTGCCCCTTCGGTTCTCGTCGCATTGCCACGACGGCAGGAAATGTTCTACAGCACAAGCAAACGGAAGACATAGGAGCAACGGCGCATGGCTGATCAGGGCTTGGTGAAGGAAACGGCGTGTGCCGTCGTCGAGAAACTGAAAGCCGGCGACGTCACGCCGCTCGATCTGCTCGACGTGCTGGAAAAGCGCATCGCCGAGGTCGACGGCAAGGTCAACGCGCTGCCGACGCTCTGCTTCGATCGCGCCCGCACCCACGCCAAGGCCCTGATGCAGAAGCCGGCCAGCGAGCGCGGCCTGCTCGCGGGTCTTCCCGTCCCGATCAAGGACCTCACCGCCGTCTCCGGCGTGCTGACCACGCTGGGCTCGCCGATCTTCAAGGACAACATCCCCGCGAAGTCGGACATCCTGGTCGAGCGCCTCGAACAGAAAGGCGGCGTGATCTACGCCAAGTCGAACACCCCGGAATTCGGCGCCGGCGCCAACACCTTCAACGAGGTGTTCGGTCCGACACGCAATCCCTGGGATACATCGCGCTCAGCCGCCGGCTCCTCCGGCGGCGCCGCGGCGGCACTCGCCAGCGGCACCGCGTGGCTCGCCCACGGCTCCGACATGGGCGGCAGCTTGCGTAACCCGGCGAGCTTCTGCGGCGTCGTAGGCCTCCGGCCGTCGATCGGCCGGGTCGCACACACGCCGAAATTCGGGGTCGACCGCACGCTCGGCGTGCAGGGACCGATGGCGCGCAATGTCGAGGACCTCGCGCTGCTGCTCGACGCGATGAGCGGCGAGCATGCTGCCGATCCGCTGTCGCTGCCGGTGCTGCCGACCTCGTTCCTGTCTGCGGCGCGCTCGAACCAGAAGCCGAAGCGCATCGCCTATTCGCCCGATCTCGGCATCACGCCCGTCGATCCCGAGGTCAAGGCCGTGACCCGCAAGGCCGCGGAGCGGTTCGCGGAAGCCGGCGCGATCGTCGAGGAGGCGCATCCCGACTTCCGCGAGGCCCATGAATGCTTCCACGTGCTGCGCGCGTTCGATTTCGCGATCAGCAAGGCCGAATTGCTGCGCACCAAGCGCGACCTGCTCAAGCCCGAAGTGATCTGGAACATCGAGGAAGGGCTGAAGCTCACCGTCGAAAAGCTCGAGCGCGCCGAGGCGCAGCGTGTGGCGATGACCGCGCGTGCGCTCGAATTCTTCGAGAGATACGACCTGCTGCTGGCGCCCGCGACCATCGTGCCGCCATTCCCGGTCGAGAACCGCTATGTCGCCGAATGCGACGGCAAGACATTCGACAATTACGTCGAATGGCTCGGCATCGTCTATGCGATCACGCTGGCCTGCTGTCCGGCGCTGTCGCTGCCCTGCGGCTTCACGGCGTCGGGCCTGCCGGTCGGCCTGCAGATGGTCGCCAAGCCGCGCGCCGAGGCGCAGCTTCTCGCCGGCGCGAAAGTGCTGGAGGACATTCTGGGCGTGCGCGGCACCACCCCGATCGATCCGCGGCCGCCGAGATAAAGCGTCCTACGCCTTTTCCTCCGTCGCATGCAGCGCGACGGTGAGCGCGAGCTTGGTCTGCTCGACGATCTCGTCCATCAGTTCCTCGCGGCTGATCTGGCCGACCTCGCCGGTGAGCAGGCCCTGCTCGGCGAGCATCACGATGCCGTGCAGCCCGGCCCAGATCTTCAGCGCCTGCCGCTCGCGCAACAGCCCGACGGCCGGCGCCTCGAACGACTCGATCAACAGCGCCAGCGTTTCCATCGCCGCGACGTGCAGTTCGCTGCCGACAGGCGCGCAGGCCATGGTTCTGGACGCGAACATCAGCCGGTAGATGCCGTGGCGCTCGAGCCCGAAGGCCAGCGCAGCCTGGGCGAAGCGCGACAGTTTCGAGCCCTTGCCGGGCTGCTCGATCGCCTCGCGCATGATCACATTGAACTGCCGGAATGCTTCCGCGGTCACCGCCTCCAGCAACGCCTCGCGGTCGGCGAAATGCCGGTACGGCGCCGGCTGCGAGACGCCGAGTTGCCTGGCCAGCGCCTTGATGCTGATCGCTTCGGGGCCACCGAGTTCGACCTCGCGTAACGCCGCCTGAATCAGGGCTTCGCGAAGGTCGCCATGGTGGTAGGTTTTCAACGGCTTACGAACGATTTGTCCCATTGCGGCAATGATCGCTGAATTTTCGCTTGACGCGCAAGCACGACGATAATGTAATATACTATAACTTGGTGATCCGGTTAAGAGGCCGGCCGCCCAAGCAAGCTGGAACTTGCATAAACTAAAATGAGGAACCCGGCGCGCCCTACCTGTGCGCCAGAGCCGAGGGAGAGTGCTTGCATGTCCAAGCTCAAAATCCGCGTCGACCAGGACAAGTGCCAGGGTCACGCCCGCTGCAAATCGCTCGCCCCTGAACTGTTCGAGCTCGACGAATATGGCAACGCCCATGAAGTCGGCGACGGGACCGTTCCGGCCGGGCTCGAGGACAAGGCCTGGCTCGCGCAAACCAACTGCCCGGAAATCGCGATCGAAGTCACCGAGGAATAGCGGCCAGCAGGGATGGCTGCGTGGCCTCCCGTTGAGCCGGCCAGCGTTTTGATCGAACGAGAAGGAAACGAGCTGATGTCCGATTCCCCGTCCGCAACCTATCTGCCCGAACATCCCCCGGTCACCGACTGGGTCCATGATTTCGACCATACCGATCCGGTCTGGACCGACGACCCGTTTCCGATCTGGGAGACGCTGCGCGCGGCCTCGCCGGTCGTGCATACCGAGCGCTTCCTCGGCTGCTACATGCCGACCACCTATCAGGCGGTGAAGGAGATCGCCTACGACACCGAGCATTTCTCCTCGCGCCGCGTCATCGTGCGCGACGTCCGCCCCGAGATCTCCGCCCGCGCGCCGCCGATCACCTCCGATCCGCCGGAGCACAAGCCCGCCAAGCAGGTGCTGCTGCCGCCCTTCACGCCGGACGCGATGAAGCGGCTGGAGCCGCGCGTGCGCGCGATCTGCAACGAGCTGATCGACGAATTCATCGCCGATGGCCATTGCGACGCCGCGGCGCGCTACACCAAGCACATCCCGGTGCGCGCCATCGCGCACATGCTGGGAATCCCCGAGAAGGACGGCGACCTCTTCATCAAGTGGATCCACCAGATCCTCGAGCTCGGCATCAAGGACGAGAACGAGATGATGAGCGGCGTGCGCGAGATGACCGGCTACTTCATGGCCCATCTCGAGCAGCGCAAGCTTGAGCCGGGCGACGATCTGATCTCGCAGCTGCTGCGGGCCAAGGGCCCCGGCGGCCAGCCGCTGACCGACGAGCACGTGCTCGGCTCGCTGCGCCTGCTTTTGATCGCCGGCATCGACACCACCTGGAGCGCGCTCGGCTCCTCGCTCTGGCACCTCGCCAAGACGCCCGCCGATCGCGAGCGCCTGGTCGCGGAGCCGGCGCTGATCCCGACCGCGATCGAGGAATTCCTGCGCGCCTATTCGCCGGTGACGATGGCGCGCGAGGTGATGAAGGAGACCACGATCTCCGGCTGCCCGGTCAAGGCCGGCAACATGGTGCTGCTGTCCTTCCCCGCGGCGAATCGCGACCCCGCCATGTTCCCCGATGCGGACAAGGTCGTGATCGACCGCAAGGAAAACCGCCACGCCGCCTTCGGCCTCGGCATCCACCGCTGCGTCGGTTCCAACCTGGCCCGGATGGAGATGCAGGTGGCGATCGAGGAATGGCTGAAGCGGATTCCGGATTTCCGCCTCGACCCGGCCGGCAAGGTCACCTGGTCGGAAGGCACGGTGCGCGGCCCGCGTCAACTGCCCGTTCTGTTCAGCAAGAACGCCTGAGGAACAGGACAGCAGTTACATCGCCCCACGCAAATGAGATAGGTTGCCCCGGAATCGCGCCAGAGAATCCGGGGAGGCCTGCCAATGTCCGAACAAACCGCTCAATCCGCGAGCGACCATCTCGACATCCGTGACGTCGAGCGGCGGGTCAAGGCGATCTTCATCGGCTCGGTCGGCAATCTCGTCGAATGGTACGATTTCTACGCCTACACCGCGTTCGCACTGTATTTCGCGCCGGCGTTCTTCCCGCACAGCGATCCGGTGGTGCAGCAGCTCAATGCGGCCGTGCTGTTTGCCGCGACTTTCCTGATGCGCCCGCTCGGCGGCTGGCTGTTCGGCTACATCGCCGACCGCTATGGCCGACGATTGTCGCTGACACTTTCGGTGGTCTGCATGTGCTTCGGCTCGCTGATCATCGCGGTGACGCCGACCTATGCCACCATCGGCATTGCCGCACCGGCGATCCTGGCACTCGCCCGCATCATCGAGGGCCTGAGCCTCGGCGGCGAGTATGGCGCCAGCGCCACCTATCTCAGCGAGGTCGCCGACGCCAAGCATCGCGGCTTCTATTCGAGCTTCCAGTACGTCACGCTGATCGGCGGCCAGCTCACCGCGATCATCGTGCTGCTGTTGCTGCAAAAGGTGTTCCTGACGCCGGACGAACTGAAGGCCTGGGGCTGGCGGATTCCGTTCGTGATCGGCGCCATGCTCGCGATCTTCGCAGCGGTGATGCGGCGCGGCCTGCACGAAACCGAGGCGTTCGAGGAGGCCAAGAAGGTCTCCAAGCCGACCGGCTCGATCGTCGGCCTCCTGAACTACCCGCGCGAATTGCTGCTGGTGGTCGGCCTCACGGCCGGCGGCACCGCGGCGTTCTATACTTTCACCACCTACATGCAGACTTTCGTGAAACTGTCGGTCGGCCTCACCGAGGACCAGACCACCTTCGTGATCTTCGGCTCGCTGATCTTCGCGACCTTCCTGCAGCCGATCTACGGCGCGCTGTCGGACCGTATCGGCCGCAAGCCGCTCTTGATCTTCTTCGGCGTCGTCGGCACGCTGGCGACGATCCCGATCCTGACCGCCCTGAAGGAGACCAAGTCGCCCTTCATCGCCTTCCTTCTGATCTGCAGCGCCTGGATCTTCGTCGCCGGCTACACCTCGATCAATGCGATCGTGAAGGCCGAGCTGTTCCCGACCAATGTCCGTGCGCTCGGCGTCGGCCTGCCCTACGCCATCACGGTGTCGATCTTCGGCGGCACCGCGCCTGCGGTCGCGCTCTATTTCAAGAGCATCGGGCATGAGGACTGGTTCTACTATTATCTCAGCGGCATGATTTTCCTGTCGCTCTTGATCTACTCGACCATGCGCGACACCAAGCACGACTCCGCGATGCATCGCCACGAATGATTGGCGCAACACCGATGACCGACGACGCCGAGCCACCCGAGAGCAAGCTGACGCGCAGCAAGCAGCGCTGGGCGCGCGAGGGCAAATTCCTCACCGGCAAGGTCACAAGGCCGGAGGAGCAGCGCCTGCCGCCGGGCCAGCATCTGACGGCGGACTGGCCGGTGCTCGATCTCGGGCTGATGCCGAACGTCACGCGAGAACGCTGGCGGCTCGACGTCTACGGTGCGGTCGAGCAGACGATCTACTGGACCTGGCCGCAATTCATGGCGCAGCCGCAGACGCAGTTTGTTTCCGACATTCACTGCGTCACGACCTGGTCGCGCTATGACAACCAGTGGCAAGGGCTTGCCACCCGCGACCTGCTCGCTGCCTGCAGGCCGCGCGAGGATGCGCGCTTCGTCGTGCTGCAATCCTATGACGGCTATACGACGAACCTGCCGCTCGAGGATTTTGCCGCCGAGGACGCGCTGCTCGCCCATAGCTGGTCCGGCACGCCGCTCGAGCAGGAGCACGGCGGCCCGGTGCGGCTGGTGGTGCCGCATCTTTATTTCTGGAAGAGCGCAAAATGGCTGCAGCGCATCGAGTTCTTGACCGCAGATGCGCCGGGCTTCTGGGAGGTCCGCGGCTACCACAATCGCGGTGATCCCTGGGCCGAACAGCGCTATTCTGGCGACTGACTTTCCTCACCTCTCCCATGGGGAGAGGTCGGCGCGAAGCGCCGGGTGAGGGGGCGCGGTCCCTGGATGGAGCGTAACCCCTCACCCGAATTTCTCGCTATGCTCGAAATTCGACCTCTCCCTATGGGAGAGGTTTAGAACCATCCGGAGCAAAAGATGCCGCACGAACGCTTTCAATTCACCGGTGTGGGCGGCCATCAGCTTGCCGCCGCGCTTGATACGCCCGACGGCCCGATCAAGGCCTATGCGCTGTTCGCGCACTGCTTCACCTGCGGCAAGGACGTGCTGGCGGCCAAGCGCATCGCGGTCGCGCTCGCAGCCAAGGGCATCGCCACGCTGCGCTTCGACTTCACCGGCCTCGGCTCCAGCGAAGGCGATTTCGCCAATTCGACGTTCTCGTCGAACGTCGCCGATCTCGTCCGCGCCGCCGACCATCTGCGCGAGACACGCGAGGCGCCCGCGATCCTGATCGGCCACAGCCTCGGCGGCGCCGCGATCCTCGCGGCCGCCGGCCAGATTCCCGAGGCGAAGGCGGTGGCCACCATCGCCGCGCCGTCTGATCCCGTCCATGTCACGCATTTCTTCAAGGACCGGATCGAGGACATCCGCGCGCAGGGTGAAGGCGAAGTGTCGCTCGCCGGCCGGCCCTTCCGCATCAAGCGCGAATTCCTCGACGACGTCGCCGAGCAGAATTTGATGACGCAGGTAAAGCAGCTGCACAAGGCGTTGCTGGTCATGCACTCGCCGACCGACGACACCGTCGGCATCGACAACGCCACCAATATCTTCATTGCGGCCAAGCATCCCAAGAGCTTCGTCTCGCTTGCGGGCGCGGATCATCTCCTGAGCGGCAAGCAGGATGCCGCCTATGTCGCCGACGTGATCGGCGCCTGGGCCGAACGCTACGTCGATCTGGCACCGCAGCCGGTGGCCGACACCGGCAGCGCGCCGCGCAACGTCGTGGTGCAGGAGACCCGCGCCAGCAAATTCCAGCAGACCGTCACGACGGGTCCGCATCGCATGCTGGCCGACGAACCGGTTGCCGTCGGCGGCCAGGATTCCGGCCCCGGGCCTTACGATTTCCTGCTCACAGGTCTCGGCGCCTGCACTTCGATGACGATGCGGATGTATGCCGATCGCAAGTCGCTGCCGGTCGATCGCATCACCGTAACGCTCCAGCACAACAAGATCTATGCCAAGGATTGCGAGGAGTGCGAGACGCACGAGGGCATGCTCGACCAGATCGACCGTGTGATCAGGATCGAAGGCGACCTCGACGCCGACCAGCGCAGGCGGCTGATGGAGATCGCCGACAAGTGCCCGGTGCACAAGACGCTGACGTCGGAGGTGCGGATCGTCACCAAGGCGGCGGAGTGAGCCTGCGACGCAGCGAGACGGGCCGAGCCGAAGCAGCATGCCAGCTGCATCCCCTCCCGCTTGCGCGGCCGTCGCAGGGGCGCGCTGAAAAATATCGAAAACAACCCCATGCAAAGTAGCCGGCGGCCGCCGGCGTTCGACTAGGCAACTTGACACGTCGGGCAACTCAGGGACATTATTCCAATATTCCGAAATCGTGCGAGCGCCCCTCTACCCGCGCGCCGGGCGCTTGCCGGTCAGGCAATTCGCCATGATGCGGACCGCGGCGCCGATCTCATTCTCGCGCCAGGCGGCGAAGCCGAGCAGCAGGCCGTGGTCGTGCGGCCGCTCCAGCGCAAGGCTCGACAGCGCGCGCACCTCGACCCCGGCCGCGACCAGCCGCGTCACGGCGCTCTGGTCCGCGGCGCCATCCCTGAAACGCGCGATCAACTGCATGCCGCCCGGCGGGATCTCGGCCGTTAGCACCGGCTCGAGGTGCCGTGTCAGCGCCGCCGCGAGGTGGTCACGGCGCGCGCGATAGATCCGCCGCATCCGCCTGACATGCGCCAGGAAGTGCCCGTCGGCCATGAAGCCGGCCAGCGCCTCCTGGACGTGCACGGAGGCGATCAGACCGAGATGGCGCTGCGCGATCTCCATCGTCCGCGCCAGTTGTGGCGGCACCACCAGATAGCCGATGCGGATATCGGCGGTCATCGCCTTGGCGAAGGTGCCGAGATAGAGCACGCGTCCCTCGCGATCGAGCCCTTGCAGGGCCGGCATCGGACGGCTGTCATAGTGAAACTCGCCGTCGTAATCGTCCTCGACGATCCAGGTGATGCCGGGCTCGGCCGCCGCCAACAGCTCGGTGCGGCGCGCAACCGGCATCACCCGCCCGGTCGGGTGCTGATGCGACGGCGTCGTGAAGATCAGCTTCGGCGCGCGCGCCTCGCGCGTCCGCATCATGCCCCATTGATCGAGCCTGACACCGACGACGGCGGCGCCGGCGGCGCGAAATGCCGCCGCGGCGCCGGGATAGCCGGGATCCTCGGTCCACACCGCATCACCGGCAACGATGGTGGTGGCGGCGATCAGCGTCAGCGCCGCCTGCGCCGTCGGCAGGATCAGGATCTGATCGGCCTCGGCGCGCACGCCGCGGCTGATTTCGAGGTAGTCGCGTAAGGCTTCGCGCAGGCTCGGCCGGTTGATCACGGTCTGGTCGTTGAAGCGGCGGCGCAATGCGCTGCGGCGCAGGCAGCGCGCCCAGATCTCGTGCGGAAACTCGCGCGCATCCGCTAGTCCAGGACGGAGCGGCCGGAAGCCGGCCTGGTAGGACAGCGGCCAATCCGTGTCGGAGAGCTGCAGGGCCCAGGGCGACAGCAGCGGCTTGCGGGCGGCATCGCCCCGCGGGGCCGGCACCGCCCTGGCGAAGCGCGCCTCGATATCGTCTGACACCACCGGCCGCCGCCGCGCGGCGACGCGCAGATACCCTTCGGCCGCGAGCTGATCATAGGCATGCGTCACCGTGTTGCGCGACACGTCGAGCTCGGCCGCAAGCGTGCGGCTCGACGGCAGCACGGCCCCGCTCCTGATCCGGCCGCTCGCCATCAGCGCGCGCAGCTGCTGCGTCAGCTGCGTGGTCAGCCCGGCATCATCGGCACGCTTCAGCGCGAGCAATTCGGCGAGGATCAATCTGGCTCCTCTTATCTGTCAAATCTGGCTCTTTCGATAGAGCCAGTCCGATCCTATTCACAAGCGATATCGCCTGCAAGGATGCCGCCCGTGAACCCATCGCTCTCCTCCGCCAAAGCCGCCGCCTTGTTCATCGTCGTGGTGCTGGCCTGGGGCATCAACTGGTCGGTGACGAAATCGCTGGTCGAGGCAGTGCCGCCGCTGTGGACCGCATCGATCCGCAGCTGGGTCGCCCTGATCGCCCTGCTGGTGATCCTGCGCGCCAGCGGCAATTTGATCATTCCGCGGATCGCCGATGTCCCGGTCGTACTCAGCGTCGCGCTCTTGCACATGACGTTCTTCTCGACCCTGGTCGCCGCCGGCCTGCGCTATCTGCCGGCCAGCAAGGGCGTCGTGCTCGGCTACACCACGCCGCTGTGGGTCGCGCTGGTCGCGGGCGCGGCGCGCACCGAACGGCTCGGCGCGCTGAAGCTCGTCGGGGTCGCATTGGGACTCGCCGGCCTCTGCGTGATCCTTAACCCGGCATCGCTCGACTGGAGCAATTTGCATGTCATCGCCGGCGCCGGCATGATCATCATCGCCGCGATCTGCTGGGCCGCGAACATCATCTATATCCGCTCGCACCGCTGGATCGCGACGCCGCTGCAGCTGTTGCTGTGGCAGGTGCTGGTCGCGACGGTGGTGCTGACCACGACGGCGCTGGTCACCGAAGGCGTGCCCGCGGTGAAATGGTCGCCGCACCTCGTGCTGCTGTTCCTCTATTCCGGCTTCATCGGCACGGCGCTGGCCTATTGGGCGATGTCGATGGTCAACAAGAGCCTGTCGGCACCACCGCGACGCCGATCGTCGGCATCGTGACCGCGGCGCTGCTGCTCGGCGAACCGATCGACCTCTCGCTGGCGGTTGCCGCGGCCTTGATCGTCGGCGGGATTGGGCTGAGTTCGCTCGCGGATGCGCCGTCGCGGGCCTGAAGCGGGATGAGTCTTGGTTGAATCGGCTTGCGGCGGTTTCGTTTCACCTCTCCCCGTCGGGGAGGTCGGATTGCGAAGCAATCCGGGTGAGGGCTCTTGCTCTCTCGATAGACCGTAACCCCTCACCCGATTTGCTGCGCAAATCGACCTCTCCCAAGGGAGAGGTGATCCTTCGACGCCGTTCCAGCTCAACCTAATCTCATCGCGCTTTGGAGCATGATCCGGAAAAGTGTGAAGCAGTTTTCACGCGCGACAACGCGGAACGCGTTTGCGCGGAGATTATGCTCCAAGAAAGTCAAGCCGTCGCGAGCGGCCTGACCCGCAGCGCGCCGCGCAGGCCGGCGCCGGTCCCGAGCATGATGCCGGCGATTGCGATGAAGGACGACAGCGACAGCGTCGACAAGCCGGTCAGCCCCTGCCCGACCGAGCAGCCGAACGCCATCACGCCGCCCGCGCCCATCAGCGCGGCGCCGCCTGCCGAACGCAGCATGTGCTGCGGCGACCGATAGCCTTCGAGCTGGAAGCGCCCGGTGGCGATCGCCGTGACCAGGCTGCCGGCAAACACGCCGAACACGGTGACGATACCGAAATTGAGCGTCGAGCCGGTCGACAGCATCACATATTGCAGGGCGTCGGCGATCGGCGCGATGAAGGTGAGCGACGTCACCGGTACCGGATTGAAATCATCGGCGCCGAGATAGCCGGTCGCGTACCAGCCTCCCGCCACCAGCACGCCGACGATCAGGCCGGCCGCGATCTGGCCCGGCGACTTGCGGAACGGTGCATGGGCAAAGGCGAAAATGATCAGGACGGCTGACAGCACCGAGGCCGCCACCATCCGCGCCGGCACCGCGCCGAGGCCGATGCTTGCCAACAGCGCCGGCGCCGAATTGGCTGACACCGTGGCCTGCGAAGCCTGCACCATCGCGATCCGCAGTGGCGCGATCAGGCCCTTCAGCGTCATCTCGGCAAAGATGCCGAGCACGATCACGACCACGAAGGAACGCAGATTGCCGCGCCCGAGCAGCACCAGCGCCCGCGAGCCGCAGCCGTTCGACAGCACCATGCCGTAGCCGAACAAGAGCCCGCCGAGGAACATCACCGGCGCCGAGAACGACGGTTGCAGATAGATCGACTTGCCGAGATCGACGAGGCCCGCCGCCGCCAGCAGCTGCGAGGCCGCGATCGCAACGCCCGTCGCCAGTGCGTAGGTGCGCACCAACCGTCCATCGCCGTCCGCCCACCAGCCGCGCAGGCCGCTCATCATGCAGAAGCCGCTGACGAGCCCGACCGAGCCATAGATCAGGCCGATGATCAGGGCGGCGAGGATGACGATCGTGGCGGGGTCCATGACAATCCTTCAATTGCCTTCGCCATTGCGGGCGAAGGGAAAAGCGCGCCGCAAGGCGCGCGGATCGTGGCGGCCAGGTGGTCTCAGGCCATGACTAGTCGACTGGCCGATCAATTCAAGGGGCTTGTTGCGGGAGGCCTGCTCAGAGCTTCGGTGGCGGGGCCGTGCCCAGGATCGCTTCGATCGACAGGCCGAGGCCGAGCAGCCTGGCATCGCTGCCGACCGGACCGTCGAGCTCCAGCCCGACCGGCAGGCCATCGGGCGTCATGCCGGCATAGAGCGACAGCCCGGGAAGGCCGGCATTGCTGCCGGGATCGGTGTTGCGGATCATGGTGCCGAAGGTCGGCACCGGCTCGCCGCCATTGACCGACATGTCGCCGGACCCGGTCTTCTCGTCGATCACAGGCGCAGGCGCGATCGTGGTCGGAAACAGGATGGCATCCAGTTTGTTGTCCCTGAGATACGCCGCATAGATCGCCTGCAACGCCGGCCGCTGCACCTTGATCGCATCATCATAGGCGGCACCAAAGGCGTCCGCGGTGATGGCACCGAAAGCGCCGACCACGTCGGGGCTGGCGACGCCGGCCGCGATGTCGGACAGCGTGATCCCTTCGATCCCGGAGGCGGCCAGCCAGGCCGGGATATCGGCGATCGGTTCATGCAGCGCGACCACGAACGACACCTTGCCGTTCTGCTCGAACAGGTCAGGCATATCGACATCGACCAGCAGCGCGCCCGCCGCCATAAGCCGGGCGCCGGCTGCGCGGGCAACGGCCTCGACATCGCGATCGAGGCCGCTCCAGAAACAGGCGGGAATGCCGAGACGCACGCCGCGTAGCGGAATGCTCGTTGCGAGCGGCGTGCCTGTGATCACGGCATCGAGCAGCGCGACGTCGGCGACCGTGCGTCCCATCGGGCCGACGGTATCGCGCGTATGGCTGATCGGAACCACCTGGTTGTCGTCGTGGTAGCGCCGCTCGGCGCCGCCATTGCCGACCGAAGGCCTGAGGCCCACGGTCCCGGTCAGCGCCGCGGGCACGCGGGTCGAGCCGCCGGTGTCCGACCCGAGGCCAGAGGTAGTGATACGTGCGGCGATCGCCGCCGATGTTCCGCCCGACGAGCCGCCCGGGATCCGGGTCGTGTCGTAGGGATTCCGCACTGGTCCCGCGAACGGCGCGAGATTGGTGCTGGTGATGCCGAAGGCGAGCTCGTGCAGATTGGTCTTGCCGATGACCACAGCACCGGCATCGAGCAGCTTTTGCAGCGACGGCGCATTGCGCGCAGGCCGCGCGTGTTGCAGCGCCGGGGTGCCGCCCGATGTCGGCAGGTCTGATGTGTTGATGTTGTCCTTCACGACGATCGGAAGCCCGGCCAGCACGCCGGTGCGCGTGCCGGCATCGACCTGGCGCGCCGCCGCCAGCGCACCGTCGCGATTCAGCACGATGAAGGCGTTGAGATGCTTGAGCCGCTCCGCACGATCGAGCGCCGCCTCGACGACGCTGACCGCCGTCACCTTCCCGTCGCGGATATCAGCCACGATCTCGGCTGCGGTTGCTTCATTGGTATCGGCCATGGAAACCCCGCGCCCTCCAGCATTGCGGGCGAGAGGCTATTCTTTCGGCCGCTTGTCGTAAACACGTTTCGCCTTGCCGAGCGAACGTTCCAGCGTCTCGGGGGCGACGACGCGAACGCGGGTGGAGATGCCGATCGTGTTCTTGATGAAGGCCGAGACCTTCTCGGCGTGCGCGGTCAGCCCCTCGCCGTCCCAGCTCTCGGGCCGGGCTTCGGCGAGCACCGTCATCTCGTCCATGCGGCCTTCGCGGGTCAGCTCAATGACGAAATGGCCGCCGCACCAGTCGGTCGCCAGCAGCGCTTCCTCGATCTGGGTCGGGAACACGTTGACGCCGCGCAGGATGATCATGTCGTCGGAGCGGCCGGTCACCTTCTCCATCCGCCGCATGCCGGGCCGCGCCGTGCCGGGCAACAGCCGCGTCAGGTCGCGGGTGCGGTAGCGGATGATCGGGAAGCCTTCCTTTGTGAGCGAGGTGAACACCAGTTCGCCCTTCTCGCCGTCGGGCAGCACCTTGCCGGTCAGGGGATCGATCACCTCGGGATAGAAGTGGTCTTCCCAGATGTGCAGGCCGTCCTTGGTCTCCACGCATTCCTGCGCGACGCCCGGGCCGATCACCTCCGACAGGCCGTAGATATCTGTCGCATCCATGTCGAAGGCCTGCTCGATCTCGACGCGCATCGCGTTGGTCCACGGCTCGGCGCCGAAGATGCCGAACTTCAGCGACGACTTGCGCGGGTCGAGCCCCTGCCGCTTGAACTCGTCGAGGATCGCCAGCATGTAGCTCGGCGTCACCGTGATGATGTCGGGCCGGAAATCATTGATGAGCTGCACCTGCCGCTCGGTCATGCCGCCGGAGATCGGGATCACGGTGCAGCCGAGCCGCTCGGCGCCGTAATGCGCGCCGAGACCGCCGGTGAACAAGCCATAGCCATAGGCATTGTGCATCAGCATGCCGGTGCGGCCGCCGGCGGCGCGGATCGAGCGCGCCATCACGTCCGCCCAGGTGTCGATGTCTCCTTTGGTGTAGCCGACCACGATCGGTTTGCCTGTTGTCCCCGAGGAGCCATGGACCCGCACCAGCTGTTCGCGCGGCACCGCGAACATGTTGAAGGGATAATTGTCGCGCAAATCCGTCTTCACCGTGAAGGGAAATTTTGCGAGATCTGCAAGTTGCTTGAAAGCGGACGGGTGCACGCCGGCGGCGTCGAACGCCTTCCTGTAGTGCGCGACATTGTCATAGGCATGCTTGAGTGACCAGGCGAGCCGCCTGGTCTGTAGCGCCATGATCTCGTCGCGCGAGGCGCGTTCGGCCGCATCGAGCTCGGCGTGATAACCGCCGTCCTTGACCTTGAGCTTTGCCGTTGCCATCGACGTTTCCCCTGAAGCCTTATGCCTTGATGTCCGTGTCCGGCAGCCAGCTGCCGGGTATCACGCGCGAATGTCCGCGGAATTCGGCGATCACGCCGTCGCCGGCGGTGACGCGCACGTCGTAGATTCCCGAACGGCCGCTGCGCGAAATCTCGCGCGCGGTGGCCACCAGACGATCGCCGAGCTTGCCGGGCCGGATGAATGTGACGTTGCCCTGCGCCGCCACCGCGCGATCGTTGCGGCTGTTGCAGGCAAAGGCGAAGGCTGAGTCAGCGAGCGCGAAGATGTAGCCGCCATGGCAGATGCGCTGGCCATTGACCATGTGCGGCAGCACCGTCATCGCCATCACTGCCTGCCCCGGCTTGATCTCGACGAGCTCCATGCCGAGACCCTTGCTGGCGTCGTCTTCCTTCCACATCGCATCCGCGCAGGCGCGGGCCAAATCTTCCTGCGTCATGTCCTCGGGCGATAGCGTGGCCTTCACGTTCACGTCGAACTCCCTGTGCGCGGGCCCGTTGCCACGGGCCTCTTGGTGTTAAATCGGTGTTGGGCGCGACACCGGGGGTGTCAACGCTCGCTTCGTCATTCCGGGATGCGCCGTAAGGCGCAGGCCTCAGATGCGCACTGCGCATCGGGGAATCCATACTCACGATGGTGGTTATGGATTCCGGGCTCATCGCTTCGCGATGCCCCGGAATGACAATTACACATGATCATAATCCACCACGACCTTGCCGGAACACGGCTTGGCCTGGCAGGTGAGGATGAACCCCGCCTTCAGCTCCCACGGCTCCAGCGAATAGTTCAGATCCATCGGCGCCTCGCCTTCGACGAGCTTGGCGCGGCAGGTCGAGCACATGCCGCCCTTGCAGGCGAACGGCAGGTCCATGCCGGCGCGCAGCGCGGCGTCGAGGATCGACTCGCCGTCGGCCACCGGCACCTCGCGGCGCTTGCCGTCGATGATCAGTCCGGCGATCGCCTTCGGCGGTGCGCCGGCGGCAACGATGAGTTTCGGACGCGGCTTGCCGCCGAATTCCGACACGAAACGCTCGACATGGATGCGCTCGCCGGCGATGCCGATCTCGCGGCAGGTCGCCTCGATCGTCTCGCTCATGGCGGCCGGGCCGCAGACGAAGACATGATCGACGGTCGCGGCCGGCACCAGCGAGCGCAGCAGCACCCGCACCTTCTCGCCATCGAGCCGGCCGTGCAGGATCGGGATGTCCTGCTCCTCGCCCGAGATGACGTGGAACACCGAGAGCCGCTGCATGAAGCGGTCCTTCAACTCCTCCAGCGCCTCGCGGAACAACATGCCCTCGGTGGAGCGGTTGCCGTAGAACAGGAAGAAGCGGCTGTCCGGCTCGCGCGCCAGCACGCCCTTGATGATCGAGAGGATCGGCGTGATGCCGCTGCCGGCGGCGAAGCCGACATAAGTCCGTGCCTCGCCGGGCGCATGGACGACACCGAAACGGCCGGTCGGCGTCATCACGTCGAGCTCATCACCGGTCTTCAGCTCGTCGGCGGCCCAGTTCGAGAATGCGCCGCCATCGACCTTCTTCACCGCGATGCGCAATTCGCCATCGTCGGGGCCGGAGCAGATCGAGTAGGAACGGCGGACTTCCTCGCCGTCCATCGTGGTACGCAGCGTCAGATACTGGCCCGGCGTGAAGCGGTAGTCGCCTTGCAGATCGTCAGGGATCGCAAAGGTCATCGAGATGGCATCCGACGCCTCGCGGCGCAGGTCGCTGACGGACAGACGGTGGAATCGTGGGGTCGACATGGTCAATGACACTTGAAGTAGTCGAAGGGTTCACGGCAGCTCTTGCAACGCCACAGCGCCTTGCAGGCGGTCGAGCCGAATTCGGACAGCAACTCGGTATCATCAGAGCCACATTGCGGGCACGCTACCTGTTGCTCGCCGAACAGCGCGCGGCGCGAGGAGCCCGGCAGCGGCGGCGCGATGCCGTATTCTTTCAACTTGCGGCGGCCGTCCTCGCTCATCCAGTCGGTGGTCCAGGCCGGCGACAGCACCGTGCGAACCTTCGGCCGATGAATGCCCTCACGCTCCAGCGCGAGCTCGATCTCGAGCACGATCATGTTCATCGCCGGGCAGCCGGAATAGGTCGGCGTGATCGCGACCTCGACATGGCCGTCATGGACGGCGACATCGCGCAGCACGCCGAGATCGGCGATGGTGAGAACCGGGATTTCCGGATCGACCACCTGCGCAGCTGCGCTCCAGGCGCGCCGGCGCAGATCGGCGTCGCTGAGTGCCACAGTCACCATGTGGCCCCCGGGAAGGTGCGCTGCAGCGATTGCAGCTCGCTGAGCAGATGGCCGAGATGCTCGCTATGGCTGCCGACGCGGCCGCCCTGCTGCATCCAGTCGCTCTTCGGCAACGCCAGCGTCGCCTCGTTGATGATACCGGTCACGGTCCTGAGCCAGCGGGGGCGCAAAGCGGCAGGATCAATCGCAATGCCGGCGTCGATCAGGCCGCGCTCGCTGTCGTCGACCACAAACATCTCGCCGGTATAGGCCCAGAGGTCGTCGATCGCATCCTGCGCGCGGCGATGGCTCTCTTCGGTGCCGTCGCCGAGACGGACGATCCATTCCGACGAATGCCGCAAATGATAGGCGCTCTCCTTCTCCGACTTCGCCGCGATCGCGGCGAATGTCGGATCGGACGAGGCCATCATCGCGCGCCAGTAGAGATCGGCGAATGCCGCATAGAAGAACTGCCGCACCATGGTGCGGGCAAAGTCGCCGTTCGGCTGCTCGACCAGCAGCAGATTGCGGTACTGCCTCACGTCACGCAGATAGGCGAACTTGTCTTCGTCGTTATCCTTGCCTTCGACCTTGGCCGCGTAGGTGTAGAGCTCGCGGGCCTGGCCGAGCAGGTCGAGACCCATATTGGCGAGCGCCATGTCCTCTTCCATCGCCGGCGCATGGCCGCACCATTCGGACAGCCGATGGCCGAGGATCAGCGCATCGTCGGCGCGGCGCAGCGCGTAGAGCACCAGCGGCGTTTCGGAGACTTCGATATTGGCGGTTGCCATGTTCTCTATTCCACCTGCATCCACTTGCTCGACGTCATCCTGAGGAGCCTGCGCAGCAGGCGTCTCGAAGGATGGCCGCGGTTACGATCGGGGCGTCATGGTTCGAGACGGCGCTGCGCGCCTCCTCACCATGACGGGTGAAATTCACATATGTCCGACTTCGTCGGGCACGTCGTAGAAGGTCGGGTGGCGGTAGATCTTGGATTCCGCAGGCTCGAACATCATGCCCTTCTCTGTGGGATCGGACGCGGTGATCGCATTCGACGGCACCACCCAGATCGACAGCCCCTCGCCGCGGCGGGTGTAGATATCGCGCGCAGCCTGCAGGGCGAGCGTCGAGTCCGCCGCATGAAGCGAGCCGACATGCTTGTGTGCAAGGCCGTTGCGGCTGCGGATGAAGACTTCCCAGAGCGGAACGTTCGGCGTGGCCATGGCGGCGCTCCCTTATTCTGCGGCTTGCGCGAGCTGGCGGCTCTTGCGCTTCTCGGCATAGGCCATCGCGGCCTCGCGGACCCAGGCGCCTTCCTCATGCGCCTTGCGGCGCGCGGCGAGGCGATCGCGGTTGCAGGGGCCGTTGCCGGCAAGCACCTGCTTGAACTCGTCCCAGTCGATCGGGCTGTGTTCCCAATTGCCGTTCTCGTTCTGCTTCATGCCGGGGTCGGGAATCGTCAGCCCGAGGAACTCGGCCTGCGGCACGGTGGCGTCGATGAATTTCTGGCGCAGCTCGTCGTTGGAGAAGCGCTTGATCTTCCACTTGGTCGAGGTATCGCTGTGCCGGCTGACCTGGTCCGGCGGGCCGAACATCATCAGCACCGGCCACCACCAGCGATCGAGCGCGTTCTGCGCCATCGCCTTCTGCTCCGCGGTGCCACGGCACAGCGTCACCATGATCTCGAAACCCTGGCGCTGGTGGAACGACTCTTCCTTGCAGACGCGGATCATCGCGCGCGCATAAGGGCCGTAGGAGCAGCGGCACAGCGGGATCTGGTTCATGATCGCGGCGCCATCGACCAGCCAGCCGATGGTGCCGATGTCGGCCCAGGTCAGGGTCGGGTAATTGAAGATCGAGGAATATTTCGCCTTGCCCGAGAGCATGCCGTCGACGAGCTCCTCGCGCGAGGTGCCGAGCGTCTCGGCGGCGGCGTAGAGATAGAGCCCGTGGCCGCATTCATCCTGCACCTTGGCGAGCAGGGCGGCCTTGCGGCGCAGCGACGGCGCACGGGTGATCCAGTTGCCCTCGGGGAGCATGCCGACGATTTCGGAATGGGCGTGCTGGGAAATCTGCCGGGTCAGCGTCTTGCGGTAGGCCGCAGGCATCCAGTCGTTCGGCTCGATGCGCTCGTCGGCATCGATGCGGGCCTGGAACTGATTGGCACGGACGACATCCTCGACGCCACGATCGTCGCCATCGGATGAATTGAGCGCCTGCGTATACATGGCCGACCTCCCAGTGTGTTGTCAGGCAGTAATATATAACATAAATTTCAGAATGCAAGAAGTTTTTGTAATATGTTCAGATGCCCTCGAAACGGCGCGCCACGGCCCCGTTGGGCTTCGGCAGCGGCCCGTCTTCGTTGGTCGCACGGTCGTCAAGCCATTGTTCCGACGACGGAAGCAGCCCGCGATAGATCTCGCCGCAGAGTTTGCGGGCCGCCCTGCCCGGCCAGTCCTTCGGCAGCAGCTGATACGGCAGCAACGGATCGCGCAGCACGACTCGGCGATAATGATGGATCAGCAGGATGCGCGCGGTGAAGGCGTCGGCATCGCTCAGCTTCTCGCCCCTGGTGATCCAGCCGTGCAGCGGCTCGAACGTCTTCATGAACTTCAGATAGGCGTCCGCGGTGCGATCGAGCGGCCAGCTCTCGCTGAGCAACCTGCGCCCGCTGTCGTCTTCCGCCGACACTTCGAGACGGATCGCGCGCGACGCTTCATCGGGGATCGGCGCGCCCGATGGCGCAACCCACACGCCGGGCAGCGGGCTGCCGAAGCCGGCATTCTTCAACGCCTCGCGCGCGGCGTCGCGGTCCTCGGCATTGCCGATCAACAGCAGCTCGAAGCGGCCGGTCCAGTCCGACGGCGGCGGATCGTAGATGTGCCGCGTTGCGGTGTCGAAGGTCTGCCGGCCCTTCGCGTTCAATCGATAGAAGCTGTTGCGGCCGACCTTGCTGCGCTCGAGCCAGCCGTCGGCAGCAAGCCGTGACATCGCGGTGCGCACCACATTGCCGTCGATGTCGAGCGACTTGAAGAACTCGAGCAGCGTGCCGAGCCACACCGAGCCGCCGCGGGGCACGATGGAATCGCCGAACACGGTGATGATGATCGAGCCGGTGCGTGACGGCTCGCGCTTCAACTGGTCGACGATGCGGGCAAGCGGCTGTGGCATGCCCAACGCATAGCGCGTTTTGTCGATTCACGACAATGCGGGGTGCGGTGTCTCCGCTGCCTCGCTCCGCTCTTGCGGGGAGAGGGTTTGGGGTGAGGGGCTGCCTCCGCAAATTGGACAGACGTGAGTGCGTGGAGACTCCCCCTCACCCGGATCGCATCTGCGATGCGATCCGACCTCTCCCCGCAAGCGGGGCGAGGTAAGGAAAGCGCGCGTCGCTACCGATTGGGATCCGGATAGACAAAGCTGCGCCAGCCGCTGCGATCGAACGGCGCCCACTCGCCGTCCTTCTGCGCGAGGCGATCGGCGACCGCGTAAACCACGGCCGGATGATGGCCCATGCCGCAATGGCTGCTCTCGACCTCGATGCTGTCGGTCATCGACGAGGCCTGCTCGCGACAGCCCTGCCAGGCGCAGACCCCGTCGGTGCGGCTGAAGATCGCGGTGGTCGGCACCGGCGGTGCGCTGGCGAGCGAGCCGCCGAAACGCTGGTCCTCTTCGTCGGCACGGCGACCGCTGGCCATCTCGTAGACGCGCCAGGCGTTGGTCGCCTTCGGACCCGCGGCGAACGGGCTGCCGAGCGTGATCACCTGGCGCACGCGCTCAGGCATCATCTTGGCGAGCTGGCGCGCATAGAGGCCGCCAAGGCTCCAGCCGACCACCGAGACCTTGCGGCCGCTGGTCTCATTCATCTCCTGCAGCAGATCGACCATCCCGTCCTGCACGCCGGCGCGAAGCCCGAGGTTGCGGCCCTGGCGCCAGCCGCTGACGGCATAGCCCTTGCTCTTGAGGACGTCGCGCAGCGGGCGCGTGGACATGTCGGAGGCAATCAGCCCGGGCAGCACCAGCACCGGATGCCCATCGCCGCGCGGCGCGAGGCTCAGCAGCGGCAATGCACCAAGAAAGGCACCAAGCTCGTGAATGGCGCGGCCTTCCAGGAACATCAGTGTCCTGGACGGCGGGCGTAGCGTCTGCGCAGCAACGGACATTTCAACTCCTCTTCGGCACGGCCCCTGACGTCTCGGCGGCCGGCAATGGAATCAACAGGGATGGGTCAACAAGATTGACGCAAACCCGGCGGAATCGTTCCGCAACGCAACAATCAACCTTGAAAAGCTAGGGAACCGGTCACTTTCGTGCAAGCGGCCCAGGTCACACTTGCCACAACTAAAGTGACCTCCGTGCCCAATCGGTCACAGCAGCCGCAGCACGTATTCCAGCGTGTAAAGTGCCAGCCCGGCAAGCCCGCCGATCAGCGAACCGTTGAAGCGGATGTATTGCAGGTCCTTGCCGACATTCACCTCGATCAACGAGATCAGCTGCTCCATGTCCCAGCTCTTCATCTGATCCGCAATGAAGGTCGAGACACCGCTCTTCTGCTCGGCAACGACCGTGCGCAGAACCGCGACCAGGCCCTGGTTGATTTCGGCGCGCAGCTCAGCGTCGCCGTCGAGCGCGTCGCCGGCCTCGACGAACATTCGCGCCAGCTGATGCTGCAGCACCTGCGACTCGCCCGAGGCGCTGCGCTCGATGAAATCCTTGACGTTGGCCCAGATGGTGCGCCCGAGATTGGCGAGCTCCGGCCGCGCCATCAGATCGCGCTTGAGGCCGTCGATGCGATCGGCGAATGTCTTGTCACTGCCGAGCCGGTCGACGAACGACAGCAGCATGCGATCGAACTCGCCGCGGAACGGATGCTGCGGATCGTTGCGCACTTCCTCGAAGAATTTCGTGGCCGAGGCGATGATCCGGTTCACCACGAACTTGTCGGCGCGATAGAGCCTCAACAGCGTCGGCATCTCCGCGCGGACCTTATCGCGGATCACGGCCATGGTCTCCTGCTGCGTCAGCGTCTGGTGCAGCACGCGCAGGATATCGTCGAGCAGGCCGCCATGCTTGCCCTCCTGCACGAAGCCGCGCAGCGCGCCGGCCGCAAGCGGCGCGAGGTCGATCGAAAGCACCTGCGTCGTGACGCGGCGGCTGATGAACTGCATCAGGCCCGAGCTCTCGGTCGCAGCAAACGCTTCGGGCAGCATCCGCAGCACGAAGCGGGCAAGATCCTCCGAGCGTTTGCGGTCGCGCAGCCAGTCGGCGATGAAGCTGCCGAAATCGATCTCGCGCAGCTTGGCCTCGACCGGCCCGGATTCCAGGAAATTGTTCTCGATGAATTCGCCGAGCTTCTCGGCGATGCGTTCCTGATTGCTCTGGATGATCGCGGTGTGCGGGATCGGCAGCCCCAGCGGCCGCTTGAACAGGGCGACGACGGCATACCAGTCGGCCAGCCCGCCGATGGTTGCGGCCTCGGCAAATGCCGCGATGAAGCCGAAGGCGGGATGCACCGGCAGCAGCGCCTTCGATGCGATGAAGATGATGAGGGTTGCCGTCAGCACGCCGGTCGCCAGCCACTTCACGCGCCGCAGCTCGGCCGCGCGTTCGGCATCGATGGGCGTTGCGATGAGGGCGGCGGGAAGGGTCATGGGGGCTTTCGACTGAACGACGACCCTCATCCTCAGGGAGCGCGAAGCGCATCTCGAAGGATGAGGCCCGCATGGTGGCCTCATGGTTCGAGACGGCGCAAGAGCGCCTCCTCACCATGAGGTGATGTATGGGAGTGCGCCCCAAAAAAGAAGGCCCGCAAAATGGCGGGCCTTCGAAAAGGGCAGTGGTCAGCGCAAGCGCGATCAGGCGGTCTTGCTGTAGACCTTGGCGAAGTTGTCCTGCGCGGTCTTCGCACCGTCAGTGACGAGCTTGCCGAGATACTCGGTGGTGGCCTTCGCCCGCGAGACGAACAGTTCGCCACGCGCACGGACCATGTCCGACTGGATCTGGGCGGCTTCGCTCAGCGACTTGGCGGAAGCGAGCTTGTCGATGCCGGCGAAGAACGCCTCGGCGTCCTGGTAGAACGCCTGCTGGATGTTGCGGCTGATCTTGGCGGCCTCGGTCACCGAACCGGCAACGGCGGTCTCGATCACGCTGGTCACCTTCTCGGAGCCGGCATACGCATCGGCGGCGCGGGTCTTGGCGGCCTCGGCCTGCTTCTTCACGAACTCACGGGCGGCTTCCGGAACTTCCATGTTCTGGAGCTTGGTGAACGCCTCGGTGACGGGCGCGAAGGCTTCCTTGACGCTGTTCAGCACGGAATTGGTTTCGGTGGTCATTGGGGTCTCTCCATCCTCGGGTTTGAGCTATGGGCTCACCCCGTCCGGATTGGCCCGGGGCAAGGCTGTTGTGTCACAATTCATGTTGCGCCGCAACATCAATGCTGCAGCGCGATATCACGAACCTGTGAACAGCAAGAATATCCGGCAGATTGCCTAAGGAACCGACGTCTAACGGTCTCTAATTACCGCCAACTGCCTCAGACACCCCGTATGCCTCCATCTGCGCCCGGACCTGCGCCACG
Organism: Bradyrhizobium altum; assembly: GCF_020889705.1. Lineage (GTDB taxonomy): Bacteria > Pseudomonadota > Alphaproteobacteria > Rhizobiales > Xanthobacteraceae > Bradyrhizobium > Bradyrhizobium altum. The sequence continues at coordinate 63,940 of NZ_JACMYP010000002.1, read as the reverse complement.
TTGTGCCCGAGCACGACGATGTCGTGAGTCTTGCCCTCGACGTCGCGGACATGGTCGCGCAGCAGGGCCTCCGCCTTGAAGCCGAGGCTTTCGAACAGCGCGATCGCCGCCCGCTGGTCGACTGTCATCTGCACCGAGAACTTCTCCAGCCCGGCGCCGAGCGCGATGGCGAAGGTCTCCTGCGACAGCGCCCGGCCGACGCCCTGCCCGCGCACGTCGAGCGACACCACCATCCGGATCTCACCGACATGCGGCGACCAGGAATGCGGATCGCGCACCAGGGTGCCGCAGCCGACCACCTTGCCGTCCTTGATCGCAAGCAGACTCGTGATGTCGCCGCGCTCGATCTCGTTGATCCAGGCCGACAGCACCTTCGGCTGGCTGATGTTGCGCGGCAGGAACAGCAGATCATGCGTCGGCAGCTTCTGCGCGAAGGCCAGCACCGCGGCCTCGTCGGCCCGCTTCATCAGGCGAAACTCGATGTCGCCCGCCTCGGTCTTGACGTGGCGCGGATAGGAACGTTGTTCGGTCATGTCGATCTCTTGCTCAACCAGGAGTCCAGTTTCGGCCACAGCCGCTTGATTGCATTGGCGCCGGCGACCAGCGAGACGTGACCGCCTTTCAGCATCACCTCCTCCTTGTCCTCGGAGCCGATCTTGGTGATCAGGTGCTTTGCCGCATCATACGGCACGATGTGGTCGTGCTCGGCGACCGCGTGCAGAATCGGCACCTTGATGTCGGCGAGCCTGGCCGCGCGGCCGCCGACCGTCATGGTGTCGTTGTAGAGCTTGTTGTCCCACATCAGGTCCTTGGTGATGGCGCGGAAATATTCGCCCGCCAGCGGTAGCGTGTCGGTCGCCCAACGATCGAACATCCGGTACGACTTGACGAAGTCGTCGTTCCAGATGTTGTCCCAGAGCTGGATCTGGCCGACCACGCGCGCGGCCGGCCGCAACATGTCGAACGATTGCAGGATCAGTTCGGGCGGCATGTTGCCGGTGCTGTCGATCAGGCGGTCGACGTCGAAGTAGCGGCGGTCGGCGAAATTCGAGAACAGCTTCATCTCGCGGAAATCGATCGGCGTGGTGAAGCAGATCAGGTTCTTCATCGGCCCGTCGTTGAAGATCGAGCCATAGAGCAGCGACAATACGCCGCCGAAGCAATAGCCGATCACGGAGACTTCCTTTTCGCCGGAATCCTGCTGCACGCGGCGAACCGATTCCGGAATGAAGTCGAGGACGTAGTCCTCCATGCGCAGCGATTTCTCCTCGGGCTTCGGCGCGGTCCAGTCCAGCATGTAGACGTCGAAGCCGCGCTTCAGCAGGAACTCGATGAAGCTCTGCCCCGGCACCAGGTCGAGGATGTAGCCGCGGTTGGTGGTCGCCATCACGATCAGCACCGGCACGCGATAGACTTCGTCGGCCTGCGCCCGGTAGTGATAGAGGTTCATGGTGCCGCGCGAATACAGCACGTCCTTCGGCGTCGAGCCGAGCTCGGGGCCGGAGCTGGAGAAATACTCGACGCCCTTGATGCTGCGCTGAATCGCACGCTGCACCTCGGACTGGACTCGCTCGGAGATCGAGGCGAAATCAAACCCGGTGGGAGCATTCATTTGCTGTCTCCCTCGGATGGCGGGCGCCTGGTGCGCGGCGGCCGTGGCGTTGCGCCATAGCCGTCGTCCGGCGCCAGCGAATTGTGGTGCACCTGCTGCAGCAGCGTCTTAATCTCGTTGAGCTGGGTCTCCATCGATTGCAGGCGCTCGGCCATGCCGACGAGCTGGGCGCGGCTCGGCAGGTTCATCGCCAGCAGATATTTCTCCATCAGCTCGCCGAGCTGCTTCTGCGCGCCCGCCGTGGCGCTGCCGGCCTGATTCATCACCTTGGAGAATTCAGGCGAGCTCATCAACTGGTTGCCGAAGGAGTTGAACCCCTTCTCCATCTCGCCAATCATCGTCTGCCAGATCACGGCAGGGTCGTTGCCCTTGTCGGCCATGAGGCCCTCCTCCACGTCAATTCCGAGCGCTTGTCGCGCTTCCGTTTGTTTGTGCCATACGACACTGTTGCCGCTGATCGGTCAACAGTGCGGCGCGCCCGGCGACGTTGGCGCTCTTCTGCGCTGCGTCAATCCGTGGCAGCATGCAGGTTCCTGACCGCGAATCCAGGAGAGGACGCCCGTGACCACGCTCGCCCATCAGTTGCCGCAACTAACCCGCGCCAACGGCATAGACATCTGCTACGAGATTTTTGGCGATGCGAATGCGGAGCCGCTGCTTTTGATCATGGGCCTCGGCGCCCAGATGATCCATTGGGACGACGAATTCTGTCGCCAGCTTGCCGCGCGCGGTTTTCGCGTGATCCGGTTCGACAACAGGGATATCGGCAAGTCCTCCCGCATGAGCGGCGGCAAGCGGCTGACCGCCCTTGAGCTGCTCAAGCTGCGCTTTCTGAAGATTCCGGTCGCAGCGCCCTACCGGCTGGCCGACATGGCGCGGGACACGATCGGATTGATGGATGCGCTCGGCATCCGCACCGCGCATCTGGTCGGCGCCTCGATGGGCGGCATGATCGCGCAGGAGGTTGCGATCACCTTCCCCGAGCGCGTGCGCTCCCTGACCTCGATCATGTCGACCACGGGCAATCCGAAGATACCGGGGCCGACCCGCGAGGCGACCGCAGTGCTGATGGCGCCGCCGCCGAAGAGCAAGGAGGAGTACTTCGTGCGTTTCGGCCAGACCTGGAAGGTGCTGCGCAACGGCTCGTTCCCTGAGGATGAGGCGCTGGACCCCGAACGTGCGCGGCGCACCTTTGAGCGCGGCCTCAATCCGGAGGGCGTCGGCCGCCAGCTCCGCGCGATCCTCGCCTCGGGCAGCCGCAAGGAGCGGCTGCGCAGCGTCAAGGCACCGACGCTGGTGATCCACGGCACCGTCGATCCGCTGGTGCATCCCGAAGGCGGCAAGGACACCGCGGTCTCGATCCCCGGCGCAAAGCTCCTGATGATCGAGGGCATGGGCCACGCGCTGCCGATCCCGATGTGGCCGCAGATCATCGACGCCATCGACAAGCACGCGCATGGGGCGGCGGTGAAGGCGGCGTGAGGCAGGTATCTTCCGGTGACCATGTGAGCCAGGGGTGCGTTCTTCCGGCTGGCGCGCGGAGGCTGTAGACAGCGCGATGCACTGCGCGGGTCGCGCGCCATCAGCCACCGGGAGTCACCAGATGAAGACCCTTCTCCGGCCGCGGACAGCCGTCGCCGCTCTCCTCCTCGCGCTCGCGTCTTCTGCCGCGATGGCCGCGACCAGCGACGCGCAGCAGGAAGCCAACCGCAAGGCGGTGCTGGCCTTCTACGAGAAGGGGCTGAACCAGAAGGACGCCGACGCGGCACTCGCCTATGTCGGCAACCGCTATGTGCAGCACAATCCCGGCGCGGCCGACGGTCCCGACGGCTTCCGCAAGTTCATCGGCTTCCTGCGCGAAAAATTTCCGAACTCGCACAGCGAGATCAAGCGTTCGTTCGTCGACGGCGACTACGTGATCCTGCACGTCCACGCGGTGCGCGAGCCCGGCACCCGGGGCAACGCGATCGTCGACATCTTCAAGCTCGAGGACGGCAAGATCGTCGAGCACTGGGACGTGGTGCAGCCGGTTCCGGAAACTCCGGCTAACAGCAACACGATGTTCTAAGGCTTCAAGAGCACAGGCGATAGCGAGACAAAAGTCCGACGTCGCCCTGGCGAAATCCAAAACGACGCGTCGCCGTTAGTCCCGTCATCCTGAGGTGCGAGCCTCTTCGGCGAGCCTCGAAGGATGAACGGCCAAAAGTCGGGCCGATTCATCCTTCGAGGCTCGCAGAGCTCGCGCCTCCAGCGACAAAGGCAAAGCCTTTGCGCGGGGATGACGGTGTGAGGGCGTGGGATCGCGCAGCCGGAGCTACCGACTGCGACCGAGCCAGCGCTGTGTCGGGAACAGTTGTACCTGCCAGCGCCGCGCCGCCGCGCCCCACACGCCTTGCGGCATGAACAGCATGATCAGGATGGCGAGCGTGCCGAGCACGACCAGATACAGGCTGCCATACTGGGCGAGATAGGTGACGAGCCCCCACAGCAGGAGCACGCCGACCATCGGGCCTTCGATGGTGCGCACCCCGCCGATCACGACGATGAAGATCACATAGGCGGTCCAGTCGGTGACGCTGAAGGCGGCGTCGGGCGAGATGCGCGCCTTCTGCAGATAGACCACCGCGCCGACCATGCCGGTGGCGAAGGCGACCGCGATCCACAGCAGATGGCGAATCCGCGCGGTGCGGACGCCGACGCTGCGCGCCGCCGCCGCGTTGTCGCGGCTTGCCGCCAGCGCGAGGCCATGGCGCGAGCGGATGAAGGCGTAGATGCCGAGCGTGACCAGCACGGCGAGCAGCAGCGCCAGCCAGTAGACCAGCACGTCGCGCGCGGCCGCCGGACGCAGGCCGAGCAGCGCCTGCACCGCCTTCAGCCCGAACATCTGCGACAGTTCGCTCGGCGAGATCGACATCCCGGTGCCGCCGCCGAGCGACTTGAACTGGGCGCAGATCAGCCGCAGGGCCTCGGCGGCCACCCAGCTGCCTATCGCGAAATACGGTCCCTCCAGCCGGAACAGCAGCGGGCCGAGCACCGCCGCGATCAGCGCCGCGAACAACCCGGCCAGCGGAATCGCCGCAACGGGATCGAGCCCGGCCATCACGATGGCGGCAAACAGCGCATAGGCGCCGAGCCCGACAAACGCCTGCTGCCCGACCGACACCAGCCCGCCCCACCCAGCCAGCACGTTCCAGAGCTGCGCCAGCGTCAGCATGGTGAAGACGAAGATCAGATCCTGGATCAAATTGCGCGAAGCAATCGCCGGTAGCGCGGCAAGCACCGCGACCAATACGATGCCGGCCACGGCGGCAGCGCGTGACAACCGCGTGCCGATCCGAACTTGCCAGACCGGCAGATCCGCCGGACGTTGCTCCCGGCTTGCCGGGACATGGATGCTTTCGACGCTCATGTCCGCCTCGCCGGGAAGAGACCGCGCGGCCGCACCATGAGCACGGCAAGGAAGGCCAGATGGCCGGCCAGGATCTGCCACTCCGGATTGATCCGCCCCCCGATCGCCTGCGCCAGCCCGAGCACGATGCCGCCCGCGAGTGTTCCCCACAGGCTGCCGAGACCGCCGATGATCACGGCCTCGAACGCATAGAGCAGCCGCGCCGGGCCGATCGACGGATCGAAGCTGGCGCGGATGCCGAACACGACAGCGGCGATCACCGACACCGCGAGCGAGAGCCCGACCGCGATCGCGTAGACATTGCGCTCGTTGACGCCCATCAATTGCGCGATCGCGGGATTGTCGGCGGTGGCACGGAAGGCGCGGCCGAGCGAGGTGCGATAGAAAATGACCTGCAGCAGCGCGACGGCGGCGATTGCCGTCACCAGCGCCGTCAGCGGCGCCAGCCCGACGCTCAGGCCGGGCGCCAGCGTCACCGACGAGGATTCGAAGGCGCCTGCCTGCAGCCGCCGGCTGTCGGCGCCGTAGCCGAGCAGCAGTCCGTTCTGGATCACGATCGACAGGCCGAAGGTGACGAGCAGCGGCGGCAGGATGTCGTCGCCGAGCACGGGCTCCAGCACCAGCCGCTGCAGCACGAAGCCGAGCACGAACATCGTCACGACGACCAAGAGGGCTGCGGCCGCAAGCGGCAGGCCGAGCGCCGTGGTCGCGCTAAGCACCAGATAGGCCGCGAGCAGGATCAGGTCGCCATGCGCCAGATTGACGAGGCGCATGATGCCGAAGATCAGCGACAGGCCGAGCGCGAACAGCGCATAGACGCCGCCGAGCAGCACGCCCTCGATGATGGTATCGAACCCGCTCATGGCTCCCTCATGCTCCGAAATAGGCTGCGCGGATCGTGTCCTGATCCACATCCTTGGGCCGTCCGCTCAGCGTCACCCGTCCCTCCCGCAGGCAATAGAACCGATCGGCGGCCCGCAGTGCGCGGGCGATATCCTGCTCGACCAGCACGACCGCGGTGCCGCCCGAGCGAATCTGCGGCAGCATGCGGTAGATGTCCTCCACCACGATCGGCGCGAGGCCGAGGCTGATCTCGTCGCACAGCAGGACCTGCGGGTTCGACATCAGCGCGCGGCCGATCGCCACCATCTGCTGCTGACCGCCCGACAGCGCCGTGACGGCGCCGCGCCGCCGCTCCTTCAGCACCGGGAACATCCGGTAGACGGCCGCGAGATCCCAGGGCGCGCTGCGTTCGCCGCCATAGGCGCCGATCAAGAGGTTCTCCTCGACGCTCAGCGAGGGAAACAGCTGGCGGCCCTCGGGGACCAGCGCAAGCCCGAGCCGCACGATGCTGGCGGCGGATGCATCGCCGATCGCCCGTCCGCCGAGGCGGATCGCATCGGGGCGGCTCTTCACGAGCCCGGCCAGCGACTGCAGCATGGTCGACTTGCCGGCGCCGTTGGCGCCGATCACTGCGACCGCCTCGCCCTCCGCCAATTCGAAATCGATGCCGAACAGCGCCTGGAAGTCGCCATAGAACGCATCGAGCGCCGTGACATTGAGCAGCGCGGTCATGCCGGCACTCCCATGTAGATGGTCTCGACCTCGCGCGAGCGCATCACCTCGGCCGGCACGCCCTGCGCGACCACCTTGCCGAAGTTCAGCACCACCAGCCGCTGCACCACCGCGAGCAGCGCGTGCACCACATGCTCGATCCAGATGATGCCGACGCCTTCGGCATGGATGGTGCGGATGGTCTCGACCAGTTCATGACATTCGGCATCGGTGAGGCCGCCTGCGATCTCGTCGAGCAGCAGCGTGCGTGGCTTGGTGGCGAGCGCCCGCGCCAGTTCGAGCCGCTTGCGATCGAGCAGCGGCAGGCTGCCGGCGAGCCGGTTGGCCTTGGCCTCGAGGCCGGTCAGATCAAGCATGCGGCCGCAATGCTGGACCGCATCGGCCTCCGAGAGGCCGCCACCGAACGAGGCCGCGACAGCAAGATTCTCGAACACCGAGAGGTGATCGAACGGCTGCGGGATCTGGAACGAGCGCCCGATGCCCGCCCGACAGCGCGCTTCGGGAGAGAGAGCCGTGATGTCGACGCCGTCGAGGACGATGCGGCCGGCATCCGGCCGCAGCAGCCCGGTGATCAGGTTGAACAGCGTCGATTTGCCGGCACCGTTCGGCCCGATCACGCCCAGCGCCTCGCCGGAGGAGAGCGTCAGGTCGATTGCGTCGGCAACAACGATGGCGCCGAACCTTTTCGAGATGGCATGGAGTTCGAGCATGGTCGCCCACTGAATGATTGCGGCGGAGAGAAGATGCGCGGCAATGCCACGCATCTCCTGCCTGCGATTCTTGCCTTCGATTCTTGCCTGCGATGAAACGCCGAGTTGCGCTAGCTCAACGCCTGCATGTCGCCGCCGAGCGGGATCTGCGGCGCCAGCTTGTTGTCCGTGATCACCATGTCGTACTTGTCACCGTTGAGCCGCCACTGGCCGCCGACCAGCGGCGTCTTGGCGATGTTCTTCGCCGCGAACGGCGGCACCGCGCTGGAGCCGAACGCGACCTGGCCCACGATCGTATCGAGTTTGGTCGCGCCGATCGCCTTCGCCAGCGCCGCGCCATCGGCCGGATCGCCGGAGCGCCTGATCGCGTCGATCGCGACCTCGAACAGCGAATGCACGAAGCCGATCGGCTGGGTCCATTGCTTGCCGGAGGCCTGCTCGTATCCCTTGGCGAGATCGGCCGCGCTGACGCCGCTGAGGCTTGACTTGTAGGGATGCGTCGGCGTCCACCACACCTCGGTGGAGATATTGTTGCCACCCTTGCCGAGCGCCTGCACGGACGCGGGGAACAGGAGCGCCTTCGCAACCGATACGACCTTCGGCTTCAGCCCCTTCTGCCGCGCCTGGTTCCAGAACGTGGTGAAGTCGGGCGGGATGATCACGCCGGTGATGATCTCGGCATCGGCGCCACGGAAGGCGGCGATCTGCGAGCTGAAATCATCGGTGAGATTCTGGAAGCGGCCGGGATCGGTCAGCTTGAAGCCCTGCTTGGCCATGACAGGCGGAAAGCCGATCGTGGTGTCGCCCCAGGCGTTGCCGTCGGCATCGTTCGGAAACAGCGCGCCGACCGACTTGTTGGACGCGACCTGGCTCCACATGCTGGTGAAGACGCCGATCACATCCTCGAGCCCCCAGAAGTAGTGGAAAGTGTAGTCGAACGGCTTCCAGCTCTTGGGATCGCCGGGGTTGGCCTGGCGGCCGATGAAGTTGGTCTGCCACGGCGCGACCGAGGAGATGCACGGCACCTGCTCCAGCTCGCACTGCGTCGCCACCGGATTGTTGGTCTCGGGCGTGGCGCCGACCACGATCAGGCTGACATTGTCGCGGGTGATCAGTTCCTTGGCGACTTCGGCGGCACGGTTTGGATTCGACTGGCTGTCCTTGGTCACCACCTCGACCGGATAGGTCTGCGATCCGACCTTGACGCCATCTTTGATGAATTTTCTGAATTCGCCGAGCACAAAATCGTCGGCTTCGGCGAAGGCAGCGAGCGGGCCACTCTTGGGCGAGACATAGCCGATCTTGATCGGCTTGTTGGCCGCCCGCACGGAAGGCGCGAACAACGTCGTGCTGCCGGCGGCGGCAAAACCACCGGCAATACCTTGCAGCACGCGGCGGCGATCGAAAGACATTGCGTTCAAGTGGTCCTTGGCGTTCAAATGGTCCTTGGTCATTTTCCCCTCCCTTGAGGCAAGCCGGTTTTCAAGCCGGCTGCCGTTCATTCCGTTCTGAAAATTACCAGCGTCGCGCCGCATCACGCGGCGGCGACGGACTTCGTCTGCGCCTTTGCGCCGCGGCCGAGGATCTGGCCGAACACGTCGCGCAGCACATCGGAGGCGTCAGCCGCCGCCTCCTTGGCGCGCCAGGCGACATACATGTCGGGCCGCACCAGCACGCAGCCGTCCTCATCGACCTCGCTCTGGCGATACCAGTCGGCATAGATGTCGAGCGCATCGCAGCCTTGCGGGCCGATCGTCACCACATCGACCGGCAGGCCGTAGGCCTTCTCGACCGCGGCTGCGGCCGTCTTCCAGCCGTCGCCACCGATCCCGGTGAGCAGCGTGAAGCGGCCCTTGCCGGTGAGATCGAGCGTCGACTTGCGCTGGCCGTGATGCTCGACCCAGACATGCGGCAGGTGCGCGCCGGGCCAGGTGGTGGCCTGATAATAGAGCTCGTGATCCCTGGTAAAGGCCGGCATCGGCGTGCCGTCCGACACGACGGCGGTCGACCCATAGCGCTGGTTCAGCTCGACGCCGTGGCAGTTGAACTCGTAGCTCTTGTTGGCGATGGCTTCATAGAGCTTCTTGCGGCGCGCCTTGCCCTCGGCGGTCGGTGCCTTGCGCGCGGCGATCGCCTTGCGCGCCTCGGCCGGGTCGCTCGAAGCGACGAGGCCCACCGCCTCGAAGATCGGCGGGAAGTCGCCGATGCTCTTGTTGGCGCGAGTCACGATCTGCTTGCCGACCGGCTGGCGCTCGGCCGAATAGGTCTCGAGCAGCGACGGCGCCGCGTGACCCTCGAGCACCAGCTTCAGCTTCCAGCACAGATTGAAGGAATCCTGGATCGCGGTGTTGGAGCCGAGGCCGTTGGTCGGCGGATGGCGATGCACGGCGTCACCGACGCAGAACACGCGGCCGGACGAATAATGGCCGGCATACATCTCGTTCACGGTCCAGGTCGAGGTGGAGCGCACCTTGACCTCGAGGGTCTCGTCGCCGACGAGATTGCGCACGATCGAGATCGCCTCGTCATTAGAGAGCTTGCGCTCGCCCAGCTCGATGTCGTAGCCCCAGATGATCAGCCACTCGTTCCATGGCCGCACCATGCGGATCAGGCCGGCACCGATGCCGCCGATCTCGGCACCGGGCTGCAGCACCCAGTACAGCACGCTCGGCCGATGCGCGACGTACTTGCTCAGATCCGCCTGCACGATGATGTTCATGCTGCCGGCGCGGCCCATCTGGCCCTCCATCGGCAGTCCGATCACTTCGGCGACCCGGCTGCGGCCGCCATCGGCGCCGATCAGGTATTTGGCGCGGATCTGGTAGGTCTCGCCGGACAGGCGATCCTTCACCGTCGCGGTGACGCCGTCGGCATCCTGCACCAGGTCGACGAACTCGGTGTTGAAGCACAGCGAGGTGCCGCGCTGGCCGGCGGCCTCGATCAGGATCGGCTCGAGGAAATTCTGCGGCAGGTCGCAGATGCGCGCGGGACTGGCGAGATCGTAGTCCGCCTTGCGCGAGGGATGATTGCCCCAGGAATAGAGCCGGCCGAACTCCTCGCCGGCGAGGCTCTCGCAGAACACGTTGTTGGCCATCAGGTGCTGCGGCACGGCCTGCGCCACGGCCTTCTCCTCGAGGCCGAGATCGCGCAGCACCTCCATCGCACGCTGGTTGCTGATGTGGGCCCGCGGCGTATCAGCCAGCCAGCCATATTTCGTCACCAGGATGTGCTTGATGCCGTACGTGCCGAGCAGCGCCGCCGCCGTCGCGCCGGCCGGGCCACTGCCGACGACAAGGACGTCGGTCTCAATCGGTTTGCTGGTCATGGTCCTCTCCTTGGTCGTCTTGTTGGTTGCGATCGTCATTCCGCGGCCATCATCGGCTTCGGCACCAGGCCCGCGCCGGGCTTCATCTGGAAGTCGTAAGTCATCAGGTGCCATGGGCCGGAGACGCGCTCGCCGTTGGGCAGCATCGGCTCGCTGCGCGGCTCGACCCGCGCAATGAGCTCGTCCTTGACGCCGAACACCACGTCGCTGCGCAGATATTCGTCGCCATCGAGGAAGACGTGGGTGATCAGCGGCTCATAGCCCTCGGCCTTGACCAGGAAATGCACATGCGCCGGCCGCATCGGATGGCGCTGCGTGGCCGTGATGAGATCGCCGACCGGGCCATCGGTCGGGATCGGATAGCTGCACGGCAGGATGGTGCGGAACGAGAAGCGGCCGTCGGCATCGGTGACGAAGCGCGCGCGCAGCGACGGGCCGTGAGCCGCGTAGTCCGCCTTCTGCGAATCGTAGAAGCCGTCGTCGTCGGCGTGCCAGACGTCGATCTCGGCACCGGCGAGCGGTTTGCCAGAGAGGTCGGTGACGCGGCTCTGCACGAACATCACCTCACCGTCGATGCCTTCGGAAATGTTGGCGCCGTGCGGTGTGACGCGGTGCTCGCCGACATAGAACGGGCCGAGCACCGTGGTCTCGGTCGCGCCCTCGCGCTCGCGGTGATTGACGGCGTCGACCAACATCGAGACGCCGAGCACGTCGGACAGCAGGATGAACTCCTGGCGCAGCGGCGTGCAGGTCTGGCCGGTGCGGGTCAGGAATTCGATCGCCTGATTCCATTCCTCGAAGGTGAGTTCGGTGCGGCGCACCAGATCGTGCAGCGACTTGACCGTCTCCTCGATGAGGAACTTCAGCCGCTTGTTCGGCGTGTTGGCGAAGCTGCTGATCACCTCGTCGGTGAGGTCATGCTCGTTGAAATTGGCCATCGTGTTGTCCTTTGATCTTGAGATGTCAGTGCTGCACGGGCGCATCGCCGCGCCACGCTGCCGCGATCAATTGCTCGATCGGGGCGCGATCTATCGGTCTGGGGTTGGCATAGGGATTGCGCACCGCCATCTCCGCGGCGCGTGCGATGCTGTCCTCGGGCATTCCGATGTCGGAAAGCGCGCGCGGCAGCGCGAGCTGCCGGGCAAGGTCAAACAGGCCCTGCGGTGCGTTGGCACTGTGCAGTGCGCGCGCCACGCGGGTCATGGCCTCCGGCGCCGCCGCGGCGTTGTAGGCAGCGGCGTGGGGCAGCACGATCGCGTGGGTTTCCGCATGCGGCAGGTTGAACATGCCGCCCAGCACGTGGCAGAGCTTGTGGTGCAGCGACATCCCGACCGCGCCGAGGCAGACGCCGCACAGCCAGGCACCATAGAGCGCGTCACGGCGGGCGCCAGGATCGGCCGGCGCCGTCATGATGCGCGGCAGCGCGCGGGCGAGCGCGGCGATGCCCTCCTCCGCCATCAGCGAGGTCAGCGGATTGGCGTCGGGCGCATAGAGTGCCTCGACCGCATGCGCGATCGCATTCAGGCCGCTGGCGGCGGAGATGTGCGGCGGCAGGCTGACGGTGAGATCGACGTCGTAGATGACGGTGTCCGGCACCAGATCCTGGGAATGCTGCGTGGTCTTGATGCCGTTGCTGGTCTCGCCGAGGATCGGCGTCATCTCCGAGCCGGCATAAGTGGTCGGCATCGCGATATGCGGCAGCCCGGTGCGCAGCGACAGCGCCTTGCCGAGCCCGACCGTCGAGCCGCCGCCGATCGCGACCAGCCCATCGATGTCGCGCGACTCGACGATGCGAAGTGCTTCATTGGTGACCTCGACCGGCGTATGCATGCGCGCGCCGGCAAACAGCCCCGCGAGCCTGTCGCCGAGGCCTGCGCCGAGCCGGCGCCCGAGGTCGTGCTGCTCGCTCGTGGTCAGCACCAGCGCCCGCTTGATGCCAAGGCGCTCGCTTTCCTCGCCAAGCCGCGCCGAGGTGCCGGTGCCGAACACCACGCGATATTGCTGCGAGCAATAGGCAAAGGCGCCCTGGCCGGCATCACCGGCGGCCGCAACGGACGCAATGGATCCGCCTCCGGCATCCGGCATCGCGACACTCATGGCATTTCTCCCAAGCCGGCGAACCGGCAATCTCGTCTTGTTGGGAGAAAGCTAGCGGCGGGCGGCCTCGGCGGGCCTGCACGAAACCGGAGAAAATCTGCACGAAACCGGAAAAATCATCCGCGGGCTCGGGCTGGCGCCCATGTCTGTCCCGGCCGCCGATAATAGGGAGCTAATGGCTGCGCCGGTAGCGCCCCGGTGTCACGCCGGTGAAGCGGCGGAACATACGCGTAAAATGCTCCTGATGGGAGAAGCCGCAGGCCAGCGCGATGTCCGCCAGGCTCTGCGTCTCGTCGGCAAGCAGCGCCCGTGCGCGCTCGATGCGCAGATTGAGCACGTATTGGTAGGGCGAGACGCCGCTGGTCGCCTTGAACAGGCGCACGAAATATTCGGTGCTGCGGCCGCACAGCTCCGCCAGCTGGTCGAGCCGGATATCGCTATCGAGATTGGTGTCGACGAACTCGCGGATCCGCGCCATCTGCCTGACGCTCAGCAGGTTCGGATGCTTGCCGGCCTCCACGCTCGGCTTGTGGAAATTGATCGCGACGAAGCGGTTGGCGATCGCCTGCGCGATCGGATCGACGAACAGCGACGAAGCCGGCAGGCCGCTGGTGATGGTATCGCCGATCGCCGCGGCGAGATGCTCCAGCACGGCATCCTGATCGCCGAGCATCGGCGCGAGCCCGCCGATCAGGTTCGCCGCCCCGTCCCGGCCCGCGAACAGATCGGAGCGCAGATAGATGTGGGTGGATTCCAGCGCCTCGCGCAGCACCACGTTGCAGGCGTGCCCGGCCGGCAGGAAGAACACCCCGCCGCGCGGGATCTGCCGGGCAACCGACTTGCCGTCCATCACATAGGTGATGTCGACCGGGCCACCCCGGTGCAGCACCATCAGATTGTCGGAGAGCGCGTGGAAGTGCCCGTCAAACGGCCGCTCGCGCTGAACCGAGGCAAACGCCGTCGACCAGCCGAGCCCTTCGCTCGAGCCGCGGAATTCGGCCTGGAAGCGGTTCAGGATCCCGTGCGTCTCCTGCACCCCAAAATTCGACGTCGCCTGCATCCGACAGACCAAGGGCTCAAGGCTTCGGTGCCATCGAGTGAAACCCAACGGCCCTCGATTTTCAACACAATCGAACCGAACGGCGCTGCTGGAGGTCTTGCTGCGTCGCAATAGCGGCGCCCGCTACTCCTTGACCGCGATCCAGATCACGTGGCGCACGCCGCGACCACGGCCGGTGGCGCGGACGGCAATCTCGTTGACGGCGAACCCGGCGCGGGACAGCGATTTCGGGAATTTCGCGTTCGGACCGGACGACCAGACGGCGAGCACGCCGCCGCGCCGCAGCGCCGTGTGGGCGATCTTCAGTCCAGAGATGTCATACAGCGCGTCATTGGCCTTGCGGGTCAGGCCTTCCGGGCCGTTATCAACATCGAGGAGAATTGCATCGTAGCTGCGCGGACTGCGCTCGATCACATCGGCGACATCCACCTCCTGGATGCTGACGCGTGGATCGGTCAGGCTGTCGCCGAAGATCTCGGCCATCGGGCCCCTCGCCCAGGCGACCACGGCCGGCACCAGCTCGGCCACCACGATTTCCGCCTCGGGTCCAAGCACGGTCAGCGCCGCCCGCAGCGTAAAGCCCATGCCGAGGCCGCCGATCAGAAAACGCGGCCGTGCGACCTTCTCGATCTTCTTCGCAGCGAGCGTCGCCAGCGCGGCTTCCGAGCCCGACAGGCGGCTGTTCATCAGCTCGTTGGTGCCGAGCATGATCGAGAATTCGCGGCCGCGCCGCATCAGGCGCAATTCACCTTCGGTGCCGGGAATGCGCGCGGTATCGATCTTTTCCCAGGGAATCATGCGGCGGCTTGTAACATGGGCGTCAGGGCGGGCGAAGCTAGCGCCCAGAGAATGCGAAATAGTGACTCACGAATGGCGCAACAAACTCAGTGTCGTCCCTGCGAAAGCCGGGACCCATAACCACCGAAGGTGATTGTTGCGCACCGCTGGGGCCGCAGCCCTCTTCAACGACTCAACCCCGTGGTTACGGGTCCTGGCCTTCGCCGGGACGACGATGGGGAAAGAAACCTGCCCTCAACCGCATCACGGTCGTCCCCGGCGCCGAGCCTAACCGCCGGCCCAGACGTCGAGCACGTAGCGGTTCCTGGTGCCCATTTCGTCGATCCAGCGCGCGGCGGCGTCGGTGTCGGCTCCGCTGCGCTCGCGATAGATCGACATCAGGGTTGCCTTGACGTCGGGCTCCATCTTGCCGCCGTCGCCGCAGACATAGACGATGGCGCCCTTCTCGATCAGCTCCCAGACCCGATCCTTCTGCGCGGCGACGAGGTGCTGCACATAGGTCTTGGGCCCATCGGCGCGCGAGAAGGCGGTGTAGAGTTCACCGACGCCGTCGGCTGCGAACGCCTTCAGCTCATCCGCATAGATGAAGTCCTGCTCCGGATGGCGGCAGCCGAAGAACAGCATCGCGAGGCCCAGCGCCGCGCCCTGCGCCTTGCGCGCGGCGCGCTCCTGCAGGAAGCCGCGGAACGGCGCGAGCCCGGTGCCCGGCCCGATCATGATGAGCGGCACGGCGTTGTCGTCAGGCAGGCGGAAGCCGGCCTTGGTCTCCTTGATCGTGGCGTGGACGGTGTCGCCGGCACGGCGGCGCGCCAGGTAGTTCGAGCAGACGCCCTTGTAGATCCCGCGTCCCGAGCTCGCAGGCGCTTCCACCACGCCCACGGTGATGCTGCAGCGCTGTGCCTCGCCGGCCGGAGATGACGAGATCGAGTAGTAGCGCGGCGCCAGCAGCGACAGCATTTCGAGGTAGAGATGGAACGGCAGCTCGCAGGCCGGATATTCCTCGAGCAGATCGAACACCGATTTGCGCCTGGCCAGCACCTCGGTGCGGTAGCGCCCGGCGGAAGCTTCATCGTCGCCGACATAGGCCATCAGCTTCGGCTTGGTCACCGGGCAGCGCGTGTGCTCGGCCATGATCTGGATCTGCTTGCGGGTCGCGACCTGCTGCAGCTCGACGAATTCGGTGAGCAGCCGCCCGACCGACACGGCGTTGCCGACCGGCAGTTGCGCGCGGCGGCCTTCCGAGACCTGCAGGCGGATCTGGTCGGCCGGCAGGAAGCCGAACCGGCGCGCAATGGAATCGACCAGGGTCGGATCGTTGCGCGGCACCACGCTGAGGTGATCGCCGACGCGATATCTGAGACTGGCCGGCAGCTCGACCTCGATATGCCGGGTCGAGCGCTCCGACGGATGGGCGCCTTCCTTGTTCTGCAGCTCGTTGTTGGCGAGCACCTTCATCGGCACCGCGCCGCCCTGCGTCAAGATGGTGTTGACCGCGCCCTGCGCCACCGGCTCGATCGCGTAGAGCGGTTCGTCCTCGGCGGTGCGGGTGAAATTCCAGTCGATACCGAACTCCTTGGTCGCGACCTTCGCGGCCTCCGGGAACCATTTCTGGAACTGGCCGTCGAGATCGCTGCGCGCATCGCCCTCGCCGCGCGGATAGACCGCACGCGCACCATGCTTGGTCAGCTGCTCGTCGATGAAACGCGGCACCGACTGGTAGGTCGCCGCCCAATCGCTGTTGCCGCAGCCGAACACCGCGTAGCGAACCTTGGCGAAAGCGTCCTTCGGCAGATCGCTTTCAAGCCATTTGACGAATTGCGTCGCATTGTCGGGCGCCGCGCCATTGTAGGAGGCGCAGATGATCAGGACGCCGCCCTCGTCCGGCAGCTTGCCGACATAGTCGTCCAGCGGACCGAGCCGCACCGCGAACCCGTTGATCTCCGACAGATCGGCCATGCGGGTCGCCAGCTCCTCGGCCGAACCGAGGTTGGAGCCGTACAGCACCAGCATCGGGGTGTTGTGACCGGGGCGCGTGGTCGGTGCGCGCGGTGCCTTCGGCGCGGCCGCAACGGCGCCCGTGCTGCCCGCGAACGCGCCGCGATCCCTGTCGTCGCGCGGCCGCACCTTGATCCTGAAGCCGTCGGGCTTGACCGTCAGCGTCTCCTTCAGGTGCATCTGGTAGCGATGCACGTCGAGCAGCCTGAAGCGTTGCAGGATCATCCCGATCGCGAGCGCCGCCTCGTGCATGGCAAAGCCGCGGCCGATGCAGGCGCGCTGGCCGTTGCCGAACGGTTTCCAGGCGTTGATCGGGCGCTTGGCCTCCGCCTCGCGGCTGAAATTCTCGGGATCGAATACATCGGGGTTCGGGCCCCAGACGGAGGGATCACGATGCAGCGCCATCACCAGGACCGTGATGAAGGTGTTCTTCTTCAACTTATATTTGCCGCCGATCGTCTCATCGTTGAGCGGCGCGATGCCGTAGGCCGGCGCCGGTGGCCACAGCCGCAGCGCCTCCTTCAGGCATTGGGTGATGTAGGTGAGCTGCGTCACCTGCTGATAGGTCGGCCGCGCATCGACGTCGGGCCCAAGGACGCGATCGACCTCCTCATAGGCCTTCTTCAGCACCTCGGGATGCTTCAACAGCGCGTAGATCGTGCACGACAGCAGACCGCTGGTGGTCTCGTGGCCGGCGATCAGGAAGGTGTTGATCTGGTAGCGGATGTTGACGTCGTCGAGCTGCTCGCCGGTCGCGCGATCGACGCCGGTCATCATCGCGGCCAGCATGTCTTTCTTGTCGCTGGTCACGTCGGTATTGCCGCGCCGCTCGGCGATGATCTCGTCGACCATCTTGTTCATGAAGCCGACGTCGTCGGTCAGCGTCTTGCGCCGCTTCTGCATCCACAGACCCTCGAGCGGCAGGCCGCGGGTCATCATGATGGTCTCGAGCGAGCGCACCAGCGATTCCACGAAAGGGTGGTAGTCGCGGCGGTAGAACGAATTGAAGCGATAGTCGAAGCCGCAGAGCCCGATGGTGTCGAGGGTCAACGCCGTCATGTCGTGGACGACCTCGATCTCCTCGTCGGCGTTGAGGCGCTCCCACTTCTTGACCAGCTGCTCGGCGATATCGACCATGCTCGGGTGATACGACTGCATGGCGCGGTTGCCGAACGGCTGCATCAGGATGTTGTGCGCCTTGCTCCAGTTCGGCTCCTTGGTGTCGGCGGTGAACAGCCCGTCGCCGCCGACCGCACGCACCCGGCGCAGCGAGCCACGTACCGCCTTGTCGAAGCGCTTCTCGTCGGAGAGCTCGTCGACCAGATCGTGACCGGAGACGATCACGAGCGGCGCACCCATCATGTCGAGCCAGAAGATGGGCCCGAGCTCCTTGGAGAGCTTCACCAGATGCTGCACCGGCGCGTTCGAATCCAGCGACAGCATGTTGCCGACCACCGGCTTCGTCGGCGGATGCGGAATCGGACTCAGTCTGTTGCCGGACGCCATCTCGGAAGTGCCCCCTCACTACTCGCCGTCATCTTGCATAACGGCTTTGCCGTTATTGCTCGAGGAGCGCGCACCGCGCGCGTCTCGAAGGATGGCCGCTTGCTCCAGTCCCTCTCATCCTTCGAGGCGCGCCGAAGCCGGCGCGCACCTCAGGATGACGCCTAGCCGAATTTTCGTTTACGCCACTCGATCAGCTTGGCGCTGACCTCGTCCGGCTTTTCCTGCTGCGTCCAATGGCCGCTGTCGTGGACCAGATATTTTTCGAGATCCGGCACCAGTCTCTCCATGCCGTCGGCCGCCGAGGGCGGCAGCACCGCATCATTCTCGGCCATGATCATCAGCGACGGCACCCGCACATTGTGGTCGAGCCCCGCCGAACGTTCCCAGTTGCGGGTGAAGTTGCGATACCAGTTGATGCCGCCGGTGAAGCCGGTCTTGGTGAAGGTGTCGACGAACACCTTCTTCTCCTCGGCCGACAGAATCGGCGTCCGCGGATCGTGTTTGGCGTCGTAGTTCGCGATCATCTGCGGGAACGCCAGGTTGAGCCGCGCCGAGGCGCCGACGCCGGCGATCGGCTGTTCCTCCGGTATGCCCGGCGGGCGCGCCGCCGGCTTGCGCATAAAGGCGTCGAAGGTCTGCTCCACACGGCTGCCGAAGATGCGGTCGGGCTCGCGCGCCGGATCCTGGAACTGGACGATGTACATCTGGTCGCCGAAACGCTGGCGGAACAGCGCGATCGGATCCATCGGCGCGCGGTTCAGATGCGGCGTGTTGACGCCGACGACGCCGGCAACCCGCGACGGATGCCTGAGCGGCATCTGCCAGACGACAAAACCGCCCCAGTCGTGACCGACGAAGATCGCCTTGTCGATCTTGAGATGGTCGAGCAGGCCGACGAGATCGCCGGTCAGGTGCTCCATGTCGTAGGCCTCAACCGGCTCCGGCCGGTCGGTCGCGCCATAGCCGCGCTGATCCGGGGCGATCACCCGGATGCCGGCTTCACCCAACGCCTTGATCTGGTGGCGCCAGGAGAACGCCAGCTCGGGCCAGCCGTGGCACAGCACGACCGGCGGCGCGTCTGTCTTGGGACCGGCTTCGTAAAACCCCATGCGGATGCCGTTGGTCTCGGCGAACTGCAGCGGTGGCATGTCAATCATGGACGGAAATCCTATTCGGCCGCGCCCTTAATGTCGGCAGGCGGAGGCGCGAATGCCGCCTCGAGTGCATCGAATTCAAGCGGCAGCATGTCGCACATCACCTGCACATGGGGGATGATGTTGGCACCGACGATGAAGCCGAAATCGAGCTGATCGCGGTAGCTCTGCACGGTGATGTTGAGCGCGATCCCGTGGGTCGAGATCGAGACCGGGAAGATGTGCAGCAGCTCCGCGCCAGCCGCGTACAGCGTCTGCCGCGGCCCCGGCACGTTCGACACCGTGATGTTGGTGGCCGGCGGCAGCACATTGGACAGGTCGGATCGGCTGTAGAGCAGCGCCATGATCTGCACCAGGATCGGCGCGCCGAGCAGCGAGATGTTGGAGACCTGCGGCACCAGGGCGCGCAGCGGATGCGACATCTCCTTGGACTTGGTGGATTGCGCAATGATGGTTTCGAGCCGCTTCTTCGGATCCTCGACGTCGGTCGCGATCGAGCAGATCATACCGAACACCTGGTTGTTGGATTCGGCGTTGCCTTCCTCGCGCAGCGAGATCGGCACGCCGGCCGTCAGCGACTTGTTCGGCAGCGCGCCCTGGCTGATTAGATAGCGCCGCACCACGCCCGAGGCGAGCGCCAGCACGACGTCATTGAGCTTGCCGCCCGATGCTTTCGCCAGCGCCTTGGCGCGCGACAGCGAGATCGAGGTGCCGGCAAAGCTGCGCTCCGACGAGATCGCCTTGTTGAGGATGGTCGGCGGCGAGGACATCGCTTGCAGACTCTCGCGCGACCTCGGATCGGCGATCTTGGCGACGACGTCGGACAGGCTCTTGAGCACGGTCGGCATGGAGCCCGCGAACTTCACCGCGCTCTCGATCTGGAACATGGCATTGTCGAACAGGATCGAGCCGAGGTCGCTCTTGCCGGAGCGCGGCAGTTCCAGGCTCTTTTGCGCGGTGGCGGCCGCCTCGAACGGCTGGGTCCAGAGCTGCTGATAGGCGTCGATCAAATTGGCCGCGATGTCGCGCGGCTCCGGCGCGACCTTCTTCGCGCTCGGTGGCTCGATCTGCCGTGGCACTGGCGTCAGGTCGTAGATCATGCTGGTCAGCGCCGCGCCGGCGCCGCCGTCGATGCAGGCGTGGTGCATCTTGGAATAAAGCCCGATCTCGTTGTCTTTCATGCCCTCGAAGACGTAGAACTCCCAGAGCGGGCGGGCGCGGTTCAACAGCTTGGCGTGCATCCAGCCGACGATGCGCTCCAGCGTCGCGCGGTCGCGCGGCGCGGGCAGGCTGGCGCGGAAGATGTGGCGGTCGATGTCGAACTGGTCGTCCTCGACCCAGGACGGGTGATCGATGTCGAGCGGCGCCTTCTGCAGCCGCGCCTTGAGGATCGGCGCAACGTGCAGCCGCGAGGCGATCATCGCCTTGAACTCCTCGAAGAAGTCACCCTTGTAGCCGTCGGGCAGCCGGAAGATCGCCATGCTGCCGACATGCATCGGCATTTCCGGAGTTTCCAGATACAGAAACGATGCGTCCAGCGAGGACAGCTTTTTGGCGTCGCTCATGATCTCCTCCCGAGAGCCAACTCACGCGGGCGCCTTGGCGGCGCTTCTCGTCGTCTGATTAGGATAGTGCCTGTTCTGCCGGCCCATAGGCAATGGCAAAGGGGCCCGAGCGGTTAAAATGCCGGAACTCCCCTTCCGGCTGCGCCAGCCGGTCCGCGATCGCCCACAGCGCTGCGGGGTTGACGCCGAGGCCGAGATGGCTGGCGAAATGCACCTCGATGTTCTCGGCGGTCGCCGACGGCCGCACCCGCGAGGTCCGCCAGTTCACGATGCCGTCGGTGCGGGAATAGATCGAGGTTGCCGGCACCGGCATGTCGCCGGCGATCGCCGCGCGAATTTCGGGAATATCGTCCACCCCCTCGCCGGACAGCAGTTCGTACAGCCGGGTCGCGTTGGTGGCGCGGATATCGTCGGCGAACGGGCTGGCCAGCGTGATGATGGAGCGCACCAGCTCCGGCATCTGCGACGCCAGGTCGCGCGCATAGACGCCGCCGAGGCTCCAGCCGATGATCGAGACCTTGCGCCCAGACGCCTCATGGACCCGTTTCAGCAGGTCACGCAGCGCACTCCGCCTGCTGGAGATGCCGCCGAAATTGCGGCCCATGTTCCAGGCATAGGCGTCATAACCGAGCTCCTTCAGATAGCGCCGCATCGGCGCCATCGAAAGGTCGCTGGCGAGGAAGCCGGGCAGCGCCAGCACCGGATGACCGTCGCCCTTCGGCGCCTGCATCAGCAGCGGCGACAGCAGCAGGCTCGAATTCAGCTCGAGCACGCCGCGCGCTTCCGCCAGCATCAGCAACAGGCTGGGTGGACGCAACCGGCGTTCGGCCGCATCAACGCTCCCTTTCGCGGCCGCCACTATTTCTTGTCCTTCTTGCCCATGCCGCCGAGGCCGGCCATCGTCACGAACATGTCCTGGAAGCGCTCGGCGAGCTTGGGATCGAAGGTGAACCAGCTTTGCAGCAACGCTTCCGGCGAAACCTTCTCGATGTTCGACAGCATCTGCTGCTGCAGCCTGTCCATCACCGCGTTCTGCATCGGTGCCACGTCCGGCAGGCCGAAGAACTGCCGCGCTTCAAGGGGCGTACAATCTATCTCGACGTTGACCTTCATATCCGCCTCCTCAAATGCGCCTGGCCCGCCTCAGTATCGCCGGGACGGGGTCGGTCACGCAAGCGAGCCGTACCTGCCCCGATGCATAGTCGGCCTCAATCATCCGTTATGGTCAACCAAACCGTTTGGAACGACGGCTCCAAACCGTTTGGAACGACGGCTCCAAACCGCTTGGCGGGACCGGCATCTGCCGGCTCGCCGGCGATCATTCCGGTGATCGGCAAGCTGCACTCCGAAAGTCGAATGTCAGGCGCCCGCACCAACCGCCTACTCTCCTATCGCATTCATTGCGCTGCACCCGCGCGAACCGATTAACCCTTTGGGAAATCGCGCTTGCGCGGCCGGTAAACTCTGGCAACATGCATCAATAATACCAGCCGGACAAAGCAGCCGGCGGACAAAAACGGGGACGCGGGATCACATGTCGGTACGTTGGAGTTTGTTTGCGGCGACTGCCGTCGCGCTGGTTGCCCTTGCCTTGCCGGCATCGGCCCAGACGCTGAAATATGCCAATCAGGGCGAGCTGAAGTCGCTGGATCCGTACACGCTAAAGGAAACCACGACGATCGCGCACCACGCCCACGTCTACGAGGGCCTCACCGCGCGCGACAAGGACCTCAAGATCATTCCGGCACTGGCGGAAAGCTGGGAGACGCTGAGCCCGACCAAATGGCGCTTCCACCTCCGCAAGGGCGTGAAA
The DNA here is from genome assembly GCF_020889705.1 of Bradyrhizobium altum. Lineage (GTDB taxonomy): Bacteria > Pseudomonadota > Alphaproteobacteria > Rhizobiales > Xanthobacteraceae > Bradyrhizobium > Bradyrhizobium altum. The sequence goes on along the minus strand of NZ_JACMYP010000002.1, from coordinate 41,321 downwards.
TTCCACAACGGCGATCCCTTCACCGCCGACGACGTGCTGTTCTCTGCCGACCGCGTCCGCGCCAAGGGCTCCAATTTCCTCAGCAATGTCCCGGCCGACGCCAAGTTCACCAAGGTCGACGACTACACGGTCGACGTGACGCTGGACTCGCCCAATCCCATCCTGACCTCGCAATGGGATAGCTGGTACATCATGGACAAGAAGTGGTGCGAGGAGAACAACGCCGTCGCACCGACGCCGGCCTCCGCGACCACGCCGAGCTACGCGGCGCTGCACGAGAACGGCACCGGCCCCTTCACGATCGAGAGCCACCAGCCCGGCGTGAAGACCGTGTTCAAGGCGTTTCCAGGCTATTGGCGCAAGCCCGAGCATAATCTCCAGGAGATCGTCTTCACCCCGATCGGCTCCGACGCCACCCGCGTTGCCGCGCTGCTCTCGGGCGAAGTCGATGTCATCGAACCGGTTCCGCTGCAGGACATCCAGCGCGTCAATTCCAGCGGCGTCGCCACCGTCATGACCGCGCCGGAGATCCGCACCATCTTCATCGGCATGGACATGGCGCGCGACGAGCTGCTGTACTCCAACGTCAAGGGCAAGAATCCGTTCAAGGACATCAAGGTCCGCGAAGCCTTCTACAAGACGATCGACGTCGAGCTGATCAAGACCCGCGTCATGCGCGGCATGTCGACGCCCTCGACGCTGATGATCGCGCCCGAGCTCTATCCGCTGTCGAAGGAGTTCACCCGGCCGAAGCTCGATCCCGATGGCGCCAAGAAGCTGCTGGCCGAGGCCGGCTATCCGAACGGCTTCGAAGTCACGATGGATTGCCCGAACGACCGCTACGTCAACGACGCCGCAATCTGCCAGGCGGTGGTCGGCATGCTGGCCCGCATCGGCGTCAAGGTGAACCTGCTGGCGCAGCCGAAGGCACAGTATTTCGCCAAGGTGCTGAAGCCCGGCGGCTACCAGACCTCGTTGTTCATGCTGGGCTGGACGCCTGCGACTTCCGACTCGCACAACGTGCTGCACGACATCCTCGGCTGCCGTGACGATCCGAAGGATTCGACCCGGGGCGAGGCCAATCTCGGCGGCTACTGCAACAAGGAAGTCGACGCGATCGCCGACAAGGTTCTGGTCGAGACTGACACTGCCAAGCGCGACCAGTTGATCAAGCAGGCCTACGAGATCGTCATCAAGGATTACGGCTACATTCCGCTGCATCAGCAACCGCTGGTGTGGGGCGTGTCAAAGAAGGTCAAATTGACCCAGCGCGCGGACAACCAGGTGCTGCTCTACTGGGCGACCAAACAAGGTGAATAGTGGTTGCAGCGGATTGGGTCCCGGAAGCGCAGGCTTCCGGGACCTCTCGGTTTTCGGCCGCGCAAAGCCGCGCGCGCCAGATGTCAAAAGCAGTGAAAGGTAGAGATGCTCGCTTTCACTCTTCGCCGCGTGCTGCAGGCGATCGGCGTGATGCTCGCCGTAGGCGTCATTGCGTTCGCGATGTTCCGCTTCGCCGGCGATCCGGTGAGCCAGATCGTCTCGATCGACACCTCGGCCGCGCAGCGTGCTGAAATCCGGCGCTCGCTCGGCCTGGACGATCCCGTGCTGGTGCAGTTCGGCCGCTACTTCATCAACGCGCTGCAGTTCAAGTTCGGCGTGTCCTACCAGTTCCGCCTGCCCGTCTCCTCGCTGCTGGCGGAACGGCTGCCGGCGACGCTGGAGCTTGCGATCTGCGCCACGGTGTTCGCCATGGTCGCCGGCATCCTGATGGGGGTCTATTCGGCGCTGCGCCGCGACACCGTGCTCGCCAAATTATTCCAGGCGGTATCGCTGATCGGCATTTCGCTGCCGACCTTCCTGATCGGCATCCTGCTGATCTATCTGTTTGCGGTGACCTTGGGCTGGCTGCCCTCCTTCGGCCGCGGCGAGGTGGTGAAGCTCGGCTGGTGGACCACCGGGCTGCTCACCGTCTCCGGCCTGAAGGCACTGATCATGCCGGCGATCACGCTCGGATTGTTCCAGATGACCCTGATCATGCGGCTGGTGCGCGCCGAAATGCTGGAAGTGCTGCGGACCGACTATATCCGCTTTGCCCGCGCCCGCGGGCTGACCACGCGCGCGATCCATTTCGGCCATGCGCTGAAGAACACCCTGGTTCCGGTGATCACGGTCGCCGGCCTGCAGTTTGGCTCGGTTATTGCTTTCTCGATCATCACCGAAACCGTGTTCCAATGGCCGGGCATGGGACTTCTATTCGTCCAGGCCGTGCAAAACGTCGATATCCCGATCATGGCCGCGTATCTCCTGATGGTCTCGCTGATCTTCGTCACCATCAATCTCGTGGTCGACATCCTCTACACCGTGGTCGATCCGCGCTTGCGCTCGACCATCAGCCGCGCGGCGTGAGGGGTCAACCGATGTCCGACGCCGTCGTCCCCCATCGCTCCGAAGATCACCCGCAGGCACCTGCCGGCTGGTTCGGGCGCGCGCTCGACAGCGACATCCTCTATTCGTTCCGCCGATCCAGGCTGACGATGGTCGCCGCCGTGATCACGCTATTGTTCTTCCTGCTGGCGATCTTTGCATCAGGACTTGCGGTGCAGAACCCGTTCGATCCGGCGCAGCTGCAGCTGATCAACTCCCGGATAGCGCCGTTGTGGACCGCCGACGGCCAGAGTCCGTTCCTGCTCGGCACCGACGAGCAGGGCCGCGACGTGCTCTCGGCGATCCTCTACGGCCTGCGCATCTCGCTTGCGGTCGGCGTTGCCGGCGTGGTCTTCGCCGGCGCGCTCGGGATCGCCCTTGGGCTGGTCGCCGGTTATTTCGGCGGCGTGGTCGACAGCGTGATCATGCGGATCGCCGACGTCCAGCTCACCTTCCCGGCGATCCTGATCGCGCTCCTGGTCAACGGCGTCGCCAAATCGCTGCTCGGCAACCGGCTCGACGAGATGAGCACGTTCGGCGTGCTGATCATCGCGATCGGCCTCAGTTTCTGGGTGCAATATGCCCGCACCGTGCGCGGCTCGGTCATGGTCGAGAAGAACAAGGATTATGTGGCGGCGGCGCAGCTGATCGGCCTGCCGGCGCCGAAGATCATGCTGCGGCACGTGCTGCCGAACACGATGGGCCCGATCCTGGTCATCGCCACCATCAACCTCGCGCTCGCGATCATCACCGAGGCGACGCTGTCTTTCCTCGGCGCCGGCATGCCTGACACCATGCCCTCGCTTGGCACCCTGATCCGGATCGGCAACAACTACCTGTTTGCCGGCGAATGGTGGATCGTCGCCTTCCCGGGCATCGCACTGGCGGGCCTGATCCTCTCCATCAATCTGCTCGGCGACTGGCTGCGCGACGCGTTGAACCCAAGGCTCCGATGACCCAGCCTGTTCTCTCCGTGCGCAATCTCGAGGTGGAATTCGTCACCCGCCGCGCGACCTTGCGCGCCATCAACGGCGTGTCGTTCGACATCGCCAAGGGCGAGGTGCTCGGCGTGGTCGGCGAGTCCGGCGCCGGCAAGTCAGTCACCGGGCTTGCGGTGATCGGGCTGATCGATCCGCCCGGCCGCATCTCCGGCGGCGAGATCGAGCTGTCGGGCACGCGGATCGACCATCTTCCGCCGGAGGAGATCCGGCGCATCAGGGGCAAGCGGATCGGCATGATCTTCCAGGATCCGCTGACCAGCCTCAATCCGCTCTACCGGATCGGCGACCAGATCATCGAGACCATTCGCACCCACACCAATCTGAGCGAAAGCGCCGCCCGCCGGCGCGCCATCGATCTGCTGGCCGAGGTCGGCATCCCCGCGCCGGAGAAGCGCATCGACGGCTACCCGCATGAATTCTCGGGCGGCATGCGCCAGCGCGTCGTCATTGCGCTTGCGATCTGCGCCGAGCCCGAGCTGATCATCGCCGACGAGCCGACCACCGCGCTCGACGTCTCGGTGCAGGCGCAGATCATTACGCTGATCAAGCGGCTCGGCCGCGACCACGGCACTGCCGTGATGCTGGTGACCCACGACATGGGCGTGATCGCCGAGACCTGCGACCGCGTCGCGGTGATGTATTCCGGCCGCATCGCCGAGATCGGCCCGGTGCAGGAGGTGGTGCGCAACCCGTTGCATCCCTACGCCAGGGGCTTGATGGGCGCGATCCCGACGCTCGCGGGCGAGGACAAGCGCCTGGTGCAGATCCCGGGCTCGATGCCTCGGCTGTCGGCGATTCCGGCCGGGTGTCCGTTCAATCCGCGCTGCGCGTTTGTCTTCGATCGCTGCCGCGTCGAACGCCCCGAGCCGATCCGGCAGGGCACCCAATCGGTCGCCTGCCATCTGTTCGAGCCGGCGAAGGAGACGGCGGCATGAGCGGGACATTGATCGAGGTCAAGAACCTGCGCCGCGTCTTCGACGTCTCGAAACCGTGGCTCAACCGCGTGATCGAGGGCGGCCATCTCGAATTCCTGAAAGCCGTCGACGGCGTCAGCTTCGACATCAAGCGCGGCGAGACGTTTGCGCTGGTCGGCGAATCCGGCTCCGGCAAGACCACGGTGGCGCGCATGGTGGTCGGCCTGCTGCCGCCGAGCTCGGGCGAAGTCGTCATCGACGGCGTCTCGATGACCGATCCGCGGCAGGCGCAGGCGCGCCGCCGGCTGCGCCGGCGCATCCAGATGGTTTTTCAGGATCCCTATGCCAGCCTCAATCCGCGCTACCGGGTCGCCGCCATCGTCGCCGAGCCGATCCGCGCCTTCGACCTGATCGAGGGCGAACGCGAGATCAAGGCCCGGGTCGGCGACTTGCTCTCGCTGGTCGGCCTGCACCCCGACGACGGCCAAAAATTCCCGCACGAATTTTCCGGCGGCCAGCGCCAGCGTATCGCGATCGCCCGCGCACTGGCGTCCGAAGCCGAGTTCATCGTCTGCGACGAGCCGACCTCGGCGCTCGACGTCTCCGTGCAGGCGCAGATCCTCAATCTGATGCGCGACCTGCAGGACAAGTTCGGCCTGACCTATCTCTTCATCAGCCACAATCTGGCAGTCGTCCGCCACATGGCGACGAGAATCGGCGTGATGTATCTCGGCCGCATCGTCGAGATCGCCGAGGGCCGGAAATTGTTCGAGAACCCGCGGATGCCCTACACCAAGATGCTGCTCGGCGCGGTTCCGGACCTTGCGATGTCCGGCCGCCAGCGCATCCCGGTCAAGGGCGAGATCCCCAACCCGATCGATCCGCCACGGGGCTGCGCGTTCAACCCGCGCTGTCCCCTCGCCTTCGATCTCTGCCGCGAGAAGGCGCCGGAACTGATCGACGGCGTCGCCTGCCACGCCGTCAACAGCCCTGCCGCCGCCGTTCCGGCATGATCACGCGGATGGGAGCGGCCATGTCCACCAAGCGGTTGGCATACCAGCCGGCCTGTGATCAAGTGCGCGCGCCACAAGACCTAGCCGGAAGCGCAGCCCCATGAGCAACGTCAACCCCGATCCGTTCACCACAAGGCCTGAGATCGAAGGCACCTTCGGCGTCGTCACCTCGACCCACTGGATCGCGACCGCCGTCGGCATGGCGGCGTTGGAGAAAGGCGGCAACGCCTTCGACGCCGGCGTTGCGGCGGCGTTCACGTTGCAGGTCGTCGAGCCGCATCTGAACGGCCCCGGCGGCGACGTCCCGCTCATCGTGCACGACGTCAAGCGCGGCAAGACCGAAGTGATCTGCGGCCAGGGACCGGCGCCGGCCAAGGCGACGATCGCGCATTATCGCAGCGAAGGCCTCGAAATGGTGCCCGGCACCGGCCTGCTCGCCGCCTGCGTGCCCGGCACGTTCGAAACCTGGATGCTGTTGCTGCGCGATTACGGCACGATGAAGCTGCGCGACGTGCTGGAGCCCGCGATCGCCTATGCCCGCGACGGCCATCCGCTGGTCGAGCGTGCGTCGGCCACCATCAAGACCGTCGAGCAGCTGTTCCGGAAATACTGGCCCACGTCGGCCGAGGTCTATCTGCCTGATGGCGAGGTGCCGAAACCCGGCACCATCTTCACCAACAAGAAGCTCGCGGAGACCTACGCACGCATTCTGACCGAGGCCGAGAGCGCAGGCGGCGACCGCGTGGCGCAGATCGAGCGCGCGCGGCAGGCCTGGTCGAAGGGCTTCGTCGCCGAAGCGATCGATAAGTTCTGCCGCACCCAGGAGGTGATGGACGTCTCCGGCTCGCCGCATCGCGGCGTGCTGTCGGCCGACGATATGGCGCGCTGGCAGCCGACCATCGAGGCGCCGCTGACCTACGATTACGGCCGCTACACCGTGCAGAAGTGCGGCGTCTGGAGTCAGGGTCCGGTGATGCTGCAGCAGCTCGCGCTGCTGAAGGGTTTTGAGCTCGACGGGCTCGATCCCGCGGGCCCCGACTTCATCCATCTGCAGATCGAAGCCGCCAAGCTTGCCTATGCCGATCGCGAGACATTCTACGGCGATCCGAAGTTCGCGGACATCCCGATCGAAACGCTGCTGTCCGATGCCTACAACAACGAACGGCGCAAGCTGATCTCGAAAGACAAGGCTTCGCTCGATTTCCGCCCCGGCTCGGTCACAGGTTTCGGCGGCGTCGTGAAGCTGCGACACGCCGAAGGGCATCGCGAAGCGGTCGGCGCCATGGGCGCGGGCGAACCGACCGTCGGCCGGTTCGGCGAGGTGCGCGGCGACACCGTGCATTTCGACATCATCGACAAGGCCGGCAACATGATCTCGGCGACGCCGTCCGGCGGCTGGCTGCAATCCTCGCCGGTGATTCCCGAGATCGGCTTCTGCCTCGGCAGCCGCGCCCAGATGTTCTGGCTGGAGGAGAACCACCCTGCCTCGCTGGCGCCGGGCAAGCGGCCGCGCACCACGCTGTCGCCGACCATGGCGCTGCGCGACCGCGAGCCGTATCTTTCCTGGGGCTCGCCGGGCGGCGACCAGCAGGATCAGTGGATCACGCAGTTCTTCCTGCGCCATGTCCACGCCAAGCTCAATTTGCAGGAGGCGATCGACGCGCCGGCCTGGCACTCCGAACATTTCCCGATCTCGTTCTGGCCGCGCACTTCGCGCCCCGGCGTGCTGGTGCTGGAAAATCGCGTGCCGAAATCGACCATCGACGAATTGAAACGTCGCGGCCATGTGGTGGAGATTGGCCCGGATTGGTCGGAAGGCCGCCTCACCGCGGCCTCGAAGGTCGGCCCCCGCCGCCGCGCCGCCGCCAACCCGCGCGGCATGCAGGGTTACGCTGCGGGCCGCTAGAGGTTTCGGATGACCTGGTCGATCATCGCCCGCGACAGCGCCACCGGCCAGCTCGGCATCGCCGTCGCGACGCGGTTCTTCGCGGTCGGCGCCCTCGTGCCGCACATTGCACCGGGGATCGGCGCCATTGCGACGCAGGCGCTGGTCAATCCCTATTACGGCATCGACGGCCTCGCACTGCTACGCGACGGCAAGAGCCCGCATGAGGCGATCGCGGCGCTGCTCGCGCGTGACGGCGGCCGCGAGAGCCGGCAGGTGCATGTCATGGACGCCGGGGGCCGCATCGCCGCGCATTCCGGCAAGGATTGCATCGACTGGTTCGGCCATATCGCCGGCGACGGCTTCTCGGTCGCCGGCAACATGCTGGCCGGGCCCGCCGTGCTCGACGAGACCGCGCGCGTCTATGCCGCGAACCAGAAGCTGCCGTTCGCGGAGCGGCTGATCAAGGCGATGTTCGCCGGCGAGGCGGCCGGCGGCGACAAGCGCGGCAAGCAATCGGCGGCCCTTCTGATCCACGGCACCGAGCAATGGCCGTTGCTCGACCTGCGGGTCGACGACCACGCCGATCCCTTGCGCGAACTGGAACGGCTGGAAGCGGTCAGCCGCGAACATTGGGTGCCGTTCCGGGACTTCATGCCGACCCGCAACAACCCCGCCGGAACCAGCGACCGCACCAAGATCGACGCGGGCATCGCAGCGGCATCCAAGAGCCGCGAATGACCGCCGGCCCGCTGATCGAGATCGAGGGCCTGCGTGTCACCTTCCAGAGTGACGACGGCCGCATGACGCATGCCGTCGACAGCGTGGATCTTTCCGTCGCCAACGGCGCCACGCTCGGCCTGGTCGGCGAGTCCGGCTGCGGCAAGAGCGTCACCTCGCTCGCGATCATGGGGCTGTTGCCGAAGCAGTCGGCCGCGGTCTCCGGCGCGATCCGCTTCGACGGCTTCGACCTGCTCGACGTGCCGGATGCGACGCTGCGCGACCTGCGCGGCAATCGCCTCGCGATGATCTTCCAGGAGCCGATGACCTCGCTCAACCCGAGCCTCACGATCGGCGACCAGATCGCCGAAACCATTTTGCGCCACCGCGGCGGCTCCCGGCGCGCGGCGCGCGAGCGCACCATCGAGCTGCTGCGCCGCGTGCACATCTCCTCGCCCGAGAAGCGCATCGACGAGTTTCCGCACAAGCTGTCCGGCGGCATGCGCCAGCGCGTGATGATCGCGATGGCGCTGGCCTGCGATCCGCAGCTGCTGATCGCCGACGAGCCGACCACCGCGCTCGACGTCACGCTGCAGGCGCAGATCCTCGATTTGATGCGCGAACTGAAGGCCGCGAACGGCGCTGCGATCATCCTAATCACCCACGATCTCGGCGTCGTCGCCGAAGTCTGCGACGAGGTTGCGGTGATGTATGCCGGCGAGATCGTCGAGCGCGCGCCGGTCGACGAGCTCTTCGCCAATCCGCAGCATCCCTATACGGTCGGCCTGCTCGGCTCGATCCCGCGGCTCGACCGCCGCACCAGCCATCTCGCCACGATCGAAGGCATGGTTCCGAACATGGCGAACCCTCCGGCGGGCTGCCGTTTCGCCGCGCGTTGTCCGTTCGTGGAAGATGCCTGCACCCGGTCGCCGCCGCCGCTCGCGCTGCTGAGCGCGACCCATGCCTCGCGCTGCATCCGCGCGCCCTTGGAGCGGCTGGTGTCATGACCGCGCTGCTCAAGGTCGAAGGGCTGGTGAAGCATTTCGTCGCCGAACGCTCGGTGTTCGGACGGCCGACCGCTTATGTGAAGGCGGTCGACGGCGTCAGCTTCACGGTCGAGGCCGGCAAGACGCTGGCGCTGGTCGGCGAGTCCGGCTGCGGCAAATCCACCGTCAGCCGCCTGGTGCTGCGGCTGATCGAGCCGGACGCTGGCCGCGTCACCTTCGAGGGCCGCGACCTCGGCGCGCTCAATGCCGAGCAATTGCGCGCGTTCCGCCGCGACGCGCAGCTGATCTTCCAGGACCCCTACGCCTCGCTCAACCCGCGCATGACGGTGAGCCAGATCCTGACCGAGCCGCTGGCGCTGCACAATCTTGTCCCGGCGGCGGGCCGCCGTGAGCGGGTCGAGGAGCTGTTGCGTCTGGTCGGGCTCGAGCCGCGCTTCGCGCGCCGCTATCCCCATGAATTCTCCGGCGGCCAGCGCCAACGCATCGCGATTGCCCGCGCGCTCGCGGTCGAGCCGAAGCTGATCATCTGCGACGAGCCGGTGTCGGCGCTCGATGTCTCGATCCGCTCGCAAATCCTGAATTTGCTGCGTGACCTGCAGGATCGCCTGAAGCTCGCTTACATCTTCGTCTCGCACGATCTCGCCGTGGTGAAGCACATCGCCGACCGCGTCGCCGTGATGAATCTCGGCACCATCGTCGAGACGGCGGAGGCGCAAGCGCTGTTCGCCGCCCCGCGCCATCCCTATAGCCGCGCGCTGTTGTCGGCGATCCCGGTGCCGAAGCCGCGCGCCAGGCGCAGCCGCATCGTGCTGGAGGGCGAGCTGCCGAGCGCGCTCAATCCGCCCTCCGGCTGCCGCTTCCATACCCGCTGCCCCTATGTGATCGCGCGCTGCCGCAGCGAAGTGCCGCAGTTGCGCGAAGATGGCACCGGATATGCAACGGCTTGTCACCGGACGGGCGAGCTGCCCGGCGCGGAAGCGATCCTGCCGTCCGATGGCGGGTTCTCGCCGACACTGGAAAAGCTGGTGGCGGCGTTCAATGCGGCGGAAGCCTCGGGGCGGCCCGGGGTTATTTCGTAAGGATCATATGCGCAGGGATTAAGGGGTTGGCGATGAAATTTTGGCGCTTGGCGGTCCTGATGGCGGCCCTCGTGACCTGGTGCGGAACGAGCGCGCGAGCCGAGACCACGCTTCGCATCGGGCTCGCCGAGGACCCCGACATCCTCGATCCTTCAGTCGGACGCACCTATGTCGGCCGCATCGTCTTTTCGGCCTTCTGCGACAAGCTGTTCGACATCGACGCGAAGCTGAACATCGTTCCGCAGCTCGCGATGTCCTACGAGAACTCGGCCGACGGCAAGGAGATGACGATCAGGCTCCGGCCGGGCGTCAAGTTCCACGATGGCGAGCCGTTCGACGCCGAAGCCGCCAAATTCTCGCTGGAGCGCCATCTCACGCTGCCGACCTCGTTTCGCAAACCGGAACTGGCCGCGCTCGACCATGTCGACGTCGTCGATCCCCAGACCATCAAACTGGTGCTCAAGACGCCCTACTCGCCACTGATCGCCCAGTTGACCGACCGCGCCGGCATGATGGTCTCGCCGAAGGCGGTGAAGGAAGCGGGCGACAAATTCGGCCTGCATCCGGTCTGCGCCGGCCCCTACAAGTTCGTCGAACGCGTGCAGCAGGATCGTATGGTGTTCGAGAAATTTCAGGATTACTGGAACAAGGACAGCGTCTTCATCGACCGTATCGTGTTCCTTCCCATCGTCGACGCCACGGTGCGGCTCGCCAATCTGAAATCCGGTGGGCTCGATCTGATCGAGCGCGTGCTCGCCACCGACATCAAGGACGTCCGCGCCGACAAGCGGCTCGTGCTGTCGACCGCACCCGAACTCGGCTATCTCGGCCTCACCATCAACATCGGCAACGACAAGAGCAAGGGGCCGCTCAGCCAGTCGGAAAAGGTGCGCCAGGCGCTCGACCTGTCGATTGACCGCGAGGCGCTCAACCAGGTCGTCTTCAACGGCGAGTTCACGCCGGGCAATCAATGGGTCAGCCCGGTACATCCTTACTATCAGAAGGCGTTTCCGGTTCGGGGACGCGACGTTGCCAAGGCCAAGGCGCTGCTGAAGGAGGCCGGTGTCACGCTGCCCGTCGCCATCGACTACATGGTCCCCAAAGGGGCCGAGAACGAGGCCGTGGCCCAGGTCGTGCAGTCGATGGCGGCCGAAGCGGGCTTCGACATCAAGATCCGCGTGGTCGAATTTGCGACGACCTTCAAGCAGGCCCAGGCCGGCGAATTTCAGGTGTTTCAGATCAACTGGAGCGGCCGGATTGATCCTGACGGCAATTCCTATGTCTTCCTGCACACCAAGGCGCCGCAGAACGACGGCGGCTATTCCAACGCGGAAGCTGACAAGCTGATGGAAGATGCGCGGCTGATCAACGATCCTGTCCAGCGCAAGGCGATCTACGAGAAGATGACCAAGATCGTGCTCGACGACGAGCCTATCATCTACATCTATCACCGCACACTCCTGATCGCGCACACCACCAAGGTCGAGGGTTACCGGCAGATGCCGGATGGACTGGTGCGCGTGGTCGGGCTGAAATTGAAATGATCGACACAGCGCAGGGCACGCGGGGCCGACAATGCTGAACTTCCTCGCCAAGCGGCTGGTTCAGCTGATCCCGACGCTGTTCTTCGTCTCGCTCCTGATCTTCTCGCTGCAACACCTGCTGCCCGGCGATCCGGCACTCGTGATGGCCGGCGAGGAGCGCGATCCGGCCGTCATCGAACAGATCCGCCAGCAATACCACCTGGATCGATCGATCCCGGTGCAATATGCCTATTGGGTCAAGGGCGTGCTGATGGGCGACTTCGGCGAGTCCCTGCGCAACAAGATGCCGGTGTCGAGCCTGATCGCGCAGAAGCTGCCGGTTACGATGCAAATCGCCGGCATGGCGATCGTGGTCGCCTTCCTGATCGGGATTCCTGCTGGCATCATCTCGGCGGTGAAGAAAGGCACCGCCTGGGATTACGGCGCCAATCTGTTCGCGCTGTGGGGTATCTCGACGCCGAATTTCTGGCTCGGCATCATGCTGATCTTCCTGTTCTCGGTCGAACTTGGCTGGCTGCCGGCCTCCGGCTATGTGCCGCTCAGCGAAAACTGGCGCGCGAGCCTCGCCGCATCGGTCATGCCGGCCTTCGTGCTCGGCAATGCAATCGCCGCGATCCTGATGCGGCACACCCGAAGCGCCATGCTGCAGGTGCTCGAGAGCGACTATGTCCGGACCGCGCGGGCCAAGGGCCTGTCCGAGCGTACGGTGATCCTCAAGCATGCGATGCGCAACGCGCTGACGCCGATCATCACGCTCGGCGCGCTCGAGCTTGGCACGCTGCTCTCGGGTGCGGTGCTCACCGAGCAGATCTTCTCGATCCCGGGCTTCGGCAAGCTGATCGTCGATGCCGTGTTCAACCGCGACTACGCGGTCGTGCAGGGCGTGGTACTGACCACGGCGACGATCTACATCACGCTCAACCTGATCGCCGACATCGCCTACATTCTGGTCAATCCGCGGCTGAGGGGCTGATCGGATGACCGACGCTGTACTCAGAGCATCAGCTTCGCTTGCCGCCGCCGAGACGCTGGAGAGCCCGGCACGGCGCGCCGGGCGGCGGCTGATCCGGCGCAAGGGTGCCGTGCTCGGGCTCGCCGTGATCGCGCTCTTCATTCTGCTCGCCGTCTTGGCGCCGCTGATCGTGCCCTATGATCCGATCGCGACCAGCTGGTCGCTGGTCCGCAAAGCGCCGTCGATGCAGCACTGGTTCGGCACCGATGAGCTCGGCCGTGACGTGCTCGCCCGCGTCGTGTTCGGCGCCCGCGCCTCGCTGCTTGCCGGCGTCATTTCGGTCAGCATCGCGCTTGCGATCGGCGTGCCGCTCGGGCTGCTCGCCGGCTATCGCGGCGGCTTCATCGACGCGCTGATCAGCCGCATCACCGATGCGATGCTGGCCTGCCCGTTCCTGATCCTGGCGATTGCGCTCGCCGCCTTCCTCGGCCCGAGCCTCGGCAACGCGATGATCGCGATCGGCGTCTCGGCGACCCCGATCTTCATCCGCCTGACCCGCGGCCAGGTGATGAGCGTCAAGGTCGAGGACTATGTCGAAGCCGCGCGCGCCATGGGCAATCCGCGCTGGCGCATCGCGCTGGTCCACATCCTGCCCAACATCCTGCCGGCTCTCTTGGTGCAGGCCACGCTGTCGATCGCGGCCGCGATCATCGCCGAGGCCGCACTGTCCTTCCTCGGCCTCGGCCAGCAGCCGCCGGCGCCGTCCTGGGGCAGCATGCTCAACGCCGCGCAACGCTTCCTAACCAGCGCGCCATGGATGGCGGTCTGGCCGGGGCTTGCGATCTTCCTGGTCGTGCTGTCGTTCAACCTGGTCGGCGACGGCCTGCGCGACGCGCTCGATCCGAAGGCGCGGTGACCGGTCGGCCGTCCCGAACGCGCGCCATGCTTCCCCGTCACCCTGAGGAGCGCGGAACGCGCGTCTCGAAGGGTCGACGGCCACCAGCCGGGCCGTGCATCCTTCGAGGCTCGCTCCGCTCGCACCTCAGGATGACGGGACAAGCAACGTGCGGCTAGCGAAACTGTTCGACCTAAATCACCACCTCGCGCAGCACGCGCCGGCAATCCATCTCGTATTCGAGATCGACCACCGGCGGGCGGCAGAAGTGCCAGGTCAGGCCGGAGCGCGTGGCGCCGCGGCGGACCAGCTCGTCGACGATCACGGGATGGATGTCGTGCACGGTATAAGCCTGCACCGCTGTCGTCTCCGCCCAGCCGAAGCTGAACTCCGCAAGACGGCGCTCCATCTCGCCGGTGGTGAAGCGGACCTTCTCCCGCCACGCGCCGGGGCTGAGATCGCGGTAGCAAACGATGCGGTCGGGATAGCTGGCAGTGCCACTGCGGGCCTCGGCGCCGCCCGCGATCACGAAGGACGGCGACGTGCTCGTACTCGGCCGCGTGAACGAGAACGCGTAGAACGACGGCTCGGCCGGCGGATCGATCTCGGGACAGACATTGCTGCGCGCCACCGGATTGATCGTGCCGTCGAACAGGCCCCATTCGGCGAGTGTCTTGACGTAGTGCTGGTTGAAGGCGCGGAAGCCGTCCTCGGTAAAGGCGGCCGGCGAACGCAGTTCGCAGGCGCAGAACGAGGTCAGCGGCCGGCCGACGTCCTTGATGTAGGCCGCAATGCGCGCAAAGCCCTCCGCAAGCGGCACCAGGCGATCGAAGCGCACCCGCTCGATCTCATAGCCGGCGTTCGCCTGCGCACCGCTTGAATATTGGAACACGGCCGGAATGAACCGGTAATTGCCCGCCGCAAATTCGCTCGCCATGCCTGTTTCCTCCAGATCTTGTGAGGAGCATAGCGCCTTCGAGCGAAATGGTCTCCCGGTTCGGGTGAAGAAAACGCGTCAAGCCAAGCAGTGTTCGGCACGCCCATCGGCAACGCGCTCGCGAGACAAAGAAAAGGCGGCAGTGGCTTTCGCCAATGCCGCCTTTCCTGCGAGCATGAGCTTGGAGGGCTCAGGTCGGTTTCAATGCGCCCTCGCGGCCGTCGAGTTCGTAGTCGGCGATCTGCTTGGCGCGCTCGGAGCGGGCCGCGGCCTGGTGGTCGGTCGCAATCGTCATGTAGACGGCCGGCAGCACGAACAGGGTGAACAGCGTGCCGATCGTCATGCCGGCCACGACCACGAGCCCGATCGAGAAGCGGCTGGCGGCGCCGGCGCCGGAGGCGGTGAGCAGCGGCAACAGGCCGGTGACCATGGCCGCCGTCGTCATCAGGATCGGACGCAGACGAATCCGGGCCGACATCTCGATCGCCGAACGGCGGTCCAGTCCCTCCTTGAGCTGCAGCTCATTGGCGAACTCCACCATCAGGATGCCGTGCTTGGTGATCAGTCCGACCAGCGTCAGCAGGCCCACCTGGGTGTAGATGTTCATGGTGGCGACGCCGAAAAACAGCGGGATCAGGGCGCCGACGATCGCCATCGGCACGGAGATCATGATCACGAACGGATCGCGCAGGCTCTCGAACTGCGCCGCCAGCACCAGGAAGATGATGATGATGGCGAACGCGAAGGTGACCAGCAGCTGGTTACCTTCGTGGACGTACTGCCGGGAGTCGGCCAGGAAGTCGTAGCTGAAGCCGGACGGCAGCTTCTTGGCTTCACCCTGCAGGAACTCCACCGCCTGCCCCATCGAAACGCCGGGCATCGGCACCGCCTGGAAGGTCGACGAGTTGAGCTGGTTGTAGTGGGTCAGCGCGTTCGGATCGACGCCGGTCTCGACCGTAACCACGGTCGACAGCCGCACCAGCTGCCCGGTCGCGGTCGGGACGTAGAAGTTGTCGAACGATTCCGGCGCGAGCCGGCTGACGCGCGGCACCTGCGGGATCACCTGATAGGAGCGTCCTTCGAGGTTGAAGCGGTTGACATAGTTGCCGCCAAGCAGCGTCGCCAGCGCACCACCGATCGACTGCATGGTGATGCCGAGGTCGCTCGCCTTGGAGCGATCGACCTTCACCCGGACCACCGGCTGGTTGAAGTCGAGGTCACTGTCGGTGACGATGAACAGGCCGCTCTTGCGCGCGGCATCCTTCAGCTTGCTCATCTGGTCGAACACCTGCTGGAATCCGGCCGTCGAGCTGATCACCATCTGCACCGGCAGACCGCCGGGACCGCCGGGCAACGGCGGCAGGCTGAACGCGAACGCGCTGACGCCTTCGATCTTCGACAGCTCGGCCTGCACCAGCGGCTGCAGCGCCTGAGCCGAGCGCTTGCGCTCATCCCATGGCTTGAGCAGCATGCCGGCGAAGCCGCCCTGCGGACCGGTGATGCCGTTCAGGATGAACCGCAGGTCGGTCTCGGGAAACTTCTGGAACTCCTTGTCCATCTTGTCGCCGTAGAAATCGATGTAGTCGATGTTGGCGTATTTCGGCGCCTTGGTCACCGCGAACACGATGCCCTGGTCTTCCTGCGGCGCCAGCTCCTTCTGGATGTGCATATAGAGGAAGCCGACCAGGCCGAGGATGGTCACGGCGAACAGCGCCGTGATCGGGCGGTAGTCGAGCGAACGGTCGAGCTGGCGGCCATAGGCACGCGTCACCGCGCCGAACACGCGATTGACCAGTTTTGCGAAACGCCCCTCTTCCGCGCTCTTGAGGAACACCGAGCACATCATCGGCGACAGCGTCAGCGCGATCACGCCCGACACGATCACCGAGCCTGCCAGCGTGAAGGCGAATTCGCGGAACAGCGTGCCGGTCACGCCGCCGAGGAAGCCGATCGGCGCGTACACCGCCGCGAGCGTGATCGTCATCGAGACGACCGGGCCCACGATCTCGCGCGCACCTTTCAGCGATGCCTGCACTGGTGGCAGGCCCTCCTCGAGATGTCGATGGATGTTCTCCACCACCACGATGGCGTCGTCGACCACGAGGCCGATCGCCAGCACCATCGCCAGCAGCGTCAGCAGATTAAAGCTGAAGCCTGCGGCCAGCATCAGGATGCAGACGCCGATCAGCGACAGCGGAATGGTGACGACGGGGATGATCACCGACCGCAGCGAGGCCAGGAACAGGAAGATCACGACGACGACGATCAGGACCGCTTCAGTCAGCGTCTTCTGGACCTCGTCGATCGACGATTGGATGAACTTGGTGGAGTCGTAGGCCACCTTCATCTTCATCGACGGCGGCAGGTTGCGCTCGAGGTCGGGGAACAGCGCCCGCACGCCCTTCACCAGGGTCAGCGGGTTGCCTTGCGGCGTCGCCTTGATGCCGATGAAGATCGCATGCTCGCCGTTGAAGGCGACGCTCGCGTCGGTCGACTGCGCCGCGAGCTCCACCGTCGCGATGTCCTCGATGCGCACGAAGCCGCCGTCCTTCGCCTTCACGATCATCCGCTTGAACTGATCGATGTTCTGAAGGTCGGTATTGGCCGAGACGTTCGAGACGATGAAGAAGCCCTTGGTCTGGCCGGCGGCGCCTGGAAGTTATTGGCGGCGATCGCAGCCGCAACGTCGTTGGGCGACACGCCGCGTCCAGCCATCCGGTTCGGATCGAGCCAGACACGCATCGCAAAGGTCTGGCCGCCCAAAATGTCGGCCGAAGCGACGCCGTCGACCGTCGAGAGCACCGGCTGCACGACGCGGGTCAGATAGTCCGAGATCGCCGATCCGGTCAGCTCTTCGCTGGAGAAGCCGAGATACATCACGGCGATGGTATCACCGGTCGCCTTGCTCACGACCGGATCGAAGGCTTCCTTCGGGATCAGATATTTGACCGAATTGACCTTGGCGAGCACTTCGGTCAGCGCCTGGTTCGGATCGTGATTGAGCTTGACGTAGACCTGGATCGTCGAGGTGCCGAGCACCGAGTTCGACGTCATGTAGTCGACGCCTTCAGCCGAAGCGACGGCCTGCTCGATCGGCGTGGTGATGAAGCCGTTGATCAGCTCGGGCGACGCGCCGGGATATGACGTCGTGATCGTCACGACGGTATTCGACAGGTTCGGATATTGCCGGATCGGCAGCACCATCGCCGCGCGCAAGCCGATCAAGAGGATCAGCAGGCTGACCACGACCGACAGCACCGGGCGCTTGATGAAAATATCAGTGAAGGCCATCGCCAACTCGATTCGTGTTGTCTGCCGGTTGCGGCAACATGTGGCGGAGGGCCAACCGGCCCTCCGGGTTTTATGATCGGGATTAGAGCATCGGCTTGAATTGCCGAAGCTCTAACTTCTTATCTTGACGCGTTTTCTTCACGCGAACCGATGTCGACTTCGCTCGAAAACGCCTTAGTAGCGCGGCGGCTCGGCCGGAACCGGCGGCTGCGGATCGTTCGAGATCGCAACAGCCATGCCCGATTGCAGCTTGATCTGGCCGACGGCCACGACCCTGTCCCCGGCCTTCAGGCCCTTGAGGATTTGGACGCGGCCTTCGACACGGTTGCCCGTCTTCACGAAGGTGCGGTCCGCGGTCAGGCTGGTCTTGCCGTCCTCACCCTTCTTCTCGGTGATCAGGAACACCGAGTCGCCGTACAGCGTGTAGTCGACGGCGGTTTCGGGAATGGTCACGACCGGCGGCTTCTCGGGCAGCACGATCGTGGTGGTCGCGAACATGCCGGGCTTGAGGATGCTTTCCGGATTCTGGATCGTCGCCTGCACCCGGATGTTGCGGGTCTCGGTCGCGATCTGCGGCTCGATGGTGGTGATCTTGCCCTCGAAGGTGCGGCCCGGATAGGCGTCGACTGCGACCCGCACGGCCTGGCCGACCTTGATCTGCGAGCTCTGCTTCTCGGTCACGGTCAGGTTGGCGTACAGCACCGACAAATCGGTCAGCGACACGATCTGCGTGCCGGCCGTCAGATACTGGCCGACTTCGACCTGGCGAACGCCGAGATCGCCTTCGAACGGCGCGCGCACCAGCTTCTGCGAGATCAGCGCTTCAGTCTTGGCGATGCCCGCCTTGGCCTGGTCGTAGGTCGCCTGCGCCGTATCGACGGTCGACTGCGGCCCGAACTGGCGCGACGCAAGCTGCTTGGCGCGGTCGAGCTGCTGCTCGCCCACGGTCGCCTGCGCCTTGAAGCTGGCGAGGTCGCCCTGCTCCGGTGCGTCGAACAACTGCACCAGCGGCGTGCCCGCCTTCACATGGCTGCCGGCGGTGAACAGGATCTCGGTGATGCGGCCCGGCACGTCGGTCGTGACATTGACCTGGTGCACGGCGACGAGATCGCCGACGGCGGTCAGCAGATTCGGAATCACCTCGGTCTTCGCCTCGGCGATCGAGACGTTCGACGGCGGCGGCTTATTGTTGGCGAAGAACTGCGCGATCATGTGGCTGCGGAAGGCGTTGAAGCCGACCAGCGCGCCGACCAGCAGGGCCAGCAGCAGGCCTACGATGATGAACCAACGCACCAGGCGGACGGGGCGCTTGGCTTGCTTTTCCTTGAGCGGTTGCCCCGAGATGTGGCTTTCGGTCTGGATATTCATGTCATGCACTTTCTGCAGTTACCGACGGTCCTGCGCTCGGCGACGGCTGGCGGCCCAAATGAGTTGAAATTGCGGCTTCGGTAAGTCCGATGCCGCGAAGAATGAACTGGCAAAGCTGCCGTTCGGCCGCCGCGGCATCCCCATAGGGGAGACAAGGTGTCGCAGGCAGTTGCGTCAGCGCGCCCATAAGCACGGTATGGTGCGCAAACCAGAACAGGTTGAGCGGCTCGTCACCGATCCGCGTCGCTTTGCCGGCGGCGATCGCGCTCTCGAGCGAGGCGGCGAAAGTCGGACCGATCAGCTTGCCGACCTTGTCGTAGAGCAGGCGCGCAAACTCGCCGTCGTCGAGATGGCTCGTCACCATCAGCCGCATCCGTTGCGCCTCTTCCTGGTCGGGCGCGTCGCGCAGCTGCATGAAGTGGCCGACCATGCCCTGCACCAGTTCGATCAGCGTCGCGGTGGAGGGCTCCTGGCCAAGCAGATGCGCGAGATCTGGATCCGCCTCGCACTCTTCGGCAAGGATTTCGGCGTAGAGCGCCGCCTTCGACGGGAAGTGCTTGAACAGCAGCCCTTCCGAAATGGCAGCCGCAGCCGCCACGCTCTTTGTCGTGGTGCCGGCAAAGCCGTTGCGGGCGAAACACCGCTTTGCGGCGCTCAGGATCAACTGACGCCGCAAGTCACTCGTCATGCGTAAGGTAGACATTTGGGTCGTGAGTAATCACTCACTTTACCAAAAGTCAAGGTTCTATTGCACCGCGAAAGTCACTTTATATCGGAGTGTGTCCGATCGACCCTCTGATGCGATTGACGATGTAGGTGCCGTCGCGGCTGGACAGCACGCGTTCCAGATTGGCCCCGTCGATCTTCGCGCTGGCGAACCGTGGCCCCGCCGTAACGTCTTGCAAAGACGAAGCAAAAGCCTCGACCTCGGCCATCGTGCTGATCGCCCGGCTATCCCCGATTCCGCAGGCTTTGGCAACACCCACGAGGTCGGCGGGCCCGCCGGTATGGCTGGTCTGGCCGCCGGTCTCGCCATAGGCCTCGTTGTCGAGCACGATGATCGAGAGGTTTTTCGGCTGCTGCAGCGCGACGGTCGCGAGGCTCCCCATCCCCATCAGCATCTCGCCGTCACCGGTGATCACGACGACCGGTAGCGTCGGCTGAGCCAGCGCGAGACCGAGCCCGATCATCACGGCGCCGCCCATGCCGCCCCAGAGATAGAAGTTGCGGTCGTGGTCGCCGGCCGCGGCGATGTCATAGGTCGAGGCGCCGAGGCCGCCGACGGCGAAGGCGCCCTTGCGATCCCTGAGCAGTTCGGAAACCACGGCGCGGCGGTCGAGGAGATTGGCTTTGCTCATTTGGTGAAGACCTTTGCCCCGATCAGGCGCTGCGACAGCAGGACGGCGGTTGGCGTGCAGGCGTTGTAGGCTTGCGCCGCCCCGGCCTCGACGACTTCGCGCACCTCATCCGGACGCGATGCGCGCAGCACCTTGATGCCCGCCAATTCGAGAATGCCTTGGGTGTTCGAGCCCATCGGCACCTGCCAGGGATTGAACTCGCCCCATTCGCCGCGCATCGTCACCAGGGTGAGGAACGGCAAGCGGAAGATCTGCACCAGCGACAGCATGTTGATGCAGTTGCCGACCCCGCTCGACTGCATCAGCAGCACGCCGCGCTGGCCGCCGGCCCAGGCGCCTGCGAGCAGCGCCACGCCTTCCTCCTCGGTGGTCAGCGCAATACCGCGCATCGAGGAGGATCCGAGCACGCGCTCGATCAGCTCTGAATGCCCGGCGTCCGGTACGTAGGGCACCTGACGCACCTCGAAGCGTTGCAAGATCGAAAAGATCTCCTCGGGCCAGGAGGCCGCGGTGTCGGTTCGGGCATGCATCGGCGTTTCCGGTCTTGATTGTTTGGCCGCGACTGTAGAGGGGCGCACGCGCTTCATCAAAGCGCAAAACCGCATATGGCTCTGCGATTTACTCGCATCGCGCGGCGTGCGCCGCGCCATTCCCGGTACGCAAATTCTGTTGCGCGGCCGCCGCCTGCGGCTTACGATAGTTGCAAATGAAACTAATGTGGGTTGGATATCCGCCATGAACGGGCACGCGCGAGAGCTTGCTGACGGCTTCGACCTGGAAAAGCTTACGGCTGACTTCTACGCGAACCCCTACCCGACCTATCGCGCGCTGCGCGAGCACGCGCCGGTCAAGCGGCTGCCGAACGGCTGCTATTTTCTCACCCGCTACGACGACCTCATCGCCGCCTACAAGAACACCAAGACCTTCTCCTCCGACAAGAGGAAGGAGTTCCTGCCGAAATACGGCAACTCGCTGCTCTACGAGCACCACACGACCAGCCTCGTCTTCAACGACCCGCCGGCGCACACCCGCGTGCGGCGCTTGATCATGGGCGCATTGTCGCCGCGAGCGATCGCCGGCATTGAGCCGGACCTGATCGCGCTAATCGACAGCCTGCTCGACCGGATCGCCACGAAAGACCGCTTCGAGCTGATCGGCGACTTCGCCTCTGCAATCCCGGTCGAGGTGATCGGCAACCTGCTCGACGTGCCGCACGACGAGCGCGAGCCGCTGCGCGACTGGTCGCTGGCGATCCTGGGCGCGCTGGAGCCCGTGATCGCAAAGGACGCGTTCGACCGCGGCAACGATGCGGTGAAGGACTTCCTGGCCTATCTCGAAACCCTGGTCGAAAGGCGTCGCGCCAAGCCGGGCAATCCCGAGCGCGACGTGCTGACGCGATTGATCCAGGGTGAGGACAATGGCGAGCGGCTGACCGCGAAGGAATTGCTACACAATTGCATCTTCCTGCTCAATGCCGGCCACGAGACCACGACCAACCTGATCGGCAACGGCCTGGTGACGCTCACCCAATATCCCGAGCAGCAGCAGCGGCTGATCGCGCAACCCGAGCTGATCAAGACCGCGGTCGAGGAGATGCTGCGCTACGAGAGCTCGAACCAGCTCGGCAACCGGATGATCGTGGAGGAGACCGAGCTCGGCGGCATCAAGATGCCGGCTGGCACGCTGGTCACGCTGTGCATCGGCGCCGCCAACCGCGACCCCGCGCAATTCCCCAACCCGGAAGGCTTCGACGTCGCGCGCACGCCGAACCGCCACCTCGCCTTCGGGACGGGCGCGCATCAATGCGCAGGCATGGCGCTGGCGCGCCTCGAAGGCGCCATCGCGATCTCGCGCTTCCTGGCGCGCTTCCCGAACTACGCACTCGACGGCGAGCCGGTGCGCGGCGGCCGGGTGCGCTTCCGTGGCTTCCTCAGCGTGCCATGCAGCATCAGCGCATGAATTGTCCCCTGCGAATTTGGTTGGCAAGTCCACTTCCCTGTGGAGGAACTGATACCCAAATCAACTGCAGGCACGGATTGATGTAAGCTCTCGTGCGCTGCAGGGGGAGTGACGCATGATGAATGCATCGGTCACTGATTTCCTCGCAACCGAAGCGCAGTTCGGCACCCACAATTACGAGCCGATCGGGGTGGTGCTGTCCCGCGGCGAAGGCGTCTGGGTCTGGGACACCGATGGCAACCGGTACCTCGACTGTCTCTCCGCCTATTCGGCTGTGAGCCAGGGCCACTGTCATCCGAAGATCCTGGCAGCAATGATCGAGCAGGCGCATCGGCTGACGCTGACCTCGCGTGCCTTCCACAACGACCAGCTCGCCCCCTTCTATCGCGAGCTCGCGGAGCTGACCGGCTCGCACAAGGTGCTGCCGATGAACAGCGGTGCCGAGGCGGTGGAGAGCGCGATCAAGTCGGTGCGCAAATGGGCCTATGAGGTCAAGGGCGTGCCGGACGGGCAGGCCGAGATCATCGTCTGCGCAAATAATTTTCACGGACGCACGCTCGGCATCGTCGGCTTCTCGACCGACCCGGGATCCCGCGACCATTTCGGCCCGTTCGCGCCGGGCTTCAAAATCATCCCGTTCGGCGATGCCGCGGCGCTCGAGCAGGCGATCACGGCGAACACGGCGGCTTTCCTGGTCGAGCCGGTCCAGGGCGAGGCCGGGGTCATCATTCCCCCGCCCGGCTATTTCGCCCGCGTGCGCGAGCTGTGCACGGCGCGCAACGTGATGCTCGTGCTCGACGAGATCCAGACCGGACTCGGCCGCACCGGCAAGCTGCTCGCCGAGCAGCACGAGGGCATAGAGGCCGACGTGACGCTGCTCGGCAAGGCGCTGTCGGGCGGCTTCTATCCGGTGTCGGCGGTGCTCTCCAACAACGCCGTGCTCGGCACGCTGCGGCCGGGCCAGCACGGCTCGACCTTCGGCGGCAACCCGCTTGCATGTGCGGTGGCACGCGCAGCGCTGCGCGTGCTCGTCGAGGAAGGGATGATCGAGAACGCGGCACAACAGGGCGCGCGCTTTCTCACCGGATTGCAGGACATCCGCGCCAACGTGATCCGCGAGGTGCGCGGGCGCGGGCTGATGCTGGCGATCGAATTACACCCGGAAGCCGGCGGTGCCCGCCGCTACTGCTCGGCGCTGCAGGCGCGTGGCATCCTCGCCAAGGACACCCACGAGCACACCATTCGCATCGCCCCGCCGCTGGTGATCACGGCCGATCAGGTCGACTGGGCGTTGGAGCGGATCGCGTCTGTCCTTACGCAGGACGTCTCCTGACGGTTCCCTGCGTCGGAAGACCGCAGCGCCGGCCGTGGCCGACAAGAACGATTTCGACGTCTGCGCGTTGAAGCTTTGTGGGCAGGGATGGACAGAGAGCCATGCTCATGCCTCCCCGCGGTATTTGTTTTGCTGTGCTTTTGGTTGGTGCCTCGATGCTGGCGGCGAGCGGCGCTGCCGCCCAGCCACATAAGGGTGGAGCGCCCGGCGGCGCACGTCCAGCCGCGCCACCAGCAATGGCGCGTCCCGCGCCGATGGTCCACACCGCCCCGCCCGCAATGGCGAGACCACCTGCAATGTCTCGGCCACCAGCGATGGCACGGCCGGCAGCACCCGCGTTCCATGCCCCGCAGCGACCGGCGATGGCGCCGCGCCCGGCACCGCATTTCGCCGCCCCGTCGGTGCGCCAAGCCTCCCATATCGCTGCGCCGCGGATCGCAACGCATCGACCCGAATTCCGTCGTGGGGTCTCGCTGCAGCGTCAGGCTCCGCATATTGCCGCGCCATCACGCGCGAGCTCACCGTCGCGCTTGAGCGAGCGACCGTCACCGACGGAGCGAGTTCAACAGCGCGCGCAGCAGCATCAGCAATTGATCCAGCAACGCCAGCAGGCGGCGCAGCAGCGGCAGCGTGATGCGCTCTCGCACCAGACCGCGGAGCGGCAGACCCGGATCGATCGCCTGCAGCAACGCGTGCAGCAATTGCAATCGCAAAAGGTCGAAGGCGCACGCGCGCAACGTGTCCATGACCGCGCGCTGCAGGCGCAGAGCCGCCTGTTGCAGCGCGAGCAGCGCTCACAGCAAGCCGACCTTGCCCGTCAGCAGCGATTGGCGCCGGCAACAACGGTTGGGTCCGCCGCAACAACGGTTGGGGCCGCCGCCGCGACCACGGCCGCGACGCAGGCGGCCCAGCGCGAGCGATTTGCCGCACGCTTCCGCGACCAGGCAGGTGCGCAAAGCCAGGCGGCGCTTGCGATGCGCCAAGGCGGCTGGGCGCCCCGGAATGCCTGGCGACGCGGCCACCGCGCGGCGTTCGTGGCGTGGCTTGGCCCGGTGTTCCTGCCTTACGCCTATTCGGATATTTTTGACTACACGTTCTGGTCCTATGCCTACGAGCCCGGCTATTGGGCCTACGCCTATGACGACTTCGTGGACACCGTGTTCTGGGACACCAACAGTCCCTACTCCGCCTATGCCAGCATCAACCCTGGCGACTATCCGGCCACCGCAGGCCGCGATCGGTCCCGCCAACGCGCCGATACGAGTCCGCAGGCAATCAAGCAGTTATGCGGAGAGCCGGACAAGGGCGTCACAGCCTGGCCACTTGCCGACATCACGCGGGCGGTACGGCCGAGCCAGCAGCAGCGCGCGCTCCTCGACGAGTTGAAGACATCAGCGGCGAAGGCAGCCGATATCTTCAAGGATTCCTGCGCGGACAGCTATGCCATGACGCCAGCCGGCCGCTTGCGGTCGATGCAAAACCGCATCAGCGCGACGCTCGAGGCGATCAAGATCGTGCGGCCGGCCCTGGAGAGTTTCTACAGCTCGCTCAGCGACGAGCAACAGGCCCGCTTCAATGCGCTCGGTCCACATGTCGGCGAGCGTTCGCCGCAACAGCAAACGACCGCGCAATCCGGGAATTGCAGCGATTCGAAATCCGACCTGGCCCAGCTGCCGATCAACAGGATCGAGGCCTCGCTTCATCCGGCGGGCAAGCAGAAGGAAGCGCTCGACCGCCTGAGCGATGCGACCAAAACAGCCATAGCGGACCTGCAGGCAGCCTGCCCGAACGACGTGCCGCTGACGCCAGTCGGCCGCCTGGAGGCGATGCAGCACCGGCTCGAGGCCATGCAGAAGGCCGCGAAGTTGATCGAGCCTGCACTGGACAAGTTCTATGCCATGCTGAGCAGCGAGCAGAAAGCTCGCTTCAACACGCTGCAGCAAGTCGCGAGCCCCTGAGACGGCCGTCCGGCGATCTGGATCGCCGGGCGCGCCGGATGTCGGTCCCCCATCTTGCCTTTGCAGCCGCCGCGCAGCAATGTCTGGCACCAGCATGCTGATGCGATGCCGAACGACGGGGCGGGAATGAAGCGCGGTTGGATGAGGACTGGCGAGCTACGCGAGCGCTGGGGCGATTCCTTGCTGACCGTGCTCACCATCCTGATCCTTGTGATGATGTTCGTGGTGGCGCCCCTGCAGGCGCTCGGCCTGTTCGAATTCCAGATCTTCGAGCTGTTTCTCGCGCTGTTCCTGGTCGGCGGCGTGTTCCTGATGTCGGGCAGCGCAATTGCGGTCACCGCGATGCTGGTTGCACTCGCCATGATCGTCACGGGCGGGATCTTGCGGCTGCGCTCGCCCTCGATCCTCGACCTCAATCTGTTCGCGGGCTCGTGGCTGATCGTCGGCATTACCCTGGCCGTGACGGTGGCTCGTGCGACATTTGCGCCGGGCCGCGTGACCTATCACCGCGTGATCGGCGCCGTCTTGCTCTATCTCTCCGTTGCCGTGATCTTCTCGGCACTCTACACCTTCATCGGCACGCTGCTGCCGAAAGCCTTTTCCGGGATGAAGATGGAGGACAGCCCGGCGCTGGCGAACGAGCTGATCTATTTCAGCTTCATGACGCTGACGACCACGGGCTATGGCGACGTCGCTCCGCTGCATCCGATCGCACGCAGCCTATGCAATCTCGAGGCGATCTTCGGCCAGCTCTATCCCGCAACGCTGCTGGCGCGGCTCGTGACGCTGGAGATCACGCACAGCGATCAGGATTCCTAGAGCGCAGCGGCGCTGACAGGATCGACCAAATTTGGTGCGTGGCATCCTTTAAGCCGGCCGGGCCGATAACCCACACGCAATCAGATCGATTGGGCACTGGAGCAGATCGGCGCCGCGTTGACGCAGGACCTCTGAGCGATCGGGCGGCTATCTGAACCGCAAGTTTGCGCGGGAGAGCTGGCTGATCGAGGAACACCCCATCAGCCGCATGTCCCGCACCAACTCCGCCTGCAGCAGACCGAGCGCCCGCTCGACTCCGACCTGGCCGGCCGACGCCAGCGGATAGAGATAGAAGCGCCCAAGGCCGACGGCCTTGGCGCCCAGCGACAGCGCCTTCAGCACATGACTGCCCCGCTTGATGCCGCCGTCCATCATCACATCGATCCGGTCGCCCACCGCATCGACGATCTCGGCCAGCTGATCGAACGCTGCCCGCGAGCCGTCGAGCTGCCGGCCGCCGTGGTTGGACAGAATGATGCCGGTGCAACCGATCTCAACCGCGCGCTTGGCATCATCAACCGACATGACGCCCTTCAGGCAAAACTGGCCGTTCCACTGCCGGACCATTTGCGCGACGTCGTCCCACGTCATGGCGGGATCGAGCATTTCCGTGAAGTAACGCCCGATCGACATCGCACCGCCGCTCATGTCGACGTGCTCGTCGAGTTGCGGCAGCTTGAAGCTCTCATGTGTGACGTAGTTGATGGCCCAGGCAGGCTTGATGGCGAATTGCAGCATGCCGCCGAGCGTCAGCCGGAAAGGAATCGAGAACCCGGTCCGCAGGTCGCGCTCGCGGTTGCCGCCGGTGATGCTGTCGACAGTCAGCATCATCACGTCGACGCCGGCCTGCTTGGCGCGCTGCATCATCGCCGTGTTCAGGCCGCGGTCCCGGTGAAAATAGAACTGATAGACCTGCGGCGTAGCATAGGCCTTGCGCAATTCCTCCAGGCTCACGGTCCCGAGCGAGGACACGCCGAACATCGTACCGTATTTCGCTGCCGCGGCGGCGACAGCCCGCTCGCCCTGATGATGAAACAGACGCTGCAGCGCGGTTGGCGAACAATAGAATGGCGTCGCAAGCTTCTGGCCCATCACGGTGACCGAGAGGTCCACGTTCTCCACGCCGCGCAGGACATTGGGCACCAGATCGCAACGCTCGAAGCTCGCGGTGTTCTGCCGAAGCGTCGCCTCATCGTCCGCCCCGCCGTCGATATAGTCGAAGATCGGCCCCGGAAGTCGCCGCCTCGCCAGTTCGCGGAAGTCATGGAAATTGTGGCAATCGCTCAAACGCATGTCGTGCTCCGAAGGTCCGGACCGCGGAGTTAAACGGCTCCTAGTGCCGTTCACACCCACAGCACCCGGAATAACGGGCACGCTTCGCCTTGTCCACCGAGCCGGTCGTTGGGTCAGACCACCGAGCGGTGCCGCGCGATGCAAGTCCGCAGCACGTCGTCCAGCGGCCGGCTCCACCAGTCATTCGAGAAGATCTCGATCTCCGAATAACCGGCAAAGCCCTGCGCTTCGACCATCGTGCGCACGGATTTGATGTCGATCACGCCGTCGCCCATCATGCCGCGGTCGTTGAGGATGTCCTTGGTCGGCACCAGCCAGTCGCAGACGTGGAACGCGAGCAGCCGGTCCTTGCCGGCGCGCGCGATCTGGGTCTTCAGCTCCGGATCCCACCAGATGTGATAGACGTCGAGCGCAACGCCGATCGCGCCGGTGCGGCCGGGATCGAGCGCATCGCAGATGTCGAGCGCGTGTTTCGTGGTGTTCACGCAGGCGCGGTCGGCGGCATAGGCCGGATGCAGCGGCTCGATCGCGAGCGGCAGCTTTGCCTGTTTTGCGTACTCCAGCATCTCGGCGATGCCGTCGCGCACCTGGGATCGAGCCGTCGCGATGTCCTTGGACGCAGCGCTGCCCGGCCGCGAATATTGCGGCAGGCCGCCGGCCACGAGCACGATGCAGGGAGCGCCGAGCGCAGCCGCCTCGTCGACCGCGCGGCGATTGTCGTCGCGAGGCTCGCTGCGATGCGCGCTGTCAGCCGTGAACATGCCTCCGCGGCAATAGCCCGAGAGATCAAGCCCGGCATCTTTCACTGCACGCACGGCGCGGTCGAGGCCGACGCTAGCGACCTGGTCGCGCCAGGGATCGATGGCGCGGATGCCGTGGCGCGCGCAGGCCTCGATGATGGCGAAGAGATCGCCCTGCTTGCGGACGGTCGCCGTGTTGAGCGACAGCCAGCGGTGGTCGTTGGAAAAGTCGCGCATCAGCCGTCAACGCCCCGCGTGGCCATGATCGCCGCCATTCGGCGCGTCGCAGCTTCCGGATTGGCGAGCAGCCCCGATTTGTCGGCGAGCCGGAACAGCTCGGCGAGATGCAGGGTCGAGCGCGCGCTCTCCTGCCCGCCGACCATTGTGAAGTGATCCTGATGGCCGTTGAGATAGGCCATGAACACGATGCCGGTCTTGTAGAAGCGCGTCGGCGCCTTGAAGATGTGGCGCGACAGCGGCACCGTTGGTCCCAGCACGTCGTGGAAGCCGGCCTCATCACCCGCAGCCAGCCGCGACAGCGCGTAGGACGCGGCGGGCGCAATCGCATCGAAGATGCCGAGCAGCGCGTGCGAGAAGCCCTTGTCGTCGCCGGCGATCAGCTCCGCATAGTTGAAATCGTCGCCGGTGTACATCTTGACGCGCGGATCGAGCCGCCGCCGCATGTCGATCTCGCGCTGCTTGTCGAGCAGCGAGACCTTGACGCCATCGACCTTGGCGGCATTGGCGTTGATGATCGCAATCGCAATGTCCATCGCCTTGTCGAGGTCTGCCGTTCCCCAGTAGCCTGACAGAGCCGGATCGAACATGTCGCCGAGCCAATGGATGATCACGGGCTCGCGGACCTGCGACAACACACGGTCATAGACCTTCGCGTAATCGTCCGCATTCCTGCCGAGCTTTGCCAGCGCGCGCGAGGCCATCAGGATGATGCGCCCCCCCGCTTTCTCGACCGCCGCGATCTGCTCCTCATAGGCGCGGATCACGTCGTCGATCGACCTGGCGTCCTCCACCGCGAGATGGTCGGTGCCGGCGCCCGAGAACACCAGTGCGTTGCCTTTTGCCTTCGCCGCTCTCACCGAGCGCTGGATCAATTCAAGCGAGGTCGCCCAATCGAGGCCCATGCCACGCTGGGCGGTATCCATCGCCTCGGCAACGCCAAGGCCGAGGTCCCAGACGTGCTCGCGGAACGCGATCGTCTTGTCCCAGTCGATCGCGGCCGTCAGCCAGGGATCGACGTCGGCGCGCGGATTGGCGACCACATGGGCGGCAGAGAACGCGACGCGGTTCAGCGTGCCCTCGAGCTTCGCCGGAAAAGTCCGCGACGCGGCCACGCGATAGGTCTCGAGACCGCCATCGGCGGTCGGCAGCTTCAGCGACAGCGACGATATCGGCAGGACCGGCTTGTTCATGACAAAAGCCCTTTCTCAGACCACGATCGGGGCGACGTCGATCCAGCGCCGCTCCTTCCAGCTCTTCAGCGCGCATTCGGCGAGCTGCACGCCCTTGGCGCCTTCGAGCAGGGTGTATTTGTAGGGCGCGTCCTCGCAGACATGGCGGATGAACATCTCCCACTGCTCCTTGAAACCGTTATCGTAGACGACATTCTCGGGCAGCTTCTGCCAGTCGGCATAGAAATCGTGCATGCGCTTCTCGTCTGGATTCCACACCGGCCGCGGCGTCGCCTGGCGCGCCTGGATCATGCAATCGGTCAGGCCCGCCACCGCCGAGCCATGGGTGCCGTCGACCTGGAAGGTGACGAGGTCGTCGCGGTAGACGCGCGTCACCCAGCTCATGTTGATATGCGCGATCACGCCGCCCTTCAACTTGAAGGTGGCGTAAGCGGAATCGTCGGCGGTCGCCTGGTACTGCTTGCCCTTCTCGTCATAGCGCTCGGGGATATCGGTCGTTCCGATGCAGACCACGCTCTCGACCTCGCCGAAGAGATTGTCGAGCACGTAGCGCCAGTGGCAGACCATATCCAGAATGATGCCGCCGCCATCCTCGGCGCGGTAGTTCCACGACGGCCGTTGCGCCTCCTGCCAGCCGCCCTCGAAGACCCAATAGCCGAATTCGCCGCGCACCGAGAGCATGCGGCCGAAGAAGCCGGAGTCGCGCAGGAAGGCGAGCTTCTTCAGGCCCGGCAGGAACAGCTTGTCCTGCACCGTGCCGTGCTTGAGTCCCCTGGCATTGGCAAGCTTCACGACCGCAACGGCTTCCTCGAGATTGGTCGCGATCGGCTTCTCGCAATAGACATGCTTGCCGGCGTTGATCGCCTTGGTCAGCAGCGATGGCCGCGCCTGCGTGGTGGCGGCGTCGAAGAACACGGCGTCGCCCTCATCGGCCAGCGCGCGATCGAGATCGGTGGTGTGCCGCTCGATGTTGAAGCGCTTGGCCAGGCTAGCGACCTTCTCCGCGTCGCGGCCGACCAGGATCGGATCGGGCATGATGCGGTCGCCATTCGCGAGCTGCACGCCGCCCTGCTCGCGGATCGCGACGATTGAGCGGATCAGATGCTGGTTGAGGCCCATCCGGCCGGTAATGCCGTTCATGATCAGGCCGAGGCGTTTGGTCGTCATGCTGTCTGCTCCTGCGAAACGCGTGGTGTGGGCCGCTTGAGCGGCTGCATGGTGGACCAGTCCGGATGGATCGAACTGGCAAAGCCCGGCGCGGCGGCGATCGATCCTGTCAGCAGGTCGCCGTCATGGATCGCGAGGCGGACCTTGCCGCCGGCGCGCGTGTAGAGATCGGGATGCGCGGCGAGAAAGGCATCGGCCTCATCGGCCGGGGTGTCGGCAAAGCCGTCGACGTAATGATGTCCGTTGCGTTCGGCATGGGTGACGCCGATCAGCGCCCCGAGCGCGAGGTCCTGCTGCACGCTGAGCCCGGCCTGACAGGTCAGGTCTTCGCCGCTGATGAAATACCGGCCATCCGCGCTCCATGCTGCCGCACGCGTCGCATTGATGATCGACTTGTAGATGCCCTTGCACGATTTCGAAGAAATGCCGCGATAGCCGAGCGCCCGCGCTTGCGGGAATGCATCGTAGGAATCGTCGGCCTCGTCGATGATGAAGCTGCGCGCGGCCAGTCCCCCGAGCGGCGAAGCCTTGGTGATATCGCGCGGCATCGGCTGCTCGATGTAGAGCAGGTTCGCCGCGATCGGCTCGAGCGCCGCATCGTGGTCGAGCCGGTCGACCAGCGCGCTCAGTGCGGCAAGGTCGGCATACTGCTCGTTGGCGTCGAGCGTGACCTTGGTGGCGTAAGGCAGCCTTGCGAGCTCGCTGCCGATCCGCGCCAGCCGCGCTGCGTCATGGGCGGGATCGCCGTTCAGCTTGAGCTTGAAATAGCGCGCACCGGCGTTCTCGCCTACGTCGGCGACGCCGCCCTCACCTTCAACCTCATCGTCCATCCCGACCGTATGCCGGACGGCGACACGATCGAGCCGCTCACGTGTCGACAGGAACCGCGCGATGGCCGCGTCGTCGACATCCGGCGTCAGCCGCGCGTCGATATCAGCGATATTGCCGGTCATGCCATCGAAGAAGTTGACACCCGCCGCGCGCAGCAACCCATCGAGGATCGCCTTGTCGATCTCGGCCGGGCCAAAGCCGGCGGCGAGCGGTGGAATATCCTCCGCAGCGCAGGCAGCGACCTGCGGGCCGATACACTTGGCGTGCAGGCCGAACGCGGTATCAAAGCCCCTGTTCGCCAGATAAAGCTCGCGGGCAACCGCAAGCGAGCGGCGAAGGCCGTCGAGCGACTGTGCCTCCGTCAGATGCGGCCGCTTGTCGAACCATTTCGGCGCCAGCATTTCGGCGCTGGCGCCGGTCGCCCGGCCCTTGCCCTCCACCTCGATCTCGACCCGCACGAACAGCTGCGTCGACGCGGTGATCGTCACCGCGCCGAAACGGAACGGCCGGGCGAACACCAGCGGCCGTTCGAAGAAGGCGATATCGTTGACTTTGAGACGAAGCGGCATTGGAGACTCGGGTGTTAGTCCAGCGACCCCTGCGTGAAGAAATGCTTGCGGATCCGCTGCACCAGTTCGGTGAAGACGGGATCGGACATCGTCTCGAGCGAGCGCGGCCGTGGCATCGGCACGTCATAGATCGCGGCGATCGCGCCGGGCCGCTCGGTCATCACGAGAACGCGGTCGGCGAGGAACACGGCTTCCGGGATCGAGTGCGTGATCAGGAGCACGGTCTTGCCGGTCTCGCGCTGGATCCGCATCAGCTCGACATTCATCCGCTCGCGCGTCATGGCGTCGAGCGCGCCGAACGGCTCGTCCATCAGCATGATCTTGGGATCATGCACCAGCGCGCGGCAGATCGAGGCGCGCTGCTGCATGCCGCCGGACAGCTGCCACGGCAGCTTCTTCTCGAAACCTTCGAGCCCGACCAGCTTGAGCAGCGCCTTGGCGCGGGCAAGATACTTGTCCCGCGGCAGCTGCTTCATGTCGATCGGCAACATCACGTTGGAGAGGATGTTGCGCCACGGCAGCAGCAGCGCGTTCTGGAACACGATGCCGACATTGCCGTGCGGCCTGGTCACCGGCTCGCCGTCGACCAGCACCTCGCCCGTCGTCGGCGGCAACAGGCCCGAGATCATCTTGAGCAGCGTGGACTTGCCGCAGCCTGAGGGCCCGACCACGACAAAGAACTCGCCGTCATTGATGGTGAAGTCGAGCGGCCGCAGCGACGGCACATCGCCGTCGCGCGAACGGTAGGTCTTCGACACGCCTGACAGTTTGATGCCCGGCGTGGCGCCGGCCGCGCGGTCCGAGACCAGGCGCAGATGCGCGGCGGGCTGGCTGATGTCGGCGGGTCTGGTTGCAGGATTCATCGCAATCCTCTCCACCCGTCGTCCCTGCGAAAGCAGGGACCCATACGCCGTGTCCTCTCGTTCGGGCACACGGGCTGAGACCTTCCGCACCAATCAGGGCCGGTGGTTATGGGTCCCTGCTCCGTGCGCAATAGCGCACTCGGCAGGGACGACAGCGGGAGTTTACGGTTCACGAGTCACCCTTCGGCAGATAGTCATTGGTGTAGAACGCCTTCGGATTGGCCTTGGCGTCGAGGCCGCCATATTCGACCATCAGATTGACCGATTCCGTCATGTTCTGATCGGTGACCTGGAACGGCCGCTTGGCCTTGGTCTCCGGTGTGCGATAGAGCGGGATCGTCAGCTCAAAACCCAGCGTCAGCGTGTCGATCTTGCCGCCCTTTGGGTTGGCGTCGAGGATCGACTGCGCGGCCGCCTTCGGCTCTTTCTCCGCAGCTTCCACCGCCTTGGTGGTCGCCGACATGAAGCGGCGGACCAAGTCGGCATTGGCCTTCACATAGTCGGAGTTCGCGATGATGCCGGACGACACCATGTTGATGCCGTAGTCGGCGAACTTGATCGGATAGACGTCCTTGCCCGTGGCGTCCTTGATCTTCATCGACTGGTCCATGACGTAGCCGAGCAACAGATCGGCCTGGCCGTTGATGACGGCATTGAGCTTGGTCTGGCCGTCGCCGACGACGGTCTGGAAGTCGCTTTCCTTCAGGCCGGTCTTCTTCAGAAACAGCGGCCAGATCTGCGTCATCGAATCCGCCGGCGTGATCGCGACCGTCTTGCCCTTGATGTCCTCCGGCTTCCTGATGTTCTTGTCGACCAAGCCCATCGCCGACATCGGGCTGGTCTGCAGCAGCACGCCGGTGGCGATGACCGGCGCGCCCTTCACCGCGGCGCGCATCATCGTCGGCACGTCGACATAGCCGAAATCGGCGGTCTTGGCCGCCACCGCCTGCGTGGTCGCGGCCGAGCCGCGGCCTTCCTGGATCTCGAGGTCGATGCCCTCAGTGGCATAGATGCCCTTGGCCTTGCCGTAATAGAACGGCGCGTGCTCGCCATAGACGTACCAGTTCAGCATCAGCACGACCTTGTCGGCCGCGGACACTGGAGCCACCGCAAGCGCGGTCCAGGCCAGCGCGGCGCCGGCGACCGCAATCAAACGCTTCATGGTTGTTCTCCCTTTATTGTACCGCGGCCCTTGTGTGGGCCGCTTGTCCGGTTGCTGCGCTAGGACGCGAAGATGATGTCGTCGCGCTGACTGACGTGCCAGGGGATCACCAGCCGCTCGATGCGGTCGACGATCCAGAACAGGATGACGCCGAGCAGCGCCAGGATCACCAGCGCGGCGAACATCGTCGGCAGGTCGAAGGTGCCGATCGAGCGCTGCATCACATAGCCGATGCCGGAATTGGAGCCGAC
This sequence comes from Bradyrhizobium altum, assembly GCF_020889705.1. Lineage (GTDB taxonomy): Bacteria > Pseudomonadota > Alphaproteobacteria > Rhizobiales > Xanthobacteraceae > Bradyrhizobium > Bradyrhizobium altum. The sequence continues at coordinate 6,558 of NZ_JACMYP010000002.1, read as the reverse complement.
GAACTCGCCGACCACCGCGCCGACCACAGCGAGCGTCACGGAGACCTTCAAGCCGGAGAAGATCGCGGGCATCGCGTGCGGCAGGTTGACCGCGCAGAACACCTTGAAGCGGCTGCCCTGCATCGCGCGCGCCAGGTCGACCATGTCGGGATCGACCGACTTGAAGCCCTGCACCGCCGAGACCACGACGGGGAAGAAGCCGAGCAGGAATGCGGAGATCACCTTGGGGATGATGCCGAAGCCGAACCACACCACGAACAGCGGCGCGATCGCGATCTTCGGCACCGATTGGGAGAACACCAAGAGCGGATAGACGTAGCTCTCGACCGTCTTCGAGCCCGCGATCAGCATCGCTGTGGGAATGCCGAACAGTGCCGAGAGCAGGAAACCGCAGATCGTCGCATAGGTGGTCGGCCAGGACTGCCGCAGCAGCTCCGGCCAGTCGCTCCACAGCACCGCGACGACGTCGCCGGGCGACGGGATCTGATAGGCCGGGATGTGGAACAGGCGGATCGCGAGGTCCCAGGCCACCACGATGACCACCAGGAACAGGAACGGACGCACCCACGCCGCATTCAGCACCTTCGACACGCCCGAAAGGCTCTTTGCCTCCGCCACGTCACGCTCCCTTGCAGTCTCTGTTGTTCGTCCAGAAATTAACCCGTTGGATAAATACTGTCCAGCCCCTCGCAGTCAGCAAAATCGCGCAGAGGCACGCGGCTTTCGTCAGGCGAGATTTTTGATGCTCAGTAGCCCGGATGAAGCGCAGCGAAATCCGGGACCGCATTATCCGCGGATGCCGCTCCCCGGATTGCGCTTCGCTCCATCCGGGCTACAGGCTATCGCTTTGCGGAACGATGTCGCGAAGGGATTGCTGTAGCCCGGATGGAGCGCAGCGATATCCGGGAAAAATCCGTCCGCGAGGATGGTCTGTCCCGGATGTCGCTTCGCTCATCCGGGCTACGGGGCCACCAGCGTTCACACTACCCGGTGTTCCGCCGCGCGCAGCGGCGGCATCGCGCTGCCAAACGCGGCGGTGGACTTGCCGGTCAGCGCCGCCAGCACCAGCGCGGTCATGTGCTCGAGGCGCTGCTCGCGGGCGTCCTTCTTGAGCAGGTCGCGGCCGAAGATCACGCTCAGCGTGGCGCTGTTGGAGAGATAGAAGAACGCCAACCCGGCGATCGAGATATAGAGCTGCACCGGATCGACCGCGTCGCGGAAGTCGCCGCTCTCGACCCCGCGCGTCACCACGGTGCGGATCATCTCGACAAAGGGCGAGTGCATCGACTTGACCTTGGTCGAGCGCTTCAGGTGTTTTGCCTTGGCGAGGTTTTCCGTGTTCAGCAGCGCCAGGAACTCGGGGTTGCGCAGGAAATAGTTCCACGTGAAATCGATCAGGCGTCCAATCGCCTCGGACGGGTCGAGATGCTCGAGATCGAGCGTGCGCTCCTCGGCGCGGATCTTCTCGTAGGCGCCTTCCAGCACCTCGAGATAGAGATCCTCCTTATTGCCGACGTGGTAATACAGCATGCGCTTGTTGGCATCGGCATTGGCCGCGATGCGGTCGACCCGCGCGCCGGCGAGGCCATGGGCGGCGAATTCCTGCTTGGCCGCCTCGAGAATCCGCAGCCGCATCCCCTGGGGGTCACGCTGCCATCTCTGTATCCGCTTTGCTTTGGCCAAATCGATCGCCCGTGATGCTGGATTAATGAATGTAGCATGACGCGCGGCGTTTGAGAACGAATGTTGTCGTGACGGCCATGCGGGAATATTTCTCGCAGCGACAGCTTTCGTCATTCCCCGGTGCGCAATTGCGCACCTGAGGGCGCGCCCCTTGGCGCGAGCCCGGATTCCATTCATCCGCAGAACATGTGGCTCGATGGATTCCGGGCTCGTGCTACGCACGCCCCGGAATGACCAAGGAAATGCCCGCGGTGCACGCTGTCGTGACGACGCGCGCATGAAACGCGGCCTAGTCTGGCTTTCCCTGCGAGGGCTGCACCAGGAGCGTCGGCACGCCGCACGTACCGTTGCGCACTGTCATGACACGCGTGCCGGGCTTGCGGCCGGTGCGAATGTCCGAGACGTCGACGCCGGCGGCAACCAGCCGCGCGCGGGTGGCATCGATATCAGTGACGCGCCAGCAGATGCCGCGCAGCCGGTCCGGCGCGTCCGTCTCCGCTTTGTTTTCCTTGCCCGGCCGGTGCGTGACCTCGACCACGAGGTCACCGCAGCGGAAGAACATCAGCCGGCCCCACTCGGGATGCGACCGGTCCAGCGCCATGTCGAGCCTGAGCCGCGCGCCGTAGAGCGCCGCAGCGCGTTCCGGGTCGGCGGTCGAGACCACCACATGATCCATCGCGGTGATCGAGGCCGGCGTGGTGCGCACCGACAGCGGCCGCTCCTGCTCCCGCTCCAGGAAGAACATGCGCACACCCCGTGTCGCATCGGTCGCCGCGCGCGTCCGCTTCCACGACAGCGTGGCGCCGCTGGTCTCATCGCGGCTCTCGACCTCGGCGACGGGCTCGGGCTTCAGGTTCAGCCGGTCGAGCCTGCGGTGTGTCCTGGCGATATCGCTGGTGCGGAAGCAGAGGCTCGCGAGCCCCTCGCCTTGCGTGACGAGCGCGCTGCGGACGCGCTGGGCGGCATCGTCATCGCCGCGCGGCGCCATCAATTCCAGCGTCGTGTTGTCGAGCGTGAACAGCACGCGGTCGGCGCCGTCGCCGCTATTGCGCCAGGCCGGCGCCCGCGCGAACAGCGTCTCATAGGCGGCGCTGGCGGCAGCAATGTCGCCGGTGAGGACGACGACATGATCGAGACCGGTAATCATGGCATTGGCCTCCCCGAATCTGCCGTCATTGTGCTTCTCCTTACGAATCCCGGAACCGCGGCCTGCCGCGGGCCATTATGCCGCATACCAGAACAGGCCGGGGTATCCATCATCTCTACCTGTAAACCAAGCAGGGTTGCGAATAATTTCAGCGATATCGGCCAATCAGCGGTGCTAGTCTGATCTTCGGCCGGGACCACACCAAGCGATCACGGGAAGCGAATGCAGGCTCTCTTCATTGGACAGACCTATATCGACGTCACCTTCATCACGGATCACATGCCTGTCGGCGACGAGAAGCACGTTGCGGACGCCTATGCGGTGTCGTTCGGCGGCAACGCGGTGACCGCGGCGTTCTGCTGCGCCAAGCTCGGCGTCGAGCCGGACCTGATCGCCACCATGGCCAATGACTGGCTGGGACGAATGTTCTGGGACATGGCCGACAAATACGGCATCTCGTTCCATCCCCGCAAGGTGAACTCCTCCTCGCTGTCCTTCATCATGCCCAACGACGGCAAGCGCGCCATCGTCCGCTGCCGCGACGACCAGCACATCCATCCGTTTCCGCTGCTGAACATCAAGGGCTGCCGCGCGCTGCACATCGACGGCCACCAGCCGGACGCCGCGATCCATTACGCAAAGCTCTGCCGTGAGGACGGTATCTTGACCTCGCTCGACGGCGGCGGCCTGCGCACCAACACCCACGAGCTGCTCGCATTCATCGACGTCGCGATCGTCGCCGAACGGCTGTGCGAGCAGATGGACAAGACGCCGGAGCAAATGCTCGACTATCTCAAGAGCCGCGGCTGCCGGGTCGGCGGCATCACCATGGGTGAGCGCGGCCTGCTCTGGTACGACGAGGCGGGCATGGTGCAAACGCTGCCGGCATTGCCGATTCCGCGCAAGCGCGTGATCGACACCAACGGCGCCGGCGACGTCTTCCACGGCGCCTACATCTATTCCTATCTCGCCAATCCCGGCAAAGCCTGGCATGAGCATTTCGAGTTCGCGCGCGCAGCGTCGACCTACAAGATCCAGAAGCTCGGCAACGAGGCCGGCCTGCCGACGCTCGCCGATATCGCGGCGGTCAAGCAGGAGTTTCGCGCCGAAGCCTGACACGGCTGAATGGGGTTAGGGATGGGGCGCGTCTTCGTCGCAGGCAGCATCAATATGGACGTGGTGGCGACCGCCGAGCGCCATCCGAAGGTCGGCGAAACCGTCGCCGGGGAGGCCGTGCTGTATTTTCCCGGCGGCAAGGGCGCCAACCAGGCGGTGGCGTCGGCCAAGCTCGGCATACCAACCGCGCTGGTCGGCCGGCTCGGCACCGATGCGTTCGGCAGGGAGCTGAGAACGTTCCTCGCCGCGCAAGGCGTCGATCTCAGCTTGGTCAAGGACACCGACGGCACCCGTTCGGGCACCGCGATCATCACGCTGGCCAATGCCGACAACACCATCGTGGTCGTGCCGGGCGCCAACGGGCTGGTCGACGCCGATGATGTCGCGGCCCCCGCGCTTGCGAAGGGTGACGTCGCGGTCAGCCAGTTCGAGATTCCGCTGCTGTCGATCGCCGCGTTCTTCCAACGCGCCCGCGCCGCTGGCGCCACCACGATCCTCAATCCGGCGCCGGCGAAGCAGGCCGACAAGGCGCTGCTCGATCTCGTCGACGTCCTGATCCTCAACGAGACCGAGCTAGGCTTCCTCACGGACGCGAGCTCAAGGACGGCGACAAATACGAGACCTTCATGGAAGCCGCGCGATTGCTGCAAGCCCGCGAGGATCAGATGATCTGCGTCACGTTGGGCAAACGCGGCACTGTGGCGCTGGTCGACGGCAAGATGCACTTCGATCAGGGCCGCGCCGTCAAGGCCGTCGACAGCACCGGTGCGGGCGACTGCTTTGTCGGAGCGGTCGCGGCCCTGCTCGCGGACGGACAGCCGATCCAGGCCGCGATGTCATACGCCAATATCGCGGCGTCGATCTGTGTCCAGAGAATGGGCGCTGCGCCGTCCATGCCGACGGTCGAAGAGGTCAAGTCCGTGCTGGCCGCCGAGCGACACGGACCACGATGAGCCAAGGGGGGAGCCGGCACGCAAGCGGCCCGCTCACCGCCGGCGTCACGTCAGCGCGCTCTTGAGATCAAAACTCGTATCCGCCGCCTGCTCCGGTGTGATCGAGCCCCCGGCGCCGAGCAGCCGGCGGCCGAACATGTGATCGCCGGCGCGATTGACCGACTCGATGCCGAGCAGCCTGTCGCCGCGATAGCAGAACGCCGAGAACGCCCCCTGCGCGCGGTCGCCGCGCACCACGACGCGGTCGTAGCCGGTGGTGAGGCCCGCCATCTGCAGCTTGTCGGGGCCCTGGTCGCTCCAGAACCACGGCAGGCCGTCATAGACCTCGGTCTTGCCGGTCAGCCGTGACGCCACGCAGCGCGCATGGTCGGTCGCGTTCTGCACCGACTCCAGCCGCAGCGATCCGCCGAAGCGCTTGCTGGTGTAGAGCGCGCAATCGCCGATCGCGGAGATATTCGGATCGGCGGTCGAAAGATGCTCGTCGACGATGATGCCCGATGCGACCGGCAGGCCGGCCTCCGCCGCGAGCTCGACATTCGGCAGCACGCCGACGCCGACCACGACGAGATCGGCCGGGATGTGCGTGCCGTTGCTCAGGCTGACGCCGGTGACCTTGGGGCCATCGGCCTCGATCGCCGTGACCTGCACCCCGAGGTGGATCCGGATGCCAGCCGCGCTGTGGCGCGACTGCGAGAACTCGGAGATCTCCGCGGTCACCGCGCGCGCCATCACGCGCGAGGCGAGTTCGACCACGTCGACCTCGAGGCCCTTGGCCCGCGCGGTGGCCGCGAATTCGAGCCCGATGAAGCCCGCGCCGATCACCACGACGCGCATGCCGGGTGCGAGCAAATCGCGCAGCGCCTGGCTCTCATCCAGGATGCGCAGGTAGCGGACGGCGTCGAGCTTTGCGTTGGGAATGTCGAGCAGCCGGTTCCGCGCGCCGGTCGCGAACACCAGATGGCCATAGTCGAGCGACGTGCCGGAGGCGAGTATCACCTTGCGTGCGTTGCGGTCGACCGCGTGGGCGCGATCGGTGATCAGCTCGATCTTGTTGTCCTGGTAGAATTTGTCGGGCCGGAACATCAGGGTTTCCGGCCCGCCGGTCCCCTTCAGATAGGCCTTCGACAAGGGCGGCCGCTGGTACGGCAAATGGCCCTCGTCATTGATCAGGGCAATGCGCTCGGCGAAGCCGGCCTGGCGCAGCGACGCCGCGAGCTGGAAGCCGGCATGTCCGGCGCCGACGATGATGACCGAGCCCGTCATCGGAACAACCCAAATACGCGCGAGCAGGAGTGACCCATGCCGTTTCCTCTTGTCGATGTTAGCTTGCGTGCCCCGTCACCACAGCGCTCGTGTCTGCGTACCGAAGGCGCGCGCCATTTGGCCTCATGGCTCGCGCCGATGCAAGGGGGTCCCGGGCAAATCTGGGCACCCGAAAGCCGCCTCCGGAAGCCGGGCCGGATTGCCACGGCTGCCGTCAAGGCCTTAAATGTCCGGAAATAACAAGCCCAAGGTCCTTAAAATGCCCGATCCCGCCTCCCCCAATGACCCCGCCTTGCTCCGCATCGACGGCGCCATCGCGACCATCACGCTGAACCGGCCGGCCGCGTTCAACGCCATCGACATGACGATCGCCAAAAGGCTCGAACAACTCGGCGC